>JAAYVR010000081.1 GCA_012517065.1 Verrucomicrobiota bacterium | reverse complement strand
GGAGAATCCGGGAACTTCGGATTTGAAGTGAGGTCTGCGACAGTAGTGCCGCCGCCGATATTCAGGAACACCTTGGTGGTAATTGCGCCTTGCGGAGCGGCCGGAGGGCCGGCTGCCCAGCTCAGCAACGAACCTGATCCAAAAGCGACCGCAAGGGCCGCAAGTAGTGGGATTGTTTTGGTTTGCATGAGCTTACTCGGTTGGTTGTGTTCCGCACATGAAGACGCAACACCACGCCATTCGAACCCGCTGATTCGCGGTCCTCTCGTGCAATCTGCACTGACTCGGAGCCCGCCTTCACTGCGGAACGGTTTGAACTGACGGTATCTTCTCTACTACTGCAGTCTAACACCAGTCAAGCCTCTTTTCTGCTTCGGGCGCATCTCAGATTCTGTCGGCTCTCACATTCTTGGGCTGTGCCAGCTTCGCGCGAACACACAGGCAGGCTTGACCAAGGTCGCACCGCGACCTATTATGGCGGACGATTCTCGGCGTGGTGAACCGTCGCGCTCATTTTGGGTGGGCTTGGTCGAGTCAGCCCGACCCCGTGAGCGCGGATGACGCACCGAGGTATGTTGGAGTTCATCAAGTGAGAACCGCACACAAGTGTGGCCGGGTTCGAGCAACCCGATCCCTGCCGTGCTGTTGCGTTGGTTGCGCCGCAGTCGCGCTGGGATGGTTCATACTGGTGGCGGAGGAGGGCCCTGAATCCGAAGAATCACATCGGACGCGATCGGGTAGCGTTGCTCAACTCGAGGCTGCCGCAGTGCGCCCCGTTCGAGAACCGGCTGCGGTTTCTGAAGGTGTCCTGCCTAGACCGCAGGCAGAGGCTGCCGCACTGAAGCAGGAAGCCTTGGCCGTGGCCCAACAAGTCGCCGAGGCGTATCCGGACGATGCGTTTGCCTACGCGCTGCTGGGGTCTGCTGCCTACAACACCGGCCACTCGGAGCAAGCAACCAAATACCTGAAACGCTGCCTCGAGTTGAACCCGAACTTGGCCGAGGCATACGCGGTGCTGGCTCGCATTGCCTACGACAAGGGCAACCTCGAGGAAACCGTCCGGCTCTGCAAGGAAGGCTTGCGTCGTGGCCCGCCCACCGCCGATGGCCTGAACCGGCTGGGCCGGGCTTTGATGGACCTGGGCCGGACAGATGAAGCGATTGCGGCGCTCGATCAAGCTGTCCGCCTTCCTCGGCCCGAGAGCGAGAGCCATTACCTGCTCGGCCAAGCCTTAATCCAGTCGGGGAGATACGCCCAAGCGCGAGAGAGTTTTCTCCGCGCCATCGAGCTGTTGCCAGAGCACACGCAAGCCTTCTTCGGCCTCTACACGGCATGCGTGCGGCTAGGCCGGACCGAAGAGGCGGCGGAAGCTCGGGAGCGGTTCCAGAAACTCGAAGCGATTGACCGGCGCTCGCTGACAGACCGCAATGTACAGCAGGACACGCTGACCGGCCTGCCGCTGGTGCGGCAAACGGTGGCCCGGACCCTCTTCGGAGCAGCCGAAGTCCATAGCATGCACAAAGAAAGCGAGAAAGCGGCGACGCTCTTGCACCGAGCTGCCAGTCTTGACCCGGACAACCTCAGATACCGGTCGGCTTTGGAGGCTCATTACGTCAAACAAAAGGCACTGCCCGCGGGGGTCACCGTCTTCGAGCAGTTGACGGCCGAGCAGCCAAGCAACAGCTTGAACTACCTTTTTCTCGGCCGACTTCAGAGCCGGCTCCAGCAGTTCGACGCGGCCGAAAGGGCTTATCGGAAGGTCCAAGAACTCGCGCCCGAATGGGCCGAAGGGTATCGCGCCTTGGCCGAGCTTCTACTCCGCAGTGACCGCCGCCTTGCCGAAGCCATGGCATTGGCCAAGAAAGCCGTCGATCTGGAGCCGACCGGCTCCCATTACTACCTGCTGGCAGTGCTATGTCTCAGAAACAACGATCGGTCCGGGGCGTTGGCAGCGGCGAAGCAGGCCGTCGCCCGAAACCCGAATGAACCGCAGTACAGGGGATTCCTCGAGCGCCTTGAAACGCTGCCGCCGCCATGAACGTTCGACCGGCCTTTCATAGTAGGTGGCACGCTGAATCGCGCCGCTGCCCGAGGCTGAACTCGACGCAAGACCTTCCGCACGCATTGCCTGCCTGTGCTGCGTGGTTTTTCGTCTTGGGAGGGGCCGTTGCCACTCTCGTCGCAGCCGAGTCCGCGTGTCCAATTCACCTCCGCGACGTCACCCGGGAGACCGGCATCGGTTTCGTCCACACCGACGGCAGTTCCGGGCGAAGATACATTGTCGAGACAGTTTGTTGCGGATTGGCGACTTTCGACTACGACGGGGACGGCGACGTGGACATCTACTTTCTCAACGGCAGCCCGCTGCCCGGCGCGCCAACGGATCCGCCCCCGCGCAACGCGCTGTACCGAAACGACGGTGGCTGGAAATTCACCGACGTGACGGAAACCGCAGGTGTCGGAGACACCGGCTACGGACTGGGTGTGTGCATAGGCGACTATGACAACAACGGGGACGCGGACATCTACGTGAACAACTTCGGCCCGAACGTCCTTTACCGAAACAACGGCGATGGTACTTTCACAGACGTAACCCGCGAGGCTGGTGTCGCGGCGGGCGACCAGGTCGGCGCTGGGGCCTGTTTCCTCGACATGGATGGTGACGGCGACTTGGACCTGTTTGTAGCGAACTACGTCCGGTTCAACTTCCAAAACCATCATATCTCTTACATGAGCGGGTTCCCCGCGTACGTGGGCCCCTTGAACTATCCTCCCACAGCCAACGTACTATTTCGGAACAACGGCGATGGAACATTCACCGATGTCAGCGTCCAGTCCGGTATAGCGGCGCATCTGGGGACCGGGATGGGGCTGATCGCCGTGGACTACGATAACGACGGTGATACAGACATTGTGGTGGGGAACGACCTGAGACCCAATTTTGTTTTCCAAAACGATGGCACGGGCCGGTTCATCGAGGTGGGAGTGGCTTTAGGACTCGCGTACGATGCTTTCGGCAACGTGCACGGCACGATGGCCGTAGAGTGTGCGGATTGGAACCACGATGGCTGGCTTGACTTCTACATGACCTCCTACCAGCGCCAACTGGCCAGCCTGTTCCAGAATCGAGGCGGCCGGTTGTTTGAGGACGTGACCCGCGTAACCGGTGCAGGTCTCGGTACGTACCAGCATGTCACTTGGGGCACGGCCCTGGCGGACTTGGACAATGACGGATATCGCGACATCTTCGTTGCCTGCGGCCATCTCCTCGACAACGTCGAGCAGTTCGATGGCACGACCAGTTACGAGGCACGCAATATCGTGCTGTGGAACAACGGCCAGGGACGGTTCGTGAATGTCTCGGACCGCTGTGGCGACGGACTCCTGCCCAAATTCAGCAGCCGCGGTGCCGCCTTCGACGACCTCGACAACGATGGGGACATCGACGTGGTGATTCTCAATTCACGGCGCCCTCCCACGATCCTACGCAACGACTCGAACACCGGGCATCATTGGCTCCAAGTGCAACTCCGCGGGAAGACCTCGAATCGGGACGGCATCGGCGCGCGCGTGACCGTCACCGCGGGTGACCTCACGCAGATTGATGAAATGCACAGCGGTCGCAGCTACCAAAGTGACTTCGGCAAGCGATTGCACTTCGGCTTGGGACACCGCCAGCGGGTGGACCGAATTCAAGTCAACTGGATCGGCGGCGGCGTGGACGTCCTTCACAACGTCGAGGCCGACCGCCTGGTCACAATCGTCGAAGGCAGTAGCCGCGCCAGCAATCCAACAACAGGAACTCGACCATGAATTCCCGACCGCTCGGCACGGCTCCTGTGCTGCTCTGGTGCTTCGTGGCGTTCACGCTCACCGCCGCGCAACCTCCGGCCCGGATCCAATTGCGTGACATCACCCGCGAGACCGGCATCACCTTTGTCCACACAGATGGCAGTTCAGGGCGCCACTACATCGTGGAAACGGTCTGCTGCGGATTGGCGACGTTTGACTACGACGGCGACGGCGACATCGACATCTACTTCCTGAACGGCGCGCCCCTGCCCGGCGCGCGCATGAGCCCCGCACCCAAGAACGCTTTGTATCGGAACGACGGGAATTGGAAATTCACAGATGTCACAGACCAAGCGGGCGTGGGAGACACCGGTTACGCGTTGGGTGTCTGCGTCGGAGATTACGACAACGACGGCGACCAGGACATCTACCTCAACAACTTCGGGCCCAATGTGCTGTACCGGAACAACGGCGACGGCACGTTCACCGATGTCACCCAAGCCGCCGGCGTAGCCAACGGAGATCAGGTGGGCGCCGGAGCCTGCTTTCTTGATATGGACAACGACGGCGACCTTGACCTTTACGTCGGCAATTACGTCGCCTTCACCTTCGCGAAGCACCAGACTCGGTTCGTCAGCGGCCATCCAGCTTACGTTGGTCCGATGGCCTATGGTCCAGTTCCTGACACGTTGTACCGCAACAATGGCGACGGAACATTCACCGATGTGAGCCGCGAATCGGGCGTGGCCGCCCACGCCGGAACCGCCATGGGAATGATTTGCGCCGACTACGACGGCGACGGGGACACGGACATCATCGTCGGCAATGATGCGATGGCCAATTTCGTCTGGCAGAATGACGGCACCGGCCGGTTCGTCGAGGTCGGCATGCTGACCGGCCTCGCGTATGACGCCAACGGGATCGGCATGGGCACCATGGGGGTTGAATGCGGCGACTTCGACAACGACGGCCGTCTCGACTTCTACATGACTTCTTACCAAAAGCAGTGGGCGATCCTCTACCGCAACCTCGGACGGGGGTTGTTCGAGGATGCAACCCACGTGACCGGGGCTGGCGCCGGAACTTACAACCACGTCACTTGGGGCGCCGCGCTGGTGGACTTCGACCAAGACGGCGACCGCGACCTCTTCATCGCGTGCGGACACCTGCAAGACACGGTGGACTTGTGGGACGACACCACCAGCTACGAAGCCAGCGACCTCCTCCTCGAGAACACTGGTAACGGTAAATTTCAGGACATATCGGCCCTGGCCGGTGACGGCCTTGCGTTGAAACGCAGTAGCCGCGGCGCCGCCTTCGACGACCTCGACAACGACGGCGACATTGACGTGGTGATCCTGAATTCACGTCGTGGCCCCACAGTCCTGCGCAACGACAGCCCGCCCGGGAACCACTGGCTCAAGGTGCGGCTGCGTGGAACGCGCAGTAACCGCGACGGCGTCGGCGCCCGCATCACCGTGATCGCCGGAGACCTCACCCTCGTGGACGAGGTGCACAGCGGTCGCGGCTATCAAAGCCACTACGGTATGGTTCCCCACTTCGGCCTGGGTCATAGAACCCGAGTGGACCTGGTCGAGGTGCGTTGGCCCGGAGGACGCAACGATGTTCTCCGGAACATCATGCCGGACCGTCTCCTCGAGGTGACTGAGGGAACGTCGCGCCCATGAGTTTTTCCACTTCAACGACCTCCGAGATCGCACATGCGGGAATCCTTGCTTGACCGAACCCAGCCCGGCTTTACCTGTCAGGGCCGGCATTGACGCGGTGTATGTCGCAACTCCTCCGAGCTTTCATCGCGAGCAAACCATCGCATGCGCCTGCTCACGTAAACACGTCCTATACGAAAAATCGCCCGCCACGACCGTCGAGGACGCCGAGGCCATGATCGCCGCGTGCAGCAAAGCCAACGGATCCTGGCCGCCTGTTACGAATCGGCACGCACCGGTCGCACCATCCAACTCCATTAGCCATCATATTTCCCAGCCCCCCGCAGCCGGAACCAAAGTTGAAGCCGCGGGCGTGGCATCGCCCAAGATGCAGAGCAACCCATCGCCGTTAGAGTACCCCGTTTACCCGGAAAACTGAAAGCTTTCCAGTCCCGATTGCGTTACCCCAGCGCTTTGCGCCTGTGCCAAAGGACGACCTGCGGAGCTCCGCCCCGACACCGTGTCTGTCCCCATATGGCCCCATTCGACTTCGCCGCTGATCCCAATGGTATTTCACGCGGTGCCGCGTATGCAGTAGGCGTTGGTAGGCGCGAAGCGTTTGGAGTGCGGCAGCTTGCTGCCGCTTTGTTCTTATGCATAAACAACGTGCCTGTCACCTTGTTCCCAAAGCCTCATTCGGGTGAGATTTCTGGGCTGGAATCGGTTGCACACAGGTTTTTGAATCGCTTTTGCCATGCGACCTGGTCATGCTCTGTACCGTGCTATGAGCATCCTGAAAGACATCGCTCGTTTTTTGTGGCCATTCTCATTGTCCCTCGCTGGCTACTGCTGCCTCGGTGACGCCGCGGGCCAACCTGACGAGGACCGCACCCCAGCCCGCTGGCATCGGCAGGACTTGTCGCAGTTCCACGACGCAAAACGTGTCCTCATAAACCCTCACAAGGGTTGGTATCACCACTATCCCGATAATCACCCCGACAAGTACGCCATCCGCAAAGACACCGACCTGCTCGAGTTTCCGGGCATGGACCACGTTTACATTCGACTCGCATGGTCCTACCTCGAGCCACGCGAGGGCGAGTTTGACTGGGCCGTTATTGACCGGATTATCGACAAGTGGACAGCCCACGGTCTTGGCATCGCATTTCGCATCAGTTGCAAGGAAACCAGCACGGACCGTATCGAGCAACAATTCGCCACACCACGCTGGGTCATGGAAGCTGGTGCCAGGGGCGGTTTCTATCGAACGGGCCAACCCACCGGCCCGGACGGTCCATGGGAACCGGAGTTCGATGACCCGATTTTCCTGGCTAAGCTGGACCGTTTCCTTGAGGCGTTTGCGGCGCGTTACGACCACCGGCCGTGGCTGCGCTACGTGGACATCGGCAGCATCGGCGACTGGGGCGAAGGTCACTCTTGGGCCGGCAGCCGTAAGGAAGTCGGTTTCGACGCGCGCAAAAAGCACGTGGACATACACATCAAACACTTCAAACGCGCGCAACTGGTGGTGTCGGACGATTTTGTCTATGCCTTGAACAATCCTCAGCAGCGGCAGGCGCTCCACCGCCATGTGATTACCAACGGCATCAGTTACCGGGACGATAGCATCCTTGTGAACGGCTATCTCGACGGTTACAGCGACCGGTTCACGGTTCGCAGCCCCGGGTTCTTTGCAGACGCGTACCCGCACACCCCAACGGTTTTCGAGCTGGAACACTACGGCACCGTGAAACGCCTCGGCAATTGGGAGGGGCGCCACGACTCACTAGTCGCAAAGCATGGCCGGGGTAAAACCGGAAAGGATTATTTCCGTGGCGCACTCCAGCTTCTGCATGCGACGTACATCGGCTACCACGGTTACGCGCACGAGTGGCTGGCGGATAACCCCGAGTTCACCCGCGAAATGCTCAACCAATGCGGTTATTGGTTGTTTCCAATCTCAGTCGAATGGCTCGATCCGGTCACTGCAGGCGGAAAACTGCTGCTCGCATTGACACTCGAGAACCGTGGCGTAGCCCCGCCGTATCACCCGTATGAACTGCGCCTGAAATTAGACGGCAACGGATCGAGCTGGATCGTTACTGTCGCACATGCCGACAAGACATGGCTGCCCGGCACGCCGATTGTGCTTCGCCGGGAGCTCGCGATACCCCCCGAATTCTCTCCAGGCAAGTATGACGTTTCGGTCGGCCTGTTTGACCGGACCTCTGGCGGCGACCGACCGGTGGAATTTGCGCTAAAGGAACATCTGCGCGACAGCAATGGCTACTATCGAGTCGCAACCATCGGGATTGCCCGATCTCAGTGACTGAACATCCCACCGTGCATTTCGCATGGCCACTACATGCCGACTACCCACGCGCACATCCAACTGCGACCCAAGATAAAGTGACAGGCTCACTGTCTGTCCCGCGCAGTTCCCTACAGGTAGCTGTTGCAGCCCCCCGAGCCGAAATGACGCGCGCTCTCCTGCCTGTAAACGCGATATGGGGACAGACACGTTGTTTGGGCATCCCCAGCCGGTGAATGTTCGGGCGTCGGGTTTGTGTGACCTTGAACCATCCGAAGTGAATACGTCATTTGAAATGCGCGGTCTTCGGCTGTGGCATATCCCAAGCCATAGAAAGCGCCAGCGTCGGTGTCCGAAAACATGCGAATTGTTTTCCGCGTTGGCCAGTCAAACGACGGATATCGTTCATCCTTCAGAAATGCAAAGTACCGATCGCCTTCGCGGCGGACAATGACATCAATTGTGGCAAGGTCGTGATCGAACAATCGCCGGGGTTCGGAGAACGCGACGAGATCACGAGATGTGACGTAAAGTGTTAGCTGTCCGCGCCAATACGCTTCGGGGTCTTCTCTGAAAGGCGGCGTAATCGATGAGTGCCATGTGCGCGAAGAGGAATCCTCCGTGTCCGAACCGCCGCAGCGTGAACCTGTCATCGTTCTCCTCGACTTCGAACAGTTTGGCTCGCTCCTGTCCGCCGCGGTTTGGCTGGTGCAAGGCCAGAAGCAATTGCCCAGCAAAGGTCCGGAACATCATGCAGTGACCGCCGTCGCGAGCAAAAAGAGGGTCTGGCAGTTGCACCCATGGGCCTTCGACTTTTCCGGTGCGAGAGATTGCCACGCCCACACTGTAGCCGCCGCGACCAAAACTTGACCAAAGCATCTGCAAGTGACCGTTTTTGGTGCGATACAGCCATGGACCGTCGGTGACATAGTTGTTTGTTCCCGGCCGAAGGGCGGACGTCAGGTTCGTCACCCATGGAGCTTGTGATGCTTTGAAGAGCTCGAGTGGCTCGCCAACGCGCGCGGTCCAGTCCGCTTTCATCCGCACCGCCATCATTCTTCCGTCTCCGACCTGCACCCACTCATGGCAGTACACAAGCCAGTTTTTTCCGTCGTTTCCAACCCACGGTGTACCGTCCAAACACGTTTGCTCTGGCGGCCTGTTGGCATAATCGCTGAACAAACAAAAGCAATTGACGGTTGGATAACTGACAGGATTGCGATCGAGTTGATCACGACCGAGTTCAGTTGGAGGATTCGCCGACTGAGATTCGTATTCGTGTTCCTTCTTTGTGTGGCAGCAAGCTTGTCACCATCAGAAACCCGGGCAAGACCGAACCTCGAAGGATTCATCGATTCGACATTCCCGCCTCGAGATTTTCATGGTTGCAGGTGCGGGGCTCTGTCGTTTTGCGCGTTGAACGTTCCCCCACATTCCTCTTGCACATTCCGCGTGTTCCGCGCGCCACGGTCGCAACCGCTAAGCCGGAAATCTCACCGCTTGACCAGCCCGAGACACCCAAAGCTTCATTCCAGTGCAATTTCCGGGCTAAAGTTGTTGCGCGGACTGCATTTTTGGTCATGCTTGACCCGCCGAATGCATGGACTGTGACCCTGGCAGAGCGCGCAGTTGCCAAGCGCCAGGGTTGCGCAGGGTCAAATACGGGCAAATATACGCCCGAAGAAAATTCGCCAATGAAAAGAGAGTCATTCTTGTTGTCGAGCTGCTCCGGTTACAGGGGCGTTTCGGTGGTTGTTTTGTTTGCCATCGCTTTGTTCAACGTGGTCGCGGCCGCCGCGGAAGGCGGTATTTCGTCGGTCGAACTGCGTTCGTCTCCGTTGATTGTGCGCAGCGACACTGGGGAGCGAGCGGTTCTCGTCGGGACAATCAAGTCGGATGCGTTGACCGGTCTGACCGCTCGGGTGACTGGCGAAGGTTGGCCAGAAACGCCTGTAATTAAGCTCGGGAATCTTCCCGCGGGCACGAACAAAGTCCGACTTGAAGTGCCGGTTTTCAGCGCACCTGCCAAGGTGAAAATCCGATTCGAATCCAGCGCGGGCAAACACGAAGCCGGGCCGTTTGAGATCAAACCGCCGAAGCGTTGGACAATCTACCTCACGCAACACACGCACACTGACATTGGCTACACGCGACCGCAAACCGAGATTCTACCCGAGCACCTGCGATACATTGATTACGCGCTGGATTTCTGCGACCTGACCGAGAATTACCCTGAAGACGCCAAATTCAGGTGGACCTGCGAGACCGGATGGGCCGTGCGCGAGTATCTGAAGCGGCGCCCCGTTGAACAGATTGAACGGCTCAAACGCCGATCTCGTGAGGGGCGCATTGAAGTTACCGCGATGTTGCTGAACATGTCGGAAATCGCCAGTGAAAGTTCGCTGGCGGCCTCCCTCGAGTTCATCGGGCTGCTCCAGCGCGAGTTCGGGCCGGTCCGAACTGCGATGCAAAACGACGTCAACGGCGCCGCGTGGTGTCTGGTTGATTACCTGTCGCAGCTCGGGGTGCAATACATCACAATGGGAATCAATCAAACCCGGTCAATCCTGCCTTTTGACAAGCCGACCACGTTTTGGTGGGAATCACCGTCAGGCAAACGCCTTCTCGCCTACAGGCCTGACCATTATATGACAGCGAATTTCTGGCACGTCGAACAGGGCCGGCTCGACGCTTTCACGCCAAATGTCGAGCGTTACCTCGCTTCCCTCGAGGAACGGGGGTATCCATTCGATCGCATCGGAGTTCAATTCTCCGGGTATTTCACTGACAATTCACCGCCTTCGACAATTGCCTGCGACCTTGTCAAGGAATGGAATGAGAAGTACGCGTCGCCACGACTCCGGCTCTCAACCGCACAAGAGTTTCTCACGTGGGTCCAAGAGAAACACGCCGGCGATTTGCCCGTCTTCAGGGTCGCATGGCCGGATTGGTGGACTGACGGTTTTGGTTCCGCAGCACGCGAAACTGCTGCGGCGCGCCAGACCGACACTTCGATGCAGATGAGCCAGGCAATTCTTGCCGAAGCAGCGCTGCTGGGCGAACCAATACGCAGCGGCGTCATCGAGCGTGTTTCGGATATTCAAGACAACATTTTCTTCTACGCCGAGCACACCTACGGCGCAGCCGAAAGCATTGACGATCCGCTTGCCGAGAACACACAGGTGCAATGGGGCGAGAAGGCAGCTTATGTTTGGGAAGCGGTGAAGGAATCGGCGCTCTTGCGCGAGGAGGCTTTTGGGTTGATCCAAGATCGCCTGCCAAGGGGCGAACGCCCGTCGCTGGTTGTTTTCAACACGCTCAATTGGCCAAGGTCCGGACTGGTGAAGGTCTTCATTGACCACGAGATTCTGCCGCACGACAAGGAGTTCCGCATAATCGATTCTGAGTCTGGAGAAGCGGTTGCAGCACAGCCATTGAGCAGACGCGCCGAGGGCACGTGGTGGGCGATTTGGGTGAAAAACGTGCCGTCATTTGGTTTCAAGGTGCTCGGGATCGATGTCGGCAACAACAAGCGCGCAGCAGAACCCACCGGGCCGCCCGATGCTGACGCTATCGAGAATGGCTGGTACAAGGTCGTTGTCAATCCAGCCCGAGGAGCCGTGGTAAGCCTGCTCGACAAGGAACTCGGGCGTGAACTGGTGGACACCAACGCCGTCTGGGGACTCGGGCAATGCATTTACGAGGTCCTGACGTCGGGGCGTGACATGAAACCCGACGCATTCCGTCGTTCTTCAGTGCGGAACGTCAAGATGGAACCCGGAGCGCGGGGCCCAATTTGGCAAAGCTTGCGGTTTACAGCCGAAATGGACGGCTGTGCAACAAACCGCGGAGTTAGAGGCGAAATCCGCTTGTTCAACACCGACAAACGCGTCGAATTCCATTTCACGCTCCGCAAGGTGGCCGTTCGATCTCCCGAAGCTGTGTATGTGGCCTTCCCATTCAACGCCCCGGAAAGCGAAGTGTTGTACGAAGCCCAGGGCGGCACCGTCGTCCCGGGCAAGGATCAGCTCCCCGGTTCGGCATCCGATTGGCAGACCGTCCAAAATTTCATTGCAGTCCGCCAAAGCAACAGCCAGATCGTGCTCGGCAGCGAAGCAATCCCATTGGTTCAACTCGGCGATTTCAACCTTGGCAAGTGGCAGCGCGTAACGCGCGTCGAGAAACCGCACGTGTATTCATGGGTCATGAACAATTACTGGTTCACCAATTTCCGCGCCGACCAGGAGGGTGATCTTGCCTTCGCCTATTACCTCACCTCGCTCAAGGACACGGCAAAATCATCCGCAACACGATTTGGTTGGGGATCGCGCGTTCCACTGACAGCGCGGGTGCTCCCACCCGGCAAATCCCGGAGCGACAGTTTGCCCGCGGTGTTCTCATTTGCGCGGATTGACGCGCCGAACCTGCTGGTCGTCGAAGTTCGACCGGCAAGAAGCGGCTCTGCGGTTGTTGCACTTGTTCGCGAGCTGGACGGTCAACCGTGCGTTTTGGGCGCTGGAAACGTCACTGTCCAAGCCCCGATAATCCACGTCGATGAGGTCAACGCCATAGAACAAACCATCCGCGAAGATGTGCGCCGAATAGAGTTTCAACCCTACGAGGCGAAGTTTGTCAGATTGCGCATGTGAACCGGCTGCGCTTGACATCCACAACCTCGGGGACGAGTCTCGGAAGTGATGTCCCGACGTATTCACAGTGCGGCGCAGCCGCGACGCGATGGTCTCACGAAGAGACGTGTCCAGGTTGCGTGGATGGCGCTCCGTCGCGCCGCGCTGCCCGGGGCAACGGCCAAGCCAAAAGCCGTCGTGCACCTGTTTCAACAGCGTTTGAAAAAATGCGAACAGAACTGGTTTGACCTGCTGACCAAATGCCTGCCATGCAAACAACTGTGAAGACAGTGCCGGGATCAATTGTTGCCCCGCGCGGATTTCGTGCCGCAGGCGTTTTCTGTGACATCAAGCGTCTCGGCACAGGGAAAGGCTCGGAAAAGGGCCGCAAGCGCGACCTTGCAATAATTGTATCAGATGTGCCTGCCGTGGCGGCCGGAATGTTCACAACCAACCAGGTGAAAGCCGCGCCGGTTCGGCTTTGCATCCGGCGAATTGCAAAGGGGCGCGCCCAGGCAATCGTCGCCAACTCCGGGAACGCAAACGCGTCCACGGGCGCTCTCGGCCTCAAGAACGCCGAAGAAATGGCTTCCGAAGCTGCACGGCTTTTGCACCTGCCGGAGCAACTTGTGTTGGTGGCTTCGACCGGCCGGATCGGCGTTCAGCTTCCCATGCCCAATATCCGCCATGGCATCCGCAAGGCTGTCTCCGGCCTTGGCGACAGCCCCGAACACGCCGCTGAAGCTGCCGAAGCAATCATGACCAGTGACACGCTCGCCAAGACCGTCAGTGTCGAGGTCACAATTGACGGTCGCCCGGTCCGTATAGGAGGCATTTGCAAGGGCGCAGGCATGATCCAACCAGGAATGAGCCCAACAGGCCAACGGCCGCCTGCGATTGTCCCGCATGCAACCATGCTGGCTTTCCTGACCACTGACGTCGCCATTGAAGCTCCGGCACTCCGCGCTGCCCTCTGCCGAGCAGTAGCCACCAGCTTCAATCGAATCACCGTCGATGGCGACATGAGCACCAACGACACGGTCCTGATCCTCGCCAATGGCCTTGCATCCAATAACCCAATCCGCGCCGCCGATTACAAGCCGTCCCGAGACAAAACCACCGGCTCGCCATCAGTCTGTGAACCAATCTCCGCCCGGGCCAAAATCTTTCAGGCTGCGTTGGATCATGTTTGCCTCACGCTCGCTCACATGATCGTACGCGACGGCGAGGGCGCCACGCGGTTTGTCACCGTCCGCGTCGAAGGCGCCAGAAGCGCGATCGAAGCTGACGCCGCCGCACGCGCCGTCGCTAACAGCGCACTTGTAAAAACAAGTTGGTACGGCGGTGACCCCAACTGGGGTCGGATACTGGATGCGCTCGGCTACAGCAGCGCGCGTATTGCCGAGGAAAAAATCGACATCGGCTATAGCGCCCCGGGCAGCGGGAAAATCGTTTGGTGCTTCAAAAAAGGCCAGCCGACCAACATCAAGTTCGATCTGTTGCGCGCCGCAGTAGCTCCGCGACAGTTCGATCTCCATATTCGGTTGAACGTCGGGCGCTACTCAGCCGTCGTTTACGCTGCCGATCTAACCGAGGCATACGTCGATTTTAACAAGGGCGACCTCTCCAACCCGTCAGCGCTCGGCGGGTGAACGGACCCTGTCAGTGCGGTTTTCCGGAGGATCGACCGAACTGGTTCTTCTGTTGCCACACATGCAAAACCTGATCGAAAAAGCCGCAACACTTCTCGAGGCTCTCCCGTACATCCAGAAGTACAGCGGCGCCACCTTCGTCATTAAGTATGGCGGGAGTTTTATGGATTCACCCGACCCGGCTCTCCGGACAGAGGTCGCGCGCGACATCGTCTTCTTGGAAGCGGTGGAAATCAACCCCGTGGTCGTTCATGGCGGCGGCAAAGCAATCACCCGCGCGATGGAAAAAGCGGGATTAACCGCCAAGTTCGTTCAAGGCATGCGCGTCACCGATGAGGCCACGGTCCGGGTTGTGGACCAGGTCCTCTCACGCGAAATCAACCCCGGCATTGTAGAAACAATCAATTCACTCGGCGGGATCGCCAAAGGATTCGCCGGCACGGACCTGTTCACATGCCGTCCACTCTGCGCCACGGGGCCAAACGGCGAGCCGCTGGACCTCGGTTTCGTGGGTGAGGTGACAGAGGTCAACACGGCACCGTTGATCGAATGCATCGAAAAAGGAATTACACCGGTAATCAGCCCCACCGCGCGAGACCCCGAAGGCCGCATCTACAATTGCAACGCCGACCTCGCAGCAACACAAGTCGCCATCGCACTGCACGCCCGCCGGCTGGTTTTCATGAGCGACGTACCCGGACTGCTTCGCGACCCTAACAACCCCGCAACCCTCATCTCCGTGCTGCGCACCAGTGAGGTTCAGCCGCTCAAAGAATCCGGCGTCATCAGCCGCGGCATGATTCCCAAAGTCGATAGCGCAGTCGCCGCAATAGACTCAGGCGTCGAAAAGGTCTCTTTCGTGGACGGCCGCGTGCCACACTCAATCCTGCTCGAAATCTTCACCGACGAAGGCGTCGGAACGATCGTCGTGCGCTGACCCGTTCACGCACGTCTGTGGTCCAATCCAGGAGTTCACGAACGGTAGCCACTCCGGCCACAGAAAGTCCGCTGCGCGCTATGACACCGCATGCGCGGCGGCACTGAAGCAGAGCCTCGCCAAACGTTGGTCCACTACCGGGGTTCGCCTTCTCGTCGTTTTCTGAGTTCGCCAGCCTGTTGGGCCAACTCATCAATGCGCCGGTCCAAATTGCGCACAACCTCGCGCAGCTCTTGAACTTCGTTCCGAAGCTGTTCCATCATCGGCCCGGGACGCCCAGGGAAAAAGCCAGGCCTGGGCTCCATGCTTTGTTGTTCCACAAGGATTCGTTTCCCTTCCCTGCCAACGCGCTCTGCAAGGTCAGGCAACCCTGCAGCATGCAGGTTCTCAACCGCGATGCGCAGATGTTCATGGCGTTTATCCATTTCGGCGCGCTTCGCCTCGGGCCCGCGAACAGCTTCCCGTTCCATCCGCGCCATCCGCGGTGACTCTCCCATCTTTGGTTTTTCAGGACGCGGTTCCTGAGCTGTCAGGGCTCTCTTGATCCGTTCCGCCTGTCGTCTGACCTCGGCTGCCCGATCTTCCTTGCCTGCGCTTTCCAATTCTTTCAGCTCTGCTTGAAGTTCGGTAAGTCTCTGTTTCATTTCCTTCCGCTGCTTCTCTGGCATGCCCCTTTCGCCTTCCTCTCTTTCCTGTGCAATGGCAGGAATCACCAAGACAGCAAGCAACGCGGCCAGAAACAGGGCTCCGAATCCTTTCACTCCAACACTGGGTAACACTCTTGTTTTCATATTCAGGCTTTCGTTGAGTTCTCAAAACCCATACCCCATCTATTGAAACAATGCAAACTGCTTCCGCAATCAACGAGTCGTTGCATGTGGTCGTAATGCCTGACGCGCGATGCACTTGGAGTGCGGCAGCTTGCTGCCGCTTTGTTTTCATGCGCAAACAACGTACCCGGAACCATATCGGCATGACGTAGAAAACAGCGTGTCTGTCCCCATATCGGCATCCGAGGGGTTCCTCCACAGACTTCGGTAACCGCGGATTGGAACAAAGGGCAATTTGCGGGCCACGCCGCAATCATGGCGCAAAACCCAAACAACGAGCCTGTCCCTCTATTTGGGGCCACAACCAAACAACGAGCCTGTCACTTTATCCGACTCACTCCCAAAGGCCATGCTGTTGTGACCGCCTTACTGGCAGCCAGATAGGCAGATACGGAGAAATTGACCGAGGTCTCAAGCCGACGATATTCGCGAATATTAAAGACCTTTCAGTATGAGTATATAACCTGAACAGTCTGCAATGCGGACGGCCAAAACGCGGCCGTTCAATGCCCGGCCTGCGCTCCCCAGTCGGTCTTGCCCCACGATTCAAGCCCAAGGAAAGACGGCACTTTGATACCGGCACTGCTCTCGGACGGCGCCAGTCCGAATGCCACGCTTATTACTCCACCCGGTGTGCCCTCGATGTGCACTGCCAGTTTTCGCACTTTCTCATTTGAACCCTGTCCCGCGGGATTTGGCGATGTCGGCAATGGCCGAGCCGGGAGAATTTCGAATTTTGCCCCTGCTGGCGCCGCCAACAATGTCACTGACAATCTGCGCTCCCCACTCTTCAGCAAGGCGGTTTTCCCATCTTTCCCGAGTTCAATCTCAGCCGGGGTGTGCATGAACCACCAGATGTTGGTTGCGCCACCACCCTTGATTTCGTCCTGAACAATCACATGTTTTCTGCCAACGACTGCAACTCCTCGCCGCACACTCTGGGCGTGTTTCGCGTATGCCGCGGTCAAGTCTGCAATGGCAAACGCCACTTCGGGTTTCGATTCGTACCGGACCAACGGCGCTGCAGCCGACGGCTGTTGGTCGGGACCTGTCTCCGGATTGATCACCAGCGTGTTGTGTCCTTCGGCGCGAAGTCGATAGTACGTCCACCGCTGCGCACCAAAATAGGCCGGCAGATTATAGTTGTCGGCTCCCAAATCGACCGCCCATCTTGTCCCGCCGGCATCCAGCACAAACGTCCCAAGGTCAAGGTGACTGTGATTTGCCTTGTTATCGCCGCCCTTGAACCCGACGAACAGCGCCTCACGATTTGCCCAGTCAGATCGAAAAGTCGCTATTTCGGCGACCCGAAATCTTCGGTCCAGCGGAAGCTGTGCGGCTTCCTCCCCGGCCAGTGCTCGATCATACCAGAGCAGATCAAGCGGATGCGGTGTCGCGAGGTTGCGTTGGTAAACGGCGTAGGCCGGCCGTTTGAACCTCCGCCCCAACCAATGCATCTGCGGAGCTCGCACGGGACCTTCACCACCATCGGCATAATTGAACGTTCGATTAAGCGGCCCGGTAATGTAGATTGGGAACATGCCGGCCTCGGCGAAACCATTGATGTCTGACAATCCGTAGTCGGTCCCAAGCGCAGTTCCGAGTGCGGCCAGAAACGCGACATTATACTGCGTCGCGTAGTTCCAGTAACCGGGGCCCTCGGCCCATGCACCGTCCGGAGCAAACTCCCCCATCGCGAGCTGAATTGAATCGATTGCATTCTTCAGCAACTCGCCAGCCAGCTCCGGCTCAACATCTCCGAGTGCCAGCGCTCCCATTCCAATGCCACCGTTGCAGACCTGATTCCAGTTATGACGCACTTTCATCCAACGCCCGTAATTGGCTTTCCCCCGGTAGCATTGCAACGCTGGGCCAAGTCCTTTCTCAACCATGGCCTTGCGCAGAATTTCGCGTTGTTCTGAAGTCCAGCACTCATAAAGCCAATCGTACCCAATCGCAAACGCATGAGTCATTTCGGCGGTGTCAAGGAAATGCCGCGGATTCCAGTCTGGAAATGCTGCAGCGGCTTCCAACTCCTTCCATGCGCGGCTCGGATATCTTTGATCACCGTCAAGCCAATACATGAGCGCCAGCGTGTAAACCCGCTCGAGTACACGCCGGCTCACGCTCAAGAGACGCAGACCATCCGGTATTTCGTACTTGGACGGTGCCTCGGACAGGATTCGTTCGGCACGGCCGGCCAGCTTCCCACGCCAGTCGCGAAGTGTCGCATCCTCTTTCACACCAAGCCGCAGTTTCTCGAAATCACCTCGCGACGCGAGCAAGCGCGGATGTTCTGACCGGAGCCGCGAAAGAATCTCCCGCGGAGGCGGCGCATTGACCGAATTGGAATCGCCTGCTGCACCGGCGGGTCCGGCAGCAATCAAAACCGCCACACACACCCCGAGCAGCACCCTCGTCACAAGAGAAACCGGCGCGGTGGTGAGTTGCGTTGTTCTGGCCGCACTTGATATCTGTGTCATATTGTTCTGCTGAATTCAAATCATCCTGCTCGCCGAAGTTCGGGCTCGTGAACCGATGCATCATTGCACTGAGCACGGTGATTGTGATTATCCCGTGATTATACGGCCAAAGGCCCGACCGATGCCAGAGTTTCGGAGGCAGAAGTCTCGGAGTTCCGATCATCACGCACCAGTGCATCCACTCAGCCGCACGTTCTGTGTATCACGGATCACGTGTCACGTTTCACTTATCACGTTTCCAGCTTCGCTGCTCACATCCACATGAGCCTGATTTGTCATTGACTTGCCTCGGAGCAAATAGGAGCCTTTCAACCAGCCATCTAAAACGTGATTGCATATGAGGACGACGAACCACACCCAACCAGGCAAAACCTACCGTTGGAGTTTCTTTCGCGCGGGCGGATTTGACCAGGTCAAATTCAAGACCGGCCACGACCTGCTAAACATTGATCAACTCGACCAGAAACTATGGGTCGCATTGGCATGCCCGGTTTCCGGCCTTCACTTTGACAAGAAAACCTTAAACCTCATTGACACCGACAAGGACGGCCGCATTCGCGCGCCGGAACTTATCGCCGCTGTCAAATGGGCTGGCTCATTGCTCAAAGACCCTGATGTCCTCCTTAAACCCACGTCCGCTCTGCCTCTGGATGCCATCAACGATTCAACCCCCGAAGGCGCTCTCATCCTCAAGTCCGCTCGCAAGGTTCTGACCGTTCTTGGCAAGCAAGACGCCACTGCAATCAGCGTGGCAGACACGGATGACACTGCAAGAATCCTTGCGCAAACCGCATTCAACGGAGACGGCGTCATTGTCGAAGACTCGGCATCCGATGAAGCCACCAAAGCCGCAATCCGCGACATCATCGCCTGCCTCGGTCCCGTCACAGACTGCTCCGGCAAACCCGGCGTTGACCAAGCCAAAGTTGATCTGTTCTTCGCCGAAGCAAAGAGTTATGTCGATTGGGCACAGAAAGCGTTGAAAAACCCGACAATTCTCCCGTTGGGCGACGCGACGGCGGATGCCGACGCCGCAATCAAAGCGGTCGCTCCAAAGGTCGCAGACTACTTTGCGCGCTGCCGTTTGGCAGAGTTTGATCCGCGCGCTTCCAACGCCCTCAACCGCGACGAAAAAGAATACGCTGTCATCGGCGCAAAAGACCTCACGCCTGAACACCAAGACATCGCGGCGCTGCCTTTGGCCCGAATCGAACCGCACCGCCCCTTGCCGCTCCTCGACGGTGTAAACCCAGCATGGGCCGGTGCCCTTGCCAACCTGCATGCAAAGGCGGTCAAGCCGCTACTCGGTGACAAACCCACCCTCACCCTGCAAGACTGGAATCTGCTCGTTTCTAAACTCGCCGAGTATAACGCATGGATCTCGTCAAAGCCGAACACTACTGTTGAAAAACTTGGCGTGGGGCGATTACTTGAGTTGCTGGCCAGCCCGGTCAAGGACAACCTCGCGGCTCTCATCGCCCGCGACAAAGCCGAAGAACAAGAAGTCAAGGCAATCGCTGCCGTGGACAAGCTGGTCAGGTACACTCGCGACCTGCTTCCACTCTGCAGAAACTTCATTAACTTTGCGGACTTCTACGTTAGTGATGAAATGGCAATTTTCCAGGCAGGCCGCCTTTACCTTGACCAACGCGCTTGCGATTTGACCCTGCCGGTCGAGGACGCAGCCAAACACGCCACCCTCGCAGGTTTGGCAGGGTGCTACCTTGCCTATTGCGACTGCGTCCGCAAAGGTACCGGGGAAAAAATGCAAATCGTCGCCGCTTTCACCAACGGCGATTCAGACAATCTCATGGTGGGACGCAACGGGGTTTTCTACGACCGGTACGGGCGCGATTGGGACGCCACCATCACCAAGATCATAGAAAATCCCATCAGCCTGCGGCAGGCCTTCTGGGCGCCGTACAAGAAATTCGTGCGAATGATCGAAGCCCAAATAGCCAAGCGCGCCGCCGCCGCAGAAGCAGCTTCCGCTCAGAAACTCGAAGCTGCCGCAGCAACTGCGGCCACTCCCGATAAACTCAAAGAAGCCGCACCAAAAAAGGTTGACGTCGGCACAGTGGCCGCAATTGGAGTCGCTTTCGGCGCCATCGGCACATTCTTTGCCACCTTGCTCGCGTACATTACAGGCTTGTTGAAGCTCGGGCCACTGGCCGTGGCCGGAGCCTTGATCGCCGTCATCCTGGTGATTTCGGGCCCATCAATGATTCTTGCCTACATCAAGCTGCGAAAGCGCAATCTCGGTCCCATCCTGGACGCCAACGGTTGGGCTGTTAACGCCAATGCCAGAATTAGCGTCCCATTGGGAGCCGCGTTGACGCACATGGCCAAGCTGCCGCCAGGATCTCATCGCGAACTCTTCGATCCTTACGCAGAAAAGAAGAGCCCGTGGCCAACAATCATAATCCTGGCCCTGGTCCTCTACATCGTCTTCAGCATTCTCAATAGCAAAGGTAAAATCTATCAGTGGACCGACGGTTGGATCGGCAAACAACCTCAGGTCGAAGCTGTCCAAAAACCCGCGGAACAAAAGCCTTAGCCCTGCAAGTCCCACTGGGCTGAGGGCATTGGTGTCTCTTGGGGACGGCGAGATTGCCAGGCCGGATCGCAAACGCCTGCATTGGGCAGGGCGCGCTGTCCCCGCTGTAATGCGGTACAGACGCCTCCAGCCTGGAGGGCTGTTGTGCTCAGGATTTTCCTACGAGCTGGATCGGGATTGTGACATACTACCCCGAGATAGGCCCCACGACACCACCACGCCTTGCCACCACCCTGGCCCCGTTTGACTCCCGGAGTCTGTTGTGCGATTTTACTCCCAAATAGAGGGACAGACACGATATTTGGGCGCCCGGGGTTCTGACCCGGACCTGCCCAACCAGTCGGCCAATGGGAGGCACGGCTGCACGCCTGTCGCTCTGTTGCAAGGAGAACAACAATACAAATCAAGGAGGTTGTAATGAGACTGCCCAGAATCAAACTTCAGGGTAAAACCGTCGTCTATCACTGCATGTCTAGCCCGGAAATCTCACCGCAATGAAG
>JAAYVR010000080.1 GCA_012517065.1 Verrucomicrobiota bacterium | reverse complement strand
GTAATATAATTATATAGACACAGAAATCAAGCACGAAATTCACTTCTTTGTCAGAAACCCACATTCAGGGTACTGGCCTCTCGAAAAACGCCGTTCCTACGGCCATTCCGCGCGCCCTCCCCCCAGTGTCTGAATCACAATTGCGTTGACATGATCAAACTCTGCGTGTCTTGGTCTGGTCAGGCGGTGAGATTTCCAAGTCAGAGAGTCCCGGCTTTACGCGGAAATGTGAAAAGTCTCTGTCACACTTCCGACGCGCCAGGAGCGGCACGCCCCGTCTTACAGAGTGCTCGCATTGCAGTTCGGCACTCGATATTTTGGTTCGCCGGGCACGCTTTGGCCCGGTACGATTCGTCGCCATGCGCAAATCAATCTCTTGCCAGATCCGCAAAGAGATCGTCCGGATATTGTCGGCGGCGTTCATTCTTGGCGTCGGCAGCGCCAATTCTAATCTCTGGTCGCAAGGCGCGCCGGTTTACCCGCGAGTGAACGTGTCGGATTCGTACGTTGTTGATTCGAATTGGCCCAGACCAACCCCGAACATGCCATTTGCTGCTGTCCCGGGTGTTGCAGTTGACCAGCTCGACCAGGTCTGGGTCTGCGTGCGCACGAATCCGCCGGTGCGCCTTTATGCTCCGGATGGCCATTTGATTCGAGCTTGGGGCGACAATTACATTACCACTGTCCATTCCCTGCGGATCGACAGCGAAGGAAATGTCTGGGTCACTGATGTTGGTTCGCATTTGGTAATGAAATTCTCCACCGAAGGTCGTTTGCTTCTTGAATTGGGCACACGCGGCCGGGCTGGGACCGATGACCGCCATTTCAACATGCCGACCGATGTGGCTGTGACGCCGCGCGGTGATGTCTTTGTTGCCGACGGCTACGGAAATAGCCGGATCGTCCATTTCAATCGGAACGGTCGCTTCGTGAAGGCTTGGGGCACGCTCGGCAGCCGCCCGGGACAGTTCAGCATCCCCCATTCGATTGTGCTCGATTCAAAGGGACGATTGTATGTTGCCGATCGGAACAACGCTCGCATTCAGGTTTTCAGGCAGGATGGCCGATTGCTCGAGGAATGGCGAAACCTCATGACGCCATGGGGAATTTGGATGGGTCGCAATGACGAACTCTGGGTGTGCGGGTCATCACCAATGACGTGGGAAAGCGCCGGGCCGGGTCAACCGCTCGGTTGCCCGCCAAAAGATCAGCTTTTCGCGATGTTCAGTACCACCGGGAGAATGCTCAGGCTCTGGACGGTTCCGAAGGGCGTCGATCGCCAGGAAAAACCAGGTGAATTGAACTGGGTCCACGGGATTGCTCTCGACTCAAAAGGGAACGTTTATGCTGGAGATATCATTGGCCAGCGAATCCAAAAATTCGTCTTTCGGCCGGGCCAGCGAGAATAATGTGCGGTCAGGGCTGCGGAGGTTTTTTCACCGGATCGAGCACGACTATCAGAAACGTTGCTATCGGCCCAAGAAACAAAGAGATGAACCACCAAAGCAGCCCGCTACGGCCTTTGGCTTGGGCCAAGCCAGCGTTTATTAGTGAGAGTGTGAACCAGCCAACGGCATACTCCGGGGTTGCACCGGCCATCTGGATTGCAGCAAGTGTATTCATGGCTTTGGTTCAGAGTATCACGCTGTTGTACTCCAAACGCGATTACAATGTGCGCAACTTCCTGTATCGAGTCCAATGCCGCACCTTGCCCATGACACCTTATCAACCTTGATTCCGAAGCGTGGCTCGCAGTAAATACCTCGCAATATGAACTCCGGCGATAAGGTGCGGCTGGGATTGTTGGGAGCAGCGCGAATCGCCCCCGCAGCGCTGATTCGCCCCGCGCGTAAAATCCCCGAGGCGCGCGTTCTGGCCGTTGCTGCAAGAGACCCTGACCGCGCCCGGGCATTCGCGCGGCGCCATGGGGTACCTCGAGTGCATGAATCTTATGAGAGTCTCATCCAGGACCCGGAGTTGGACGCGGTTTACATTCCTCTCCCCAACAGTCTGCACTGCGAATGGTCGATCCGGGCTTTGAGAGCCGGGAAACACGTCCTCTGCGAGAAGCCGATGGCTTCGAATGCCGATGAGGCGCAGCAAATGGCAACCGCAGCAGCAGAGACACGACGCGTTTTGGCGGAGGCATTTCACTATCGACATCATCCACTCGCTTCCAGACTCAAAGCCATTGTGGACAGCGGCGAGCTTGGCAAGGTGCGCCACATCGAGGCGCATTTTTGTGTCCCGTTGATTCTCCCCGGTGACATCCGTTACCGATACGAGCTCGCCGGCGGCGCGACGATGGACCTCGGATGCTACACCATAAACCTTTTGCGATACATCGCCGGGGCGGAACCACGCGTGATCGAGGCGCATGCGCGGCTTTCGTCACCACAAGTTGACCGGTACATGCGCGCGGAGCTCGAGTTCCCAGACGGATGCACCGGACGATTTGTTTGTTCATTGTTCTCGATCGTGCTTCTGCGCACGCGTGCGGTCGTTCGAGGCACTGAGGGCGAACTGCGCGTTGCAGGTCCGTTTCACCCTCACTTGTACAACCGAATCACGGTGCGGCGGGGGGATTCAGTCCGCCGCGAACGCGTTCCGGGCGAAGCCACTTTTACCTATCAACTGCAGGCGTTCGTTGATGCGGTCAAAGGGAGGCGGCAAATGACAACGAGCCCCGAGGATGCGATTGCAAACATGCGTGTTATCGACGCAGTTTACGAACACGCAGGACTAAAGCGACGTGGAAATTAGCTCTGGTATTCCATAGCTCGAGCGATTCTTGAAATGCGAAGCAGCATAACATCGTGTCTGTCACTCTATTTGCTCCACCCGCGCCAACCCCCACCAACCCCTCCCAACAACCCCCGGAAACTTCACTCATGACGCCACTATGCCCGCCCAACCCGGTCCAACCCGGCCGCCACAATATCGTGTCTGTCACTCTATTTGTTCCGCCCCCACCAAAACCCCCGCTAACCCCTTTCAACGGTCCCCGGAAACTTCAGATATGCCCCGACAACGCCTGTTCAGCCGGCTTGAACATCCCTCCCACTGCCGATCTCACCGTAATCACCAAGCCCACCAACCCGCCAATGACATCACGTGAAAACAATCCCCCATCGCCGATCACCTTCACCAGGCCTTCGGCATCCCCCAACTCAGATCTCTGAAAACGTCCCTGTCCCCTTTCCCTCGACTTACTCCTCCCTGCCCCCTTACTCGATCGCTCTCACCTTCAAGTCACGCAACACATATATCTCTCCCAACAACATCCCGGGTATCTTCCTCGCACCACTCTTCCGCTTCGGACCAAACAGCGGCCGATGCCTCT
>JAAYVR010000008.1 GCA_012517065.1 Verrucomicrobiota bacterium | reverse complement strand
GGCGAAGAATCGCCGCGCTCCTGCACGCGGTCGAGAAAGCAATGGCACCGGGAGCGCGGCCGTCCCCGGCCGCATCAGGCCGACGACTGGCTGTGCAACAGTTTCAATCACACAAACCCGTCGCACGAACATTCACCGGCTGGGTGCGGCGAAGAATCGCCGCGCTCCTGCACGCGGTCGAGAAAGCAATGGCACCGGGAGCGCGGCCGTCTCCGGCCGCCACATATATGTGATTATTTCATTTGTCTCTGACATGGACATGAGCAATTCTATCTCCCAACAATCAGCATGCTGGTAGTTTGTGATCTCAGATGCACTGAGTACCATCGGCCCGGTCACCCCGAGCGGCCCGAGCGCATAACCCGTGCTGAAGCCCACCTCCGCACGCAAACATGTCTTAAAATCGAATGGACCCAACCGGCACAAGTGTCCGATGAACAATTGCTGCGGGCTCATTCGGAGCAGCATTTGGCCCGTCTCGAGGAACCGTCTGATTTCGATTATGACACACCCGCGCTCCCCAACATCAAAACCCACGCAATCCGAAGCGTAGGCGGGGCTTTGCGCGCTCTCGACGCAGCACTCGCAGGCAAACCGGCGTTCAGTTTGATGCGGCCACCCGGTCACCACGCGACTGTCGAACGCGCAATGGGATTCTGCTACCTCAACTCAGTCGCTGTCGCAGCACTCGAAGCCATGGCGAGAGGAATCAAGAAGGTGGCAGTGTTCGATTTCGACGTTCACCACGGCAACGGCACAGAAGACATTCTTGTAGATGTGCAGAACTGCGCGTATTTCTCGGTTCATCAGTACCCGGCCTATCCGGGCACGGGGACAAGTTCCTACTCGAACGTGCACAACTATCCCGTCCCCCCATACGCTCCACACGACATCTACCGCGGCGCATTAGCCGCGGCTCTTGACGATCTCAAACATTACGGGCCAGCCCTGATAGGCGTCTCAGCCGGATTCGATCCCTACCGTGGCGACCCGTTGAGCGCCGCTCCACTCGAAAAGGAGGATTTTCACTGGCTCGGCGAATCGCTTCGGGCGTTTGGCGTGCCGGTCTTCACTGTTCTCGAGGGTGGCTACAGCGAGGATTTGCCGGACTTGATCCTTGCTTATCTATCAGGTTTGGCGGGCCAATGATTCTGTCCGCGTCGATGCCGACCTGCAGGTCATGAACGAGGAACGCGAGACCGAATCTCGGGTTTTCATGGTGTTGCACGCAGGTTGCGGACTGCTTTGCGTGCTTGCAAGTCTTGCGTTGGGTTGGCGGCCTGGAATAGAACTGCATTGGGGCTGGGCCAGAAAACCACTCGTTGCAATCGGCCTGATTTCTTTGCTTTTCGGAATCCTAATCCGTAGAACACATGCGGCCCGAATAACCTCCCGCGTCTGCATCGTATGGTCGAGTCTTCTGATCGCGCTGGCGATCGGAGAAGCCGCTTTCAGGATTGCGCGCTACGATTTTCGGCGACAGGAAGTCCGTTGGCGCTCCTGCCCGCCGTATTATAGGCAACCGATGCTCCCTTCAGGGAAGGTCTTCTTTCGTCGATCCGGCCCGGAACAATGGAGCGGCCCCGTCATAAAGACATACCTTCAGTTTGCAGGGTGCGATCCAACCCCTTATGCATCGGAAGAACCCATCACGGTCAAGTACGATCGTTTTGGTTTCCGCAACGAAACCGAATTGCATGACTGGGACGTTGCCATTGCCGGCGATTCATTTACTGAGCTGGGACACCTCCCTTACGACCAATTGTTCACTACCATGCTCGGGCGCCGATTTAATCTGCGAGTGCTGAACCTCGGCGTCGGAAACACGGGACCGCTCACCCAGCTCAGTTACCTCGAAGATTACGCAAGAGCACCAAGCCTGAAACACGTTGTCATCGTTTTCTTCGAGGGAAACGACATAGGCGACTTGAACAGGGAATACATGGCACTGCTGGACTTTGAAGCAACAGGCAAACGGCCCGTCCGCCAGTTCCGCAAACAAACTTCAATGCTACGTGCGCTCGGCGAACAGATTCGAAGGATTCGATACCCGGTTGTTCCCGCCGGCCCGCCAGTCGATGCCGTATTCATGGGAAGAACCGGGGTTGTGCAGGTGACGCTTGGACTGCTTCCACCAACGCAAGCAGAATTGTCCAAATTAACCCGCGACGCACTTCAACGGTTTGTCCACGACTACGCCGAGTTCGCCCACAAAACCCGCGTTCGACCCTGGCTCGTGTACATGCCGTGCAAAGCGAGCGTGTTGTCCGGTCAAATCCAGCCGACCGAGCAGGCCTCAGACAGTGTCCGCACTTTCAAATCGACAGACCTGCCCGCTCTTGTGGCTGAACTGTGCGCAAAGCGTGGCATCAGGTTTGTGGACCTTACACCATCGTTGCGCGAGGAAACCCATAGAAGCGGCGAGCTGCTGTTCAATGCGCTCTACGACACTCATCTCAATGCCCGCGGATCAGCGTTCGTTGCCGAAGAGCTTGCAAAGCAACTCGATTTCGCCGCTGACAGCTCCGTCCCGGAGCCCCGAGGTGATTAGACTTCGAGCCTGGCACACTATCGCGTCGTGCAAGAAACAAGCCCGCCGAGAGCCGCATGCCGAAGACAGATATTGTGTCTGTCACCTTATCCTGACGGTCCCAGGCGTTGCATCGCCGTATGCGCCGGACAACAGATCGCTGTTAGAGTTCCACGTTTGCGCGGAAACAGGAAAACTCTACAAAAAACGAGCCTGTCACCCTATTCCACAGCGTGATGAATGTGTGAAAAGCGCGTCGCAGGCAGGCTTATATCACCTACACGAAAACTGCTTCGTATTCGTGAAGATTTGAAACAAAAGCCCGAGGTCACGTGTTAGGATTTGATGAAGCCGGGTGCTAAGCGGTCTTGATTCCCGACTTGGCCAATGTGAGATTCTGGCGGACTTTGGTTGGGAAAGCGCTGTGAATGAGACGAACATGGTGCTCGAGTGGGCAACCCGTCATCAAAACGAACTGTTGGAAGCATGGGACCGTTGTCGATCGGGACTCAAGCCCCAACCCATTGCACCGCTTCCATGACTTGAGCGTGAAAAGCACGAACAATGAAAATGCTTATGACATTTCTGCTCTGGTGCTTGCTGTTGGCATTGTGCTGGCCGTTGGCGTTGATCGCATTAATAGCGTACCCGGTCGTCTGGGTGTTGTTGATCCCCTTTCGCTTGGTTGGGATTACCGTGAATGCAGGTCTCGCGCTGGTAAAAGCGGTGCTTTTCCTGCCTGCACGCGTCCTCGGGTATCGGGGCTGAACTCCTGCCACCCTGTTCGCGCCTAATCTGTGGAGAACTCTCTTTGTGAGATGCTCCTAACAGCGAGGCGCGGGCCGAACAGAGGCCGGCGAAGACCGCCAGCGCCTTATCGCATGCGTTATTGGATATCTGAGCCGATTTAACCGCGGAAATAGAGGTAGGCAGCCAAGATGCACAGAAGCACAAAGGCCGAGGCTGCCACATCCCGCCAATCCCAACTGGCGCGCGTGCGAGTCCGGTCTTCTTCGGTGGTGGTTCCGTAGGTCAGGCTCTTGATGCGCTGGTAATCCGGCTCAGCCGTCAGATGACTGACAACCACCATGACAGCCGCGGACACAACCGTGATCAGAATGCTGAAATACTGGAAATTGATGTTGTTGATGATCCAGAACAGCGACCCATGCGCGTATTGGAATTCCTTTGAAAACATCGGCGGGGTGTCAACAAGCATCCGGAAAACGCCAAGAACAAACCCGGTTACAAGCGCCCAAAACGCGCCCTTGGCGTTCAGTCGCTTCCAGAAAACCCCGAAGAAAAACACCACGAAAATTGGCGGCGCAAGATAGCTCTGCACTTCTTGCAGGTATCGATAAAGACTTGAAGCGCCCTTCACAACAGGTATCCACGCCAAAGCCACGCCTACCATCACGGCAGTCCAGATGCGGCCAGTTCGAACAATTTCGTGCTGTGAAGCTTTCGGCCGCAGTTTGCCGTAAATATCCACCGTTAACACGGTCGATGACGCGTTGAACACGCCGGCCAGTGAGCTCATCAGAGCCGACAACAGGCTCGCCACGACTATTCCGCGAAGCCCAGCCGGCAGAAGATGTTGCACCAGATTCGGAAACGCCTGTTGCGCCAACTCTGGTACAACCGTTGTTCCGTCAGGTCCGATCATCGGCGCAAGAGCCGGCACCTTGCCGCTTTTCGCAAGCGCATAGCAGATCATTCCCGGGATAATAAAAATGTACACCGGCGACAGCTTCAAAACCGCGGCGAAGATGCTTCCGCGGCGTGCAACTGCCTCATTTGGGGCGCCCAGCGCGCGCTGGACAATGTACTGATCTGTGCACCAGTACCAAAGGCCTATGACAGGCGCGCAAATGGCCATGCCAAGCCACGGGAAGTTCTTGTTGAAGTACCATGCCTGGCGAATCACTCTTCCGGATGCGTCGGTGACCAGCTCGGGCGACCATGTGCTCTCGACGCCCGGAGGCACCATCGGCTTCCACAGGTTGAACATGTCGGACCCACAGATGGCCTTCAGCTCGCCCCAACCGCCCAGCTTGATCAAGCCGTACACTGTCAGAGCCGCCGACCCAAGCACAAGCACAACCACTTGGACCGCATCGTTGTAAGCCACGGCGCGCATCCCACCCATCAGCGTGTACAAGCCGGTAAGAACAATTACCAGCACCGACCCGATCCAGAAGCTGTCAATCAAAGTGTCGCCAATCCGAATCTGCATGTCCGGCAACAGTGCCGCAAATACAACACCACCAGCAAAAATCCCAACCGCCATCTTCGATACGATGAACGTAATCAACGAAACCACCGACAGCACATACCGCGAATTGGCAGAAAACCGCCGTTCAAGAAACTCCGGCATCGTGAACACCATCGACCGCGCATAAAAGGGAACGAACACCCACGCCAACACAAGCAAACACCACGCGTGCAACTCGTAATGCGCCATCGCAACCCCGTCCTTCGCACCCGACCCGGCAAGCCCGACTACGTGTTCAGAACCGATATTCGAGGCAAAAATGGACGCCCCGATTATCCACCAGCTAAGGTTTCTGCCCGCAAGGAAGTAGTCAGCAGCGGTGTCTTTGCCCCGCTTAACAACCCACCATGCCACCGCGAGCAAGATGCCAAAGTACAGGGCTATCATCAGCCAGTCCAAACTGGTCAATACCGAATGCGTAAGCACACCAGCAAATAATGGAGTCATTTTACTCGTTCCTCCGTTTGATTTCGTTCTACTATCATCAAGAACTTACCTGACAATCGCAGATTATCGGACCGTTCGAGACTTCTGCTGTTACATTGTCCAGCCACTGATTCCAATCGTATCTTCCCGGTGGACGACGAAGTTCCCACGGTCAGCGCGGCGCGACACAGCGGTATCCCCAAAGCTAGCCCGGTTATCCCAAGCGTCGCGGGCGCTTGCGGCTGTGCCGCGCTGAGATTCGATGTTGTCAGCATGGGGTTCTATGGTTTTCCGACCGGTTTCTGACCGTAGTACGCTCCCGGCCCGTGTTTCCGGGAGAAATGTTTTTCGAGCAGCGCATCGGGTATCTCGCCCGCTGACGGTCTCACACGCAGCGTTTCCGAGGCCAAACGCGCTATCAGTTCAAGCGCGATCGCATGCTGAACCGCGTCGTGCGCCGTTTTGCCCCATGTGAACGGGCCGTGGCCCGCCACAAGCACGCCCGGCACCAGTTCAGCGTCAAGGCGTGTAAACCTTTCAACAATTACATGCCCCGTCGCGACTTCGTAATCGGATTTGATCTCTTTGCCTTTGAGCAATCTTGTAACTGGGACCCGTCCTGGGAAAAAATCGGCATGCGTCGTGCCATACACCGGGATTTCGCGGCGCGCCTGGGCCCATGCAGTTGCGTGAACACTGTGTGTGTGCGCAATCCCACCAATCCCCGCAAACGCCCGGTACAACACAAGATGCGTGGGCGTGTCTGAACTCGGCCGTAGATCGCCCTCGACAAGTTCGCCGGTTTCGACCGACACAACGCTCATGTGATGCGGCTTCAGGCACGAGTAATCAACGCCAGATGGCTTGATCACAACCAAGCCTCGTTCCCGGTCAATCCCGCTCACATTTCCAAAAGTCTGCGAGACAAGACCCGCGGCGACCAAATCAAGGTTCGCCTGCCAAACTGCAGCCTTGAGCCGCTCGATAGTGTTGTCCTTCATGATTTCGCGCTTCTTTTACATCGAAGTCGTGCCCGCGCTTGTGTGAAGCGCCGATCGTCAGAACACCTCGTTTCAAGGCCCGAAAGCATAACAGAATCTCGGTCACTCGAAAAACGCGCGCTTCATTCCAGGATCTGACATGCTCTTTCCACAACGGGGATGGATTCGTCCGTAGATCACTTTCTCACCCTGGCACGGATATCCAACAGCTTCTTCATGACGTCGTACAGATTCCCTTGCCATGCCGGCGTGCCGAATGCGTCGTGCAACTTGCGGTAAAGCGGGTAAAGTTCGGCGTACACTTGATGCGCGCCTGGATTTGGCTTGTACACACGCGGCTTCAGCCCGGTCATTTTCGCCTGTGCAGCTTCGCAGCTCGGATAAGCACCCCCAACCACCGCACCGGCAATCGCAGCTCCAAGCGCACAGGTTTGAGCCGACCTCGACACTTTCATCGGTCGGCCCGTCACGTCGGCGTAAATCTGCATGACCAGCGGGTTCTTCTCTGCAATCCCGCCGCAATTCACTATTTGCTCGACCTTGACGCCGTATTCCTCGAACCGATTGATAATTGTTAGCGCACCGAACGCCGTCGCTTCAATGAGAGCGCGGTAAATCTCACCGGGCGTCGTGTACAGAGTTTGTCCAAGCAATAGCCCCGTCAACCGTTGGTCCACCAGAATCGTCCGGTTGCCATTGTTCCAATCCAATGCCAACAACCCCGATTCGCCCGGCTTAAGTCGCGCAGCTTCAGCCGTCAGGGTCTCATGCGATCCTGCTTTCTTCCCGCCGGGCTGCAAATAGTTGACAAACCAATTGAAGATATCGCCCACAGCAGATTGACCGGCCTCAAGACCATAATAACCCGGCAAAATGCTTCCCGGCACAATACCGCACAACCCGGGAATGTCTGCCAGCTTGTCTTCGAGCGGCACAACCATCATGTCACACGTGCTTGTGCCAATGATCTTGACCAGCGTACCCGGTCGGATGCCGCTCCCCACCGCGCCCAGATGCGCATCGAATGCGCCCACTGCCACTGGTATGCCCGGCACCAGTCCCGTGCGTTTCGCCCATTCGTCCGTCAGCCCGCCAACCGCCTTGTTTATTGTGAATGCCTTCGCCGCCAAACGCTCGCGCAGTTTCCCGAGCCGCGGATCAAGCTCGCTAAGGAACTCTGCGTCCGGGTAACCGCCCCAGTCGTCGTTATACATCGCCTTGTGGCCGGCAGCGCAAACGCCAACAGTGAGCCTGTCAGGCGCCTCGGTACCGGTGAGCATCGCTGGCACCCAATCCGCACACTCGACCCACGTATAAGCTGCCTCGAACACCTTCGGAGCTGTCCTTGCGCAATGAAGAATCTTGCTGAAAAACCACTCGCTCGAATAAGTGCCGCCGCACTTGGCGAGGTAATGCGGACGCTTTTCCCGTGCCAGCGCCGTGATCTCGGCTGCCTCAGCAACCCCGGTGTGATCCTTCCAGAGCCATGCCATCGCAGCCGGATTGTTTGAAAATGCCTTTTGGAACGCCAGAGGACGTCCGTTCTTGTCCACCGGTATTGGCGTGCTGCCGGTCGTATCGACGCCAATCCCAATAACCTGGTCGGCTTTGAACCCTTTCACATTCCTGGCCGCATCCCGCAACGCTTGCCGAATTGTCACTTCGGCGCCCTTGGCGTAATCGGCAGGATGTTGACGCGCAAGGTTTGGGTCCCGGCCCAAAATGACTCCTTGCTCTCCATGTTCGTAGGTCCAAACCGCAGTCGCTACTTCGCGACCATTAGCAACATCCACGATCAATGTGCGAACCGAGTTCGTGCCAAAGTCCAGTCCAATGGTATAACGAGCTTTCATGTTGCGCTCCGATCCCGAGGGTTTGATATGTTGCAATCCCACGCCAGCCTCATTTGCCCGGCCACAAGTTTTTCCAGCGAATTAGCCATGGATGCGCTCGATTTGGCAAGCCAAAAACCCGGCCGCATCAACCAGACGCCCGACCTTACGAAGGGTTTCGCTCACTCAAATCTGGCGCCCGAACGTTCACCGGTCTGGAGCGGGCAAGAATGCCCGCGCTCACGCAGCGCGACGGTCGGGAGCGCGGCCGTCCGCGGGAATCTCACGGGCTCACCTGCCCAAGGCACCCAAAGCTTCGTTCCGGGCGATTCCCGGGTTAGCGCTTGACACGGGTCGGAAGGCTGCGTGCACTGAAGGCGGTTACAATAGCTGCATTGATGAAGAAGATCACGGGACAGACACCTTCGCGTCTGGGCTACTCAATGCCCGCGGAATGGGAACGTCACACTGCCACGTGGCTGGCGTGGCCGCATCATCCGACTGATTGGCCCGGCAAACTGGACACAATTCGTTGGGTGTACACAGAGATAGTTCGAAAAGTCACTGCTGGCGAACTGGTCCGTCTGTTGGTCCGGAGCCAGAGCGAAGAAGATCAGGCTCGGAAATATTTGACGCGATCCGGGGTTGGTGTGGGCAAAGTCAGGTTTGTGCGGTACGCGACGGACAGGGGGTGGACACGGGACAGCGGTCCAATTTTCGTTCGGCGGACCAAAGGCGGGCGTTCCGAGACTGCGATTGTGCATTTTCATTTCAATGCGTGGGCAAAATACGATGACTGGGGGCGTGACACTCGGGTTCCCGAAGTGGCGGCGCGGTTGCTGCGCAAGCGCCTGTTCGAAGCTGAATTTCAGGGTCGGCCATTTGTGCTCGAAGGTGGAGGCATCGATGTGAACGGCCGGGGCACTTTGTTGACAACTGAAGAATGTTATCTTCATCCGACTGTCCAGGTGCGCAACCCTGGGCTGAGCAAGGGCGATATCGAAGAAACGCTGAAAAAGTATCTGGGCGTGACCAACGTGTTCTGGCTGGCTGGCGGGCCCGTTGGCGATGACACCCATGGGCACATCGATGACATCTGCAGATTCGTTAACCCGCGCACAGTGGTCCTGATACGCGAAACCAATCCGAGAGACGTCAATTACCGCGTGCTGGCGGAAAACTGGGAGCGAATTCAAGACCTTCGGCTTGAGGATGGTTCACGTCCCGAGGTTGTGCCCTTGCCGATGCCAGGGCCGCTGTACTTTGACGGCGACAGGCTTCCTGCAAGTTACGCAAATTTCTACGTGTCAAATGCTGCGGTGCTCGTTCCGACTTTCAATGATCCGAACGACCGGATTGCGCTTGGGACATTGTCGGAACTGTTCAAGGATCGGCCCGTGGTTGGAATACACGCGGTGGACCTCGTTTTGGGTTTTGGGACGCTGCATTGTCTCACCCAACAGGAACCGGCGTGACACAAACGCGTAACTGAGGGGGAGGGGCATCAGGGGCGTTTGGTTTCCGGGTTGGCCAGGTGAGCCAAGTACGGACAGCATCAAACGGCGGTTGGGCATTATGTCACCGCATGCATGGTCGGTCTGAGGCGGAGCTTCGCCAAAAACTTGAAACGAACAGGGGCGTTTCCGTGTATTATATGAACAAACAAACCATTACACAATGGACCGATTTTTTACTGCCATCTTGGATAAGTTGCGCGGACATCGGAAAGAGTCTGGTCGCTCGCCACTTTTGTCTCTGACAGCTTCAGTCAGTGGTCCCGACCTTGTTCAGCTTCGGGCGACGAAGTCACTATGGACATCACGGTGGGACAGAGCGATTTCACTGCCACGGGCCACGGTGCTGCGGCGGGGTCGTTCGGTTGTGCCTGTGCTGCGCCGTGGAACGGCAGCCTGGATTTCGCTGGCCAGCGCCCTAATTGTGGGATTTCAGATGTTCATCGCAGCAGCCGGCCAGAAGTGCGTTGAAGAGCAGCGCACGACTTATCCACTGGCACCCGATGGCAAGGTCCGATTGGAGAACGTCAACGGAAGTGTTCGTTTCAAGGCATGGGATCGGGCCGAAATCGAACTTCATGTGGTCAAGCGGGCAAACAAACAGGCGGATCTTGAAGCGGTGAAAATCGAAGTCGCGTCGAAGCCGGATCAAATCACGATTCGAACACAGTATCCAAAGCCGGCTTCGGGCTGGTTCAAGTCGAAACAGAACTCGACCACTGTGGACTATGTGGTCACGGTTCCGCGCAAGGCGGCACTTGCAAGAGTTTCGAACGTGAACGGCAGCATCGAGATTCAGGGACTTCGCGGTCAGGTGAACGCCTCGACGGTGAACGGCCGGTTAACCGCGTCGGGACTTGCCGGCGATACGTCGCTCTCGACTGTGAACGGTGCGTTGGAGGTTGAGTTTGAAGAGTTTGCCGGTGCCCGGTCAGTTTCCCTGAGCACCGTAAACGGCAAAGCTTCGGTTACCCTGCCTCGCAACGCGGACGCGACGATTTCTGCAAGCACTGTCAATGGAGAAATCTCTGCCGACAAACCATTCGAAGTAAAGAAACAGCGATTGCCAGGCCGCAGTTTTGAAGGGACGCTTGGCAACGGCTCGGCCAAGGTGAAGATCAACACTGTCAATGGAGCGATAGCGATCAGACTGGCGGAAACACCGAGCCAACTGAAGGCCGAGGCGGACAAGTAGGGGCGATCCGATTCTCCGATTGTCAAACCAAGAGCGGCGTTCTGCTCATGGTTTGACATCGGCAACACACAACGTGGTGTGACGACCCTCTCGTGCCGATGTCTAAAAAGCTGTGGACATAACCGGGTGTTGGCGTACCGTGGTTAATTAGAGGTCGATATGAGACATGGCGGGCCAGCGAGTCGAAGCCGGCTTTTGGCGAGCGCGGGTGCGGGGTTTACTCTGATCGAGATGCTGGTTGTGGTCGGGATAATTGGCATCTTGATGGCGATGCTGATGCCTGCAATCTCGAGGGCCAAAGGCAAGGCGAACCAAATCAAATGCGTAAACAACCTTCGGCAACTGGCTCTGTCTCTGAGCATGTACGCTGACGATTTCAGCGGCGAGTATCCGCCCCGGCGAACTCCGCCCAACACATGGCCGGGCAAACTGCAGCCTTATTTCAAAGATTGGCAGATAATTGCCTGCCCGACTGACAGACGGCCTGTGGTCGTTCTTGTTTTGGTCCGCGAACCGAAGCGGAGCTACCTCATCAACGGCTTCAATGATTTCTTCATGAAGAAACTCAGCAAACTCGATTATTTGAAGCATCGGAATTGGAGTTGGCCGCACGGCATGAAGGAGTCCGACATACCCAACCCGTCCCAGACAATCGTCTTCGGCGAAAAACGAAGCGGATCGTTTCACGTGCACATGGACGTTGACCAAGGCTTGCGGGGCAATGATTTTGAGGAGATAGAACAAAACCGGCACGGGCGCGGGTCCAATTACGCGTTTGCTGATGGATCAGTGAGGTTGCTTGGCAAGAATGAGGCGCTTTACCCCGAGAACCTTTGGTGTGTAACAGACGAATACCGCTATCCGCCCGCCCCGCCCAAGTGATGCCTTCGCTGATCGACCTGGTCGAATCTGCGCGCAGCGTTCTGTCAAAACCGGCGTGCAAGCGCAATTTGGGGTGGAGCCGGTTGGTCTGCGCGGGCGCAATTGCGATCTCTGTTGTGGGTGGAACTGCGACTTCGGGTGCGCCTGTGCGCTCGCAGTCCTCAGCCACCCCGGTCATCAACGAGATCATGTATCATCCAGCCGAAGAACAGGATGAACTCCAATTCATCGAGCTTCACAATCCAAGTTCGAACAAGCTCGACCTTGCTGGGTGGTCCATTTCCGGGCAGGTGCGTTTTCGGTTCTCTTGGGGCACGACGATGGAACCTGGCGGATACGCCGTGATTTGCCGGGATATTGCGGCATTTCGAGCGAGATTCGGGGCAGACGTGAAGTATCTGGGCACGTTCGAAGGCCGACTTGGCCACAGTGGGGGAAAGATCTCACTGGTTGATCCGGGCGGCAGGATCGTTGTGTCTGTGGCCCAAATATCGTGTCTGTCACTCTATTCGCTCCGCACGCGCCAAACCCCGCCAACGGCACACACTGGTCATCGAAAACCTCACTCATGAGGCCATAATGCGCACCCAGCCCGGTCCAACGCGACCACCACAATATCGTGTCTGTCACTCTATTTGTTCAGCCACCGCCAAACCCTCACCAACCCCTCAAAACAGTCCCCGGAAACTTCAGATGTGACGCGACAACGCCTATTCAGCCGGCTTGAACGCCCGTCCCACTGCGGATTTCACCGTGATCACCGAGCTGACCAAGCCGGCAATGACATCACGTGAAAACAATCCCCCATCGCCGAACTCCTTCAACAGGCCTTCGGCATCCCCCAACTCAGATCTCTGAAAACGTCCCTGCCCCCTTTTCCTCGACTTACTCCTCCCTGCCCCCTTACTCGATCGCTCTCACCTTCAGATCACGCAACACATAGACCTCTCCCAACAACATCCCAGGTATCTTCCTCGCACCACTCTTCCGCTTCGGACCAAACAGGGGCCGATGCCTCTTGAACACCTCCTCAACAAACGCCCTGCTCCCCAACGCCACTCCGTCTGTTATGTGCCTGATCTTCAACATCAGTGCAGC
>JAAYVR010000007.1 GCA_012517065.1 Verrucomicrobiota bacterium | reverse complement strand
CGCCGTTGGCGCTTCGATGACCGACCAAGACAACCCCATTGTGCATGGCAGCGTAGTTGATTGTTTCAGCCATGAACGCCCATGACGGTGTTCCAGACCTTCGGTGTTACTGGACCAGTACTCGAGGGCCGAAGGCCCGGCCCCATAAGTGTTTGAGAACGTCCAACGTGCAACGCTCAACGTGCAATGTCCAAAGGTATTACTGCTCGATGAATGCTCGTTTCAAAGCCGCCTAAAGGCGGGACTCTGGCGGCCGCGGGCGTGACTTCGCCCGAGGTGTAGGACAACCCGATGCCGCCAGAGTTCCGCGTTTACGCGGAACAACGCCTTGCCTTCGGCAACCCAAGCGCTAAAAACCCGGCCTGTTCAAAGCCCTTTCGCGTACTTAGCGTTTTTGGTGGTTGAAACCAATCAAACCGTCGGTTCCTCCTTCCTAAATTCGCTCGGTTGCATGACACTTTTCCGCCCAGCCCGCAAATCTCACCGCCTGACCAGCCAAAGACACTCGAAGTTTCACTGCGGTGAGATTTCGGGTTTCGAGTCCTGCCCTTCTGACAGGAGAAAATCGCGAAGCGCAGCGAGCTTGTCAGCATTCAACAAATCCACACCGGCATCATAAATCACGCGCCAGAACTCGGGCGTTTCTGGTGTGCCCCAAAACCGTATTCGGCGCCCTCGCGCATGCGCCTTGTCAACCAGCGAACGGAGCAACGCATGTTCTGATTCAGGCATCGGCCCACCGCCCCGCCATTTGAACAAGCTGCCCCAACGCTCGCTCACAAGCGGCACAAGACCGACGGGCACATCTGAATCCAAATCAGCCTTCCGTCCGTCGCATGCGGCGTATCTGAGCGGTTGCGCGGCAATTGCGTCGCGTGGGCAATTCCCGCTAATGAGCACGATCAAAGCATTGGTAACGATCTTGCCATCGGTGAACGTGGTCAGGACATCGGCGTAGCGGGCCAGTTGTCTGTGCAAAACCTCGTAGGTCGGCTCGCCTTCGGACTTGATATCGATTAACAACGTGCAAATCGGCCCACCACGGTACACGCGACCGCCGTTTTCCAAAACACGACGCCGCAGCGGCTCGAGATACAGGGCCGTCAACGTCCGCTCCGGCCGAGTGCGAATGCGATCATGCGCGACAAGCAGCTCGCCATCCACAAGATGAACATCTGCCTCGAAGCTGCAGAACCCGCACTCGAGAGCATCCAACAAGGGGCGCGCGTGTTCATAATCGTTGTGAGCGTGAGCCCGAGTCAATGGTACTGGTTTGCCAACTGGACCAGATTTGGTTTCAGCAACCTGGACACCCGCATCGGCCCCACTGAGTGCGACAAACGCAATCAGCGCGATCCCCCAAAAAACTCGCCTGCCACAGTGTCTCAATTTCACAACGAAAAAACCAATGCCCATTCGAACCGATCAATCGTCGTCTTCCAAACTGGCTTGCACAGCCCATACCGGATAAGCAGCATCCGGGCCTTTCATGGCATGCCAAATGATCCTGTTTAACAGGTCTTCAGGGCATTGATCGACCTTTTCGAGTGGCAGTTTTTCAGATGCCTTTGCCAGCCTGCGCATGAGGGAATTTGAGACTTTTTTCGGGTCCGGATTCATTTGATCCAGTGGGACGCGATTGGGCACGGCGACAAACGGGGTGAAATCAGGCTTGTCAGTAAAACAATCAGTCATGGGCGTTGCACTGGCGTCCATGATGTTCATCGGCGGCAACCCGAGGATGAGTTCCATCGTGCGCAGAATGCTCGTCTGATTATATTGGGTGCTGATGACGGCGCCTCTGCGTGTGTAAGGGCTGATCACGTAAGCTGTGGTGCGATACCCGCTCACGTGGTCCCAGCCAGCCTGTGGATCGTCCTCGATCGCAAATATGCATGTTTCTTTCCAAAACTTGCTGTGGCTTATTGCCTCGACGATCTGCCCGAACGCAAGATCGTTGTCGGCAACCTGCGCCGCAGGTGTGGGACTGCCCGCAGCAGTCCCTGAGGTGTGGTCGTTCGGCAGGCAGATTATCACAAGGTTCGGGAACTCGCCTTTTCGTTCAAACTCGCGCAGTTCCTCGATGAACTTGGCAGCACGGAAAACGTCCGGAATCGCCATGTCCCATCCGACCGTGTTCGTGCAGAGGTAGGGCCGAAGCGATTCAATGGCGGGCCGACTGCTTATGTTTATGAGCCCGGTCTTGTTGACGAAATCGTTGTAGTAATCAAGGAACTTCGGAGAGCCGCGCCGGTTTTTGTCCTTCCATGAAACTTCTGTAATCGCAAACTCGCCGTAATCCCTGAGCGTTTTGCCGTGTGCAATCGCATTGTCCCAAATAAACCCCGAAGGCGCATAAGCCAGCGCATCAACGTCGTCGTCTTCCATTCCATCAGGGTAACTCCTCGGGAACCCGGCAAAGGACCGCTCCATGTAATCCGTCGCATACCCGGTGTCAGCCCACTGATGTCCGTCAGCGCTCAGAATCCCGGAACAATATGTATTGTCCAAGAGGACGAATTCCCTCACCATTTTGTGCTGGTTCGGTGTCACTTCCTCCCCAAAAACGCACAGGTCAGGATCCCCATTCCCCTCCTTGACATCCCCCAAAACCTGATCGTACGTGCGGTTCTCTTTGATGATATAGACGACGTGCTTGAAGACACTCGGTTCACCAACACGCTCCGGAACAGGACAAGGCGGTTGGCCCGGGCGAGCCGGCAACCGCGACGCAGCAATCATTGGCCCGCGGATGTTGTGGAGCACCGTCGCCGTGTGCGCCTTGAGCGCCCGAGCATCAGGCACCGGAAACAACGAAAGCGACCCATGGTATTGATGCGAATTGTACTCGATTCGGCCTGTCTTTGCATTGCGCCGCCCACCGCTGATGCCTTTGATGTTCGCCACGTAAATAGCATCCCGTCGTTCATCATAAACAATCGCGCCCGGGAACCAGCCAACAGGCGCATAGCCCAGCAGCCGCGATTTCCGCGGCTTGAAATCGATCACCGCAACCGCGTTCATTCCGCCATTACAAACAAACAATCGACGCCCGCCCCGGTCGAACGCCAACGCAGTCGGGCTCGCGCCAAACAGATCTGCCGGGTTCGACTTGGTCCAGATGGTCTCGACGATTTCGTCTGTGCGGGTGTCAATCACGGTGAGGTTGTCGCTCGCCGAGTTGGCCACGACAACGTATCGGCCGTTCGGCGCAGCGCACAGCGCAGACGCATGCAACCCGGTTAAGACCTCCCTCAAGACCCGATTCGCTGCCAGATCGATGATCGTCACCGACCCTTCACTTGCTATGTGCCGCACAGGGTCAACCCTCACTCGCGTCCCGCGTCCGCCAGGACCGGTTACGCTCGCCGCATCCGGACGACGTCCGCCCCAGTTGCTCACGTACGCCTTGTTGCCAACAATCACAACATCATACGGCGCAAATCCAGCTTCCCATGTCCTCAACACCCGCCCGGTTGCAGCATCCAACTCCGCCAGCCGATTCGAGAGATTGCACACAACGTACAGTCTCTTTCCATCCGCAGACACAGCAAGCCCCGACGGTATCTCTTCCTTTCTGCCGGGAGCGTTGGCTGGCGGCAGCGGGATCGTGAACAAGCCAGAAACCGTGTTGCTGTGGCTCACCGCGAACACTTTCACGTTGCCCCTGACATTTGCGAGGTACAGCCTGCGCCCGTCAGGCGAGAAAACCAATCCCGTGTAACTCAACTGCCCCTCCTTGTCCGGCTCCAGAATATGCGTCGAGACAGGATCCGCAGGCGCTTCAGTTGTCTTGTCCGATGGCAGGTTCACCCGCTCGCGGATCGAGCCCGTGGCAGGGTCCACAATGATCACTTCGTGAGTCTTCCCTGAAGTGGCCAGCAACCTGCCATCCGGACTAAGCGCGATCGCCTGTGGCCGCAATCCCGGAAGCTCGATTTGAATCCCAATGGGTGTAACCACCTGGTTGACCGGGGTGATCACGCGGTTGGTGGACACACGCGCAACCGGTTCCGCCGTCCTTATGATCTCCGTTCCAGCGGGCTCTGCGGCAAGCCCCGAAATGCTGTTTACTACTCCGCCCACGCCCGCGCCGAATACAAGCGCTGCCAACAAACGTCGCCCTTTATGCATTGTCTTAAAACCCTTGGCGTGCAAGCTCCTGCTCGAGTGCGGCCTGAAACTCGCGCATGTCAGCTTCAGTGGGCCGATAACCCCTTTCCGCCGTCGCAATGCCCAACCGACCATATTCATCCACGTACCAGCTTGCCCTCTTTCCATCGCTGAACGTGACAGACCCGCTGACAACCGCACCCGGCTTGGTTATTTCGTCCATGCTAACTGACACACGCCCGCGTCCAGCCTTGCCCTGCTCTCCGGCAGCGTTCTTCCCCTCTTGGACGCCCTTACCCACTGCAGCCTGCGAAGCTTTCCTATTATTCTGGCGATCCAAAGGCTCGGGGTCCTTTGGCAAAACCTGCAGGTCGCTCACCAGAAGTTTTACCTCCATATATGTTGTTCGAATGCCAAATTCGGACTCGAGTCTGCTCTGGATTTCGGCCAGTTGCAGGCCCTGCTCAAGCCATTTGCGGACCTGTGCTTTTTGTTCTTCGGTCAAGTTAGTGCTCGCCATGCCAGTATTCCTGCCCAAACAAGCTGGATATTCAACTCAATTTTAGTGCGACTTTGCAACGGGGCCGTATCTCACCCTTGTGGAGGTTTCGGGAACCGTAATTACGTGCCTGTCCCCATATTGCCCCGTTCGATCTCGCCGGTGATCCCGATGGTGGCTCAGGCGCTGCCGCGGATGCCATTGGCGTTGGCAGGCGCGAAGCGCTTGGAGTGCGGCAGCTTGCTGCCGCTTTGTTTCCATGCCCAAACAACGTGTCTGTCCCCATATTGCCCCATTCGATCTCGCCGGTGATCCCGATGGTTGTTCACGCGCTGCCGCAGATGCACCGGGCGTTGGTAGGCGCGAAGCGTTTGGAGTGCGGCAGCTTGCTGCCGCTTTGTCTCCATGCCCAAACAACGTGCCTGTCCCCATATGGCCCCATTCGATCTCGCCCCTGATCCCAGTGGTTTCTCACGCGCTCCCTCGGATGCAGTGGGCGTTGGTGGGCGCGAAGCGTTTGGAGTGCGGCAGCTTGCTGCCGCTTTGTTTCCATGCCCAAACAATGTGCCTGTCCCCATACCGGCATTCGAGGGGTTCCTCCACAGACTTAGGCAACCGAGGACCGGCACAAGGGACAATCTGCAGGGCACGCCCCAATCCGGGACCAGAACCCAAACAACGAGCCTGTCAGTTTATCCGACTCCCCCCAAAGGCCGTTCTGTTGTGGCCGCCTTACTGGCAGCCAGAGAACCGGATACAAAGAGACTCACCAATCTCGCGGCGTAAGAATCATCGCGAATATAAATGACTTTTCCATATAACAATGCAGCCCGGCGAAACCGGAACCAAAGTTGCCTGACGGGCAGTGACCCGGCTTCCGCGCCACACTAAGGAAGGCTGTCGGGTCCGCCGGCCTGTGAAACCCGTCCGGGCCAGGCGCAGTTTTTGCTCTTGACAGCATTGCTTGCCTTTCCACAGAATGCTCATGCTTACACTGGAGCCTGTGTGAGCTCAAGTAAATAGACCAAATCAACCAAACAACTGAGTCAACCAAAGGAGTAATATGACAGCCTCCCACATTGGCCGTCTATCTGCGTGGGTTGCTCTTGCTGCAGCAATATCCACAACACAGTTAGCTCTTGCGCAGAAAGACGTAACTCAACCCGGGGACCCGATCATCGCGTCCTCGTCCAACAGCCCCGGCTCCGAAGGCGTCGCAAACGCCATCGACGGCCAGCCAACCAAATACCTCAACTTCGATACCCGCACCGGCGGGAAACCGTCGGGATTTGTCGTCACACCGTCAATCGGCGCGACCCTTGTATATGGCATGCGGATTCAGTCAGCCAACGATGCACCGGAACGCGACCCCAAGATTGTCACCCTCGAGGGATCGAACGATGACACCGTCACCGACTTCGCCTCCGGCAACTGGGAACTGATCGTGCAGTTGACTGTTCCGGCATATACTGCGCGTTTCCAAACGCAAACATTCTTCTTCGACAACTGCAAGGCCTATAAGCATTACCGGTGGACGGTGCTTGAAACGCAAACAATCAACAGTTGTTGCATGCAGGTGGCTGAAGTCGAGTTGCTCGGCACCACCGCGCCAAAGGACGTCACGCAACCGGGTGACCCGGTTATCGCGTCCTCGTCAAACAGCCCTGGCTCCGAAGGCGTCGCAAACGCCATCGACGGCCAGCCAACCAAATACCTCAACTTCGACACGCGGATTGGCGGCAAACCCTCCGGCTTCGTCGTCACGCCCTCGATCGGCGCAACACTGGTCACGGGCATGACCATCCAGTCGGCAAACGACGCCCCCGAACGCGACCCGAAGATCGTCACACTCGAGGGATCAAATGACGACACCGTCACCGATTTCGCCTCCGGCAATTGGGAACTGATCGCACAGCTCACTGTTCCTGCTTTTACAGCGCGTTTCCAAACCCAAACGTTCTGCTTCAATAACTGCAAAGCGTACAAGCACTATCGGTGGACGGTCCTCGAAACCGCAACACCCAACAGTTGTTGCATGCAGGTCGCGGAAGTCGAGTTGCTCGGTACAGGCGCACCAAAGGACGTCACACAACCGGGTGACCCGATTATCGCGTCCTCCTCCAACAGCCCAGGCTCTGAAGGTGTTGCAAACGCCATCGACGGCCAGCCAACCAAATACCTCAACTTCGACACCCGCATTGGCGGCAAACCCTCAGGCTTCGTCGTCACACCCTCGATCGGCGAAACGACAGTCATTGGCATGACCATACAATCGGCCAACGACGCCCCCGAGCGCGACCCCAAGATCGTTACCCTCGAAGGATCGAATGATGAGACAGTCACCGACTTCGCCTCCGGCAATTGGGAACTGATCGCGCAACTCACTGTTCCTGCTTTTACTGCGCGATTCCAAACCCAAACACTCTGCTTCCCGAACAAGAAATCGTACAAGCATTACCGTTGGACGGTTCTCGAAACTGCAACGCCCAACACTTGTTGCATGCAGGTCGCGGAAGTCGAGTTGCTCGGAGTAACCGAAGGCTGCCCGCCAGGCATCCCGAAATTCCTGTTGCAGCCGGTTGATACACCGGTCCTCGAGGGTTCGCAGGCGACCTTCTTCGTGACCATCAACGGCCCGTGGCCGCTGCAGTGGCAGCGCAACGGTGTCCCAATTCCCGGCGCAACATCGCCTACATACACCACGCCTCCTGTCACACCTCAAAACCAAGGTGATGTGTATACCGTGGTTATGTGCGGTGACATCGTTAGCGACCCGGTGAAGGCAACAATCTTCAAGCCCGCCAGCAACAAGAGCATCGGCATCAGCTTCCGTGGCGGCGGCGCCAATGGCGCGCCTACTGTCATGAACGATGACGACATCGCCGGTGTGTGGCTGCAGGCACACTGGAATAACGCGCCCAACGCGGAAGACGGATTCTTCCCATTCGAGGAAGGCAATCCGCCTGTCACTGTCGATTTGAAGGACAGCGACGGCAACGTGACCGACATTACGTTCCAGTGGGATACATCTGGCACGTGGGGGTCAGGCACGGGCAACGCCTCGTCAACTCAGCGCATGCTCAACGGGTTGAACGGCCAGAACGCCGCAGACCTTCCGAGCAGCTTCATATTCGGTAATGTGCCAGATGGCGAGCACTCGGTCCTTGTGTACGCTGTCAGCCCGCCGCTCCAATTCCAAGTGGTGAGCTTCAAGATCATCGGCGCAACCGAGAAGACCTACTACATGCGCACAATGAACTCCGACGAGTACAATGCTGCGCCAGGGTTCTATAGCTGCTTCAGCACCGATCCGAGCAAGCCCGAGGTGGGCAACTTTATCCGATTCGACAAGGTTCGCCCGCAGAACGGTTTCATCACGCTCGAGACACAAACCCTCACGTCAGGGTTCGACCGCGACACCGGTGTCAACGCACTGCAATTGGTCCTCAACGCACCAGCCGTGCCACCGCTGGTTCTTACGGCCGAGCCGGTGCCAACGGTCGTGCAAGAAAACAGCACGGCCACGCTCACCGTTGCAGCCACAGGTGAGAACCTCTCTTACCAGTGGCGCAAGGAAGGCCGCCCACTGCCAAACGGCGGAAGTGTGAGCGGCGCAAACACCGATACGCTGAAGATATGCCCATTCACACCCGCGGATGAAGGCGTGTATAGCGTAGCAGTGTTCAGTTCAGGCGGCAGCAAGGTCAGCAGAAACGCCGCCGTCCGCCTAACCAAGTGCCAGATCACCGACGGGCTCGTCGGGTACTGGAAGTTCGATGAAACCAGCGGCACAACAGCGGCAAACTCTGCCCCGGGCGGTAAAGCTGCGACCGTGAACGGCACAGCAGCATGGCAGGCGGGACAGATAGGGAATGCCTTCAACTTCGACGGCGGAACCTACCTGTTTGTGCCAAGCTTCACGCTCGCCAAGAAGGCCATTAGCGCCTCAGCATGGGTGAACGTGCCCGACGGCATGGCCTCTGATGTGGCCATCATCCGCAACGCTCAGGGCGAAATGACCGTCAGCGGCGGTGCGCAGCGCATTGTCGGACAGTTCGAGCTGGGCCTCGACTTCGACGAGAACACATGGATGCTGCGGCCAATGGCGGCTATTGGGATCGGCCCCAATGTGGCTCGCGCAATCGGACCATCCGCATTCCCAACAGGCGGTTGGCACCACATCGCCTTCACGGCAGACGGAGCTCAACTGAGACTCTACGTGGACGGTGTCCAAGTCGCAGTCGAAGATTATCTCGCGGACATCAATCCGCCTAATATCCCGTACATCTCGATCGGCGCACGGCTGAATCTCGCCGACCCGGCCGATCCGAATTCGTTAGGACCTGACGTGAACTATCCTAACTTCATGTACGGCCTGGTCGATGATGTGGCTCTGTGGACACGCGCATTGCCGGCAGCGACGGTCAAGTCCATCTATGACACCGGTAAACTGAAGAAACCGGTGACCGACGCCACCGAGCTGTGCCCGCCAATGGTGCCTTGCGAGCCAACTGAAATCGAGTTGAGCGTCAACATCAGCGGCAACAACGTCACGGTTACATGGACGGGTGGTACACTGCAAACCGCACCGTCTGTCAATGGCCCGTGGACTGACTCCGCGGCATCTAGCCCGCTGACCGAAGCTGCGTCCGATGCAGCCAAGTTCTACCGCGCCGTCCGCAAATAAGCGTGACCCGCAAGAGTCTCAGCGAAATCATTAGTTCATTCACAGGAAGCCGGGCCCGGCCGGGTCCGGCTTCCTTCTTTTTTCGACACCACCGCGCACCAGCAATCGACTGCGCGATTGCAGCCGGGCAACTGAGCGCATAAGCTTCCTGCCAATTAATGGCGCTGCCGTATTCCCAGTTCGGTGACCATTCAACCATCCGTTATTCGGGGGTCTTGCAGTCCCCCGTCCGGCTCGTTGCCTGCCTGCTGTTCTTCGTTTTGCCTGGAGTTCCAGTGGGAGGCGTGGATTGGCACACCGGGCAGGGTTTTAGATGGGCTGAACTTACTGTGCCCGCGCAAGGGAAAACCGGCTTCACGCTTATGCCGCCGACAACAACAGGCATTCAGTTCACCAACACACTTGATGAACTCAGCGGCGCGGCCAACCGCGTCCTATTCGGCGGTTCAGGTGTGGCCATCGGCGATTATAACAAAGACGGCTTGCCTGATGTTTTCTTCGGCAACCTGAATGGCACAAATGCACTGTTCAAAAACCTCGGCGGCTGGCATTTCACGAACGTCACCGAAGAAGCCGGACTTGCAACACCCTGCCAGTACACAAGAGGCGCCGTGTTTGCTGACATTAACGGCGACAGCTGGCTCGATTTGGTGATCTCAGCCACAGGCCGGGGCGTCTTGTGTTTTAGCAACAACGGTAAAGGCAAGTTCGAGGACATCACCGCAACCGCAGGCACCGCAAGCACCTATGGCAGCCAAACCATGACCCTGGCAGACGTGGACGGGAACGGTACTCTCGATCTTTATGTCGTTAACAACAGACACGACGACATTCGCGATCGCGGTTGGGTTAAGGTGTCCCTCGTCGGCGGCAAACCGGTCGTCGCCGGAACCGAACCAGATCGCTTCGTGTTCCTCGATGGCCGAATTGAAGAACGCGGACAACCCGATCAACTGTTGCTAAACAACGGCAACGGCCGCTTCCAACAGGTCTCATGGACAAACGGTGTTTTCCTCAACGAAAGTGGACAAAGGCTGACCGAGCCTCCCAAGGACTGGGGGCTCACCGCTACATTCCGCGACGTCAACAATGATTGCGCACCCGATTTGTACGTCTGCAACGATTACTGGACCCCAGACCGCTTCTGGATAAATGACGGACAGGGTCACTTCCGCGCAATCGAAAGATTCGCACTCCGCAAAATCACCGCCAGCTCGATGAGCGTGGACATGGCCGATATCGACCGCGATGGTTACATTGACATTCTGGTCGTCGATATGCTCAGCCGATATCCTAGTTACCGCAAACGCCAACTCTACGCCCAAATGCCCAAAGCAACGCCCGTCGGCGTCATCGACGATCGCCCACAAGTCATGCGAAATACGCTTTTCCTGAACCGGCACGACGGCTCGTTCGCAGAAATCGCTTACTACGCCGGCGTCGAAGCTTCAGACTGGTCATGGACGCCAACTTTCGTTGACGTGGACCTCGACGGGTACGAGGACATCCTCATCGGCGCAGGTTACTTTCGCGATGTTCAAGACTACGACGCCGAAGCATTGATCCGGTCCAGGCAACATCCGTGGACAGGTTTCCCCAACGAAGCCGCCCGCCAGAAAGCCTTCACTCAAGAGTTGATGGAGCATTATAGACTCTACCCTACCCTGTTCATGCCAATCGGTTCATGGCGTAACCTCGGCAACTGCACTTTCAAAGAAACAACACGCGAGTGGGGATTGGATCAGCCCGGCGTTCACCAAGGCTTGGCCTTGGCCGACTTCGATTTGGACGGAGACCTCGACCTCGCCGTCAATAACTTCAACGGCCCAGCCACACTATACCGAAACGACACCGCCGCCCCGCGCGTCGCAGTCCGGTTGAAAGGCAAACCACCCAATGTCCACGGCATCGGCGCAAAAGTCTCCCTCCTCGACGGCGCAATTCCCAGGCAGACCACCGAAATCACCTGCGGCGGACATTATCAGTCCGGATTCGACACCGAAGTCGTGTTTGCGACAGGCGACAAGGTAAGCGGCATGACTCTGGAAGTGCGCTGGCGCAACGGCACAATCAGCGTTGTCAAAGACGTCCGGCGCAATCGACTGTATGAAATCGACGAGACCGTCTCGGAGCCAGCACCAACCACCCCCGCGCCAAAGCTTGTTCCGTTTTTCGAAGACGTTAGTGACCTGATCGCTCACCGCCATCATGAAACCGAGTTCGATGATTATGAGCGCCAGCCGCTCCTGCCATTCAAACTCAGCCAGTTGGGCCCAGGAATCGCATGGTACGACCTCGACGGAGACGGTCATGACGACCTCGTCATCGGCGCCGGACGCGGCGGTGCGCCAGTCGCGTACCGAAATGACGGTCACGGCAAATTCTCACCTTGTGATTCCGATCAGCGCTTCGCCCTCCACAACGACATGGCTGGCATGGTCGGGTGGACCGACCCCACCGGTACACGCCTCATACTGGCCGGACTGACCGGCTACGAGGTCAAAACCAATCATGCCGCAATCGCCTTCCGCCTCGGTGAAGGCCGATTCACGCCCGCAGCTCCAATGGCACCCGATATCACCAGCGGCGGCGCCATGGCACTCTGTGACATCGACGGCAATGGCCGCCCCGCCCTCTTCGTGGCCGGAGGCGTGTCCCCCGGAAACTACCCGATCGGCGCCAAATCCATGATCTACCAATACGACGGCGGTCAATGGAAGGCTGACACAAAGAACAGCGTGCTGTTGGATAACCTTGGCATTGTCAACGGAGCGGTTTGGAGCGACATCACCGGTGACGGTCTCCCCGAGTTGATCCTCGCTTGCGAATGGGGTCCAATCCGTGTCTTTCGCAACCGCGCAGGATCGCTCTTCGATGCAACAGCCGAGTTCGGCCTCGCGCCGTACACCGGCTGGTGGCGAGGTGTCACAACAGGCGATCTCAACAACGACGGCCGAATGGACATCATCGCGGCAAACTGGGGATTCAACAGCCCGTACCGCGCGTCTGGACAAAAACCGCTCGTTCTCGTTTATGGCCAACTTGTTCAGCCGGGTGTCATGGACATAATCGAAACTGAGTACGACGGTGACGTCCTAACCCCCCGCCGCCAGTTCATGCCAATGTTAAATTCCCTGCCGTTCCTCTACGAGACCTTCACAACACATAAAGCGTACAGCGAGGCAACCCTCGATAAAGTTCTGGCCGACCGCGCCGTTTTAAGCAGAAGGGTCACGGCAAATACCTTGGCCAGCACCGTCTTCCTCAACACTGGCACCGGATTCAAAGCCGTCGAAATGCCACGCGAGGCCCAGTTCGCCCCAGCGTTCAGCGTCAATGTCGCCGACTTCGACGGCGACGGAAACGAAGACGTGTTCCTAAGCCAGAACTTTTTTGATCTTCAGCCGGAAACAACCCGCATAGACGCCGGGCTCGGCCTGTGGCTCAAGGGCGATGGGACAGGCGCTATGACGCCCGTCCCAGCCAGCATGTCTGGCGTCCGTGTCCATGGCCAGCAACGCGGGGCTGCAGTGGGAGATTACGATGAGGACGGCCGCGTTGATCTGGCTGTCACCCAGAACGGCGCGGCAACAAAACTCTACCGCAACGTCGGAGCCGCACCTGGACTGCGCGTAAAACTGCGCGGCCCGCCCAGAAACGCGCACGCCATTGGCGCTATAGTCCGTTTGCAATTCAAGGACCGCCAAGGCCCCGCTCGCGAAATCCACGCTGGCTCCGGTTATTGGTCGCAGGACAGCTTGACGCAGGTACTGGCAAGCCCAACACAGCCCGATGCGATCTGGGTGCGCTGGCCGGGAGGAAAAACAACAACCACACCCATTCCTCCCGGGGTCAAAAGCTTCACGCTGGACGCGACCGGGCAACTGACGCCAGACGCGCCGGCTGCAATCGCAAAGCAGTGATCATCATCGGCCGCATCACGCGTCCAGTTGCATCATCCGCAAACTTTTTGATCACCCCACGCGACGCTTTGTCGCCACAGCCATTCCTATTATCAGTTTGAACACGTTGCGGGACCGCTGTGTGACGGAATCTGGGTGACCGAAGCAAGGCTGCGTTGCGGAATGGTCGGAGCGACAGGATTTGAACCTGCGACATCCAGCTCCCAAAGCTGGCGCTCTAGCCAGGCTGAGCTACGCTCCGACACCAACTCGTCTGCGGCAAATATTCACGATTGTACGTCGCAATGCAATCAGAATTCCAAATCCCAGGTTCGCCGGTAACACGGATGCGCACACCAGCAGATTCGCTGCGCCAACAACGCCGCATCCATCAGCCCAAAGCAACGCCACCGGAATCAAGCACCCCATCACCGGCCCATTCATGCAATGGCCAGTCTCGAAAACCGCCGTCTCCTGTCTTGCCGGGGTTGAACACGGCTGGCAATCTTGTCTTTCATGCGCGAGACCCTGCGTAGCTGGACTGAATCAATCGAGACCTTTGCGCTCGAAGTCATTTTCGGGCAGCGAAAGGGCAAGCGCGCTGCATTGCTGCGTGGACTGCTTTATGCCGTGTCGCGGTTGTTCGGTGTCGCGGTCAAAACGCGGCGTCTGCTGTATGAAATGCGCATTCTGCGCGATTCAACCCTCGGTGTTCAGGTGATAGCTGTCGGCAATCTAACGGTGGGTGGCACGGGAAAAACGCCAGTCGTCGAAAAGCTCGCCCGAGAGCTTCGCGATCAGGGCCGCAACGTGGCGATCCTGTCTCGCGGTTACAGGTCAAAGCCAGAGCCGTTCCTCAAGCGATTGGCGAACCGGGCATTCCTTCGCAAAGACAAAGCACCCCCAAGAGTTGTTTCCGACGGCAAATCTCTGTTGCTGGATTCCGAAACAGCCGGCGACGAACCTTACATGTTGGCCTCCAACCTCCGCGATGTCGTCGTGCTTGTTGACAAGGACCGCGTCAAAAGCGGCTTGTACGCCATCGAGAAATTCGGTTGCGACACCCTGCTGCTCGACGACGGGTTCCAATATTGGAAACTTGCGGGACGCCGCCATGACATCGTACTTGTTGATTGCCAGCAGCCGTTCGGAAACAAACATCTGCTGCCACGGGGCACTCTTCGCGAGCCGCCATCGCACTTGAGCCGCGCCAGCACAATCTTCATCACAAAGTGTAATGGCGACACCAGTTCGTTGCGCGCGGAAATCGCCAGAATCAATCCCAGCGCGAGGATTATCGAGTGCGTTCACAACCCGCTGTATCTCGAGGACGTGTTCACGGGGGAGCGATTCGGTCTCGAGCTGCTCAACGGCCGCAAAGTCGCTTCGCTAAGCGGCATAGCACAACCAGAAAGCTTCGAGCAGAGCCTTGTCAAACTCGGTGCCGAACTGGTCTATTCGAAGAGGTTCGCCGATCACCACCGGTTTACCCAGCAAGAGGTGATCAATGTCATCAATCGCAGCAAGAAACGCCAGGCCACCATGGTGGTCACAACGCAAAAAGACGCAGTCCGATTCCCCAGACTGGATAGACGCGATCTACCGATCTGTTTTATCCGCGTTGAAATCAAGATCGTGCGTGGCGCCCGCGACTTTCAGGAGTGCGTTCGGCAAATCTGTTTCAGATAACCCCTGACAACCTGAACAACACCAATGCCATGAAATACTCATACGAAGAAATCGCCGGAATGATAGATCATTCCCTGCTCCACCCAACGCTCACCGACGCCGAACTCGAACAAGGATGCAAACTGGCGGCACAATACAAAGTCATTGCCGTTTGCATCAAACCGTACGCAGTGCGACTTGCAGCAGACATCCTCCGCGGCACTCAGGTCAGGGTCGGAACAGTTGTCGGCTTCCCGCACGGCAACAGCAGCCCCCAGGTCAAACGCTACGAGACAGTCGCCGCCTGTGAGGATGGCGCCCGCGAAATCGATATGGTCATCAATATCGGCAAGGCTCTCTCAGGCGATTATGGCTACGTCGAAAACGAAATCAGGCTCATTTGCCACGAATCTCATCGCCGCGGCGCAATCGTCAAGGTCATCCTCGAAACCGATTTCCTTCCAAACGACGACATCAAAGTCAAATTGTGCCAGGTATCCGAGCGCGCTGGTGCTGATTTCGTTAAGACCTCGACCGGCTACGGCTTCGTGAAAGGCGCGGACGGCCGCTACAGTTACAAGGGTGCAACCGCCCATGATGTGAAGCTGATGCGTGCCGCCTGCTCACCGAAGGTGAAAATCAAGGCCGCCGGCGGCATCCGCGACCTCGACACCCTCATCATGTTCAAGGAACTCGGTGTGACCCGCTGCGGCGCCACAGCAACTGCAGCAATCCTCGATGAATACAACCGCCGCGCCGCGGCTGAGGGCAAACATTAACCCCACCCGGGAATCTCACCGCCTAACCAACCCAAGAAACCCAAAGCTTCATCCCAGCGAAATTTGCGGCCCGATTAATCTTGCACGCCACCCTTCAAAACCGCATTTTGCCAAATTAATGAAAACCACAAGCATTCTCAGTCGGCGATTGTTCTTGGAACGCACAGCCGCGGTTGTCTCCGCTCCCTTGATTGTGCCCGCATCAGTCCTTGGCCGCGGCGCCGAAACGCCTTCAAACCGCGTAACAATCGGATGCATCGGACTCGGTATCCAGGGCACAGGCAATATGCGGACATTCCTCGGGCATCCAGAAGTGCATGTCGTAGCAGTTTGTGATGTTCACGAAACACAACTTGCCAAGGGCAAGAACGCCGTGGACAGCTTCTATGACAACAAAGATTGCGCTGCTTACCGCGATTTCCGGGAACTTCTCGCACGAAAAGATATCGACGCCATCCTGATCACCACCCCAGATCACTGGCATCCCATCATAGCCGTGGAAGCCGCGAAGCTGGGCAAACACATGTACTATGAGAAGCCCATCGGCTGGAGCTTCCGAGCTGCCCAAGCAGTCCGCGACGCCGTCAACAAGGCCGAAGTCGTGTTTCAGTTCGGCACACAGCAAAGGTCCGGCGGTAATTTCAGGTTTGCATGTGAACTCGTGAGAAACAGAAAAATTGGCGAACTTAAAGCCATCTTGGTTGGCGTGCCCGGTAGTGTCCCCTGCCCCGACCAACCAACAGAACCAGTGCCAAAAGAGCTGGATTATGACATGTGGCTTGGACCAGCCCCAATGAAACCCTACTGCTTCGAACGGGTCCGCCCGTACACCCACCGCCCCAACGAACCGTGGACCCGCAACTACAGCACATGGTACCACATCTCCGACTATTGCATCGGATTCATCGGCAACTGGGGAATACACCACCTCGATATAGCCCAATGGGGCCACGGCTCCGAAGAAACCGGCCCCGTCGAAATCGAAGGCCGCGGAACTTTCCCAACCAGCGGCCTCGCCGATTGCGCCCTGACATGGCAGGTCGAAAACCGCTTCGCCGACGGCGTGACCCTGGTTCACATGGACGACGAAACCGCAACAAAGCATCCGCTCCAAAAAGGCGGTTATGGCCATGGTATTCTCTTCGTCGGAACCGAAGGTTGGGTTCATGTGGACCGCAGCGGACTCGATGCCGAACCAAAATCACTCCTCAAGCTAAGCCTCAGCAACAACGACATCCGCCTGTTCAAAAGCGACAATCACCATGGGAACTTCATCGACGCCATCAAAGGCCGCGCCAAACCTGCAGCTCCAATCAACATCGCCGTACGATCTGACACGATCTGCTGGCTCGACCAGATTGCAATCAAACTGCGCCGCAAACTGCGTTGGAACCCCGCCAAAGAAGAGTTCGCCAACGATCCCGAAGCCAATGCAATGCTCGACAGACCAATGCGACCGCCGTGGAAGCTTTGACCTTGAAAACCAGCATGAGAGTACTTCTGTGAAAGCAGTAAATCCCAAGCAACGAAGTCTGCAACTGGCCTGCGCCGCCATGTGCGCAGCAGCCCTGACCACCAACGCCGCCGACAAAATCACATTGCTCGTCCGCGGCGATGACATCGGCTCAACCCACGCCGCAAACATCGCGTGCATCCAGTGCTACCGCGACGGCATCGTCCGGTCCGTCGAACTCATGGTCCCATGTGCGTGGTTCCCAGAAGCTGTCCGTCTCCTCAAAGAAAACCCGGGCCTCGACGTTGGCGTTCACCTCACATTGACAAGCGAATGGGAAAGGATGAAATGGCGACCGCTTACGCACGCCCAAACTCTGGTCGATCCCGACGGCTACTTTTTCCCAATGGTGTGGCCAAACCAGAGCTTTCCACCAAAAAGTTCATTGAAAGAGTCAAAGTGGGAATTGTCCGAAATCGAAACTGAGCTTCGCGCCCAGATCGAAACCGCTCGCCGACACCTACCGCGCATTTCCCACCTGAGTTGTCACATGGGATTCGCAGGACTGGACCCCGCCATTTCTGCTCTGGTGAAAAGGTTGGCAGACGAATACGGTCTCGCAACCGAAGGTTTCCTCACAACCGCCAAACCGTTCCAGGGCTGGGGCAAAGCCGCAACCACCGAAGAACGCATCAAGAGATTCGTCGCGAGTATCGAACAGCTCCAGCCCGGCACGTACGTTTTCATCGAGCATCCCGGCATGAATGTGCCTGAAATGCAGGCAATAGGCCACAAAGGATATGAGAATGTTGCAGAAGACCGCGCGGCTGTAACAGGTGTGTTCACAAGCCCCGAAGTAAAGGCCGCCATTCAGAGGAAAGGCGTCGTGCTGGCAAGCTACAGCGACCTCAAGCAAGAACGTTGAACATGAAAGCATTCTTCAAATCAATCTGCTATTTCATACTCATGGCTGGCGTAGCCACGTCGGCCAGTGCAGCCGAAACCCAAGAGCCTCTCGGTTGGCGGCTCGGCGTCGCAGCATGGAGTTTCAACAGGTTCACCCTGTTCGATGCAATCGAACGCACCGCTGTCATCGGATTGAAATACATCGAGGCATTCGAAGGCCAACAATTGGAGCCCGGCAGCGAAACCAAACTCGATGTCAACATACCCAACGCTGCAATCGATCGCCTGCACACCAGACTGCGATCCGCCAATGTCCGGCTCGTTAGCATTTACATCCATGAGCTTTCCACAAACGAAATCGAGTGCAGAAAGTCCTTCGAGTTCGCCCGCAAACTCGGCGTTGAAACGATTGTATCCGAGCCGCGGCCGGAAGCCCTGAGCCACATTGAACAGTTGTGCGGTGAGTTCAAAATCAACGTCGCCTTGCACAATCACCCAAAAGGCAGCTCACGTTACTGGCAACCACAGGAAGCCCTCAGAGTACTCGAAGGACGCAGCCCGCGCCTTGGCGTGTGCGCCGATATCGGCCACTGGTTGAGGTCGGGAATCAACCCCGCCGAAGCCGTCCGCACAGTTGGATCGCGCCTCCTCTCATTGCACGTCAAGGACCTCAACGAGGCCAGCCCCGAAGGCCATGACGTATGGTGGGGCACAGGAAAAAGCGACGTCGCCGCCGTCCTGCGCGAAGTGCATCGCCTCGGTGTTCGCCCCACGCTGTTCGCCATCGAGTATGAGTACAACTGGGACGACAACCGCAACGATATCACCCAATGCGCCAGGTTCTTCCGCGAACAGGCTGCTGCAATTCAATCCAATGCGCCCCCAGCACACCCGTTGTTCGTCGGCTGGGCAACAACTGACATCACCCCGCCTGCGCCGGTAGCGCTCACCGGCCAATTGCACAAAAGAATCTCCACCGGCGTGCGCGATCCGTTGACCGCGACCGCGCTCGCCCTGGAAACCCGCGCGCCAGATGGACAACGCGAGCAGGCCCTGATGATTTCCGCTGACCTGATCATGATCCAGCGCGTCGCTCAAGAACGCCTCCGTGACATGCTCAAGGAACAATTGCCAGATTTCGATACGACAAAGTTGTTCGTCTTTGGCACCCACACTCACGATGGCCCGGGTCTCGTGGACAGCACGTTCGGAGACCTTTACGACGTCTCCAAAGACCCCGGCGTCATGAAAGCATCCGAATACGCCGATTTCTTCCTGGCCCGCGTATCCCGCATTTGCGAAGAGGCATGGAAAAACCGCAAGCCAGCCCACATGGGTTGGGCCTTGAGCCACGCCGTCGTCGGCCTTAACCGCCGCGTCGTTTACACCGACGGCTCAGCGGTAATGTACGGCAACACCGCCACAACCAACTTCTCGCATATCGAGGGCGGCATCGAAACGGCAGTGGACCTCATGGGATTCTGGGGCAACGACGGCAGGCTCACCGGAGTCGTGGTCAATCTGGCCTGTCCTTCACAGGAAACAGAGAACCTGAACGAAATATCCGCAGATTTCTGGCACGACGTGCGCATCGCGTTGCGCCAGCAATACGGAAAACATCTTTACGTTCTGCCGCAGTGCGCACCGTCCGGCGATCTGTCGCCCCACCCAACTTATCGCAGCCAGGCCGAACAAATCATGGCTCAACGCCGCGGCCTCTCACGCAGACAGGAAATCGCAAGGCGAATCGCAAACGCCGTCAAAGAAAGCCTCCCGGTCGCTGAAGAAACAAAAACCGATCGAATTCTGTTCCGGCACCGTGTTGTTCACGTTGACCTGCCCGAACATCAGCCCATCGTGCGGCCCTTTTATGAAACCGACTCTGTGCATCCAGCGGAGCTGCACGTCCTGCGCATCGGCGAGGTTGCCATGGCGACAAGTCCATTTGAACTGTTCCACGATTACGGTGTCCGAATTGAAGCCCGAAGCCCGGCCACACTGACAATGCTCGTTCAAATCTGCAGCGGTCACAGTGGTTATCTCCCGACGGACCGCGCCGTAAAAGGCGGCGGATACAGCGCCGATAAGTTCATCGTCGGACCAGTAGGCGGTCAGGTGCTCGTCGATGAGACTGTAAGATACTTAAACGAATTGTTCCAGTAACCAGCCTCCCCACGCGACACCTCGCATAAAGGCAGAGCTCGCGTCCTCGGCGCGCCGAAATGCAGGGCTTGCACTCGGCCACTTTGCGCACGCACGCAAAGTGAACAAACACCGATGCACCGATGTGCTCTGAAAACGGCATGAAACTGTTCCGCCTAAAGGCGGGACTCTGAGCCGCCGGGGACATGGCATCGCCCAAGGCGTGGGCCAACCCATCGCTGCTCAGAGTTCCGCGTTTACGCGGAACACAGCCAGTCCATTGAACAGTGCTCATGTTTGGTTCCATGAAACTGTTCCGCCTAAAGGCGGGACTCTGAACCGCCGCGGGCATGGCATCGCCCAAGGCGTGGACCAACCCATCGCTCCTCAGAGTTCCGCGTTTACGCCGAACACAGCCAGTCCACTGAACAGTGCTCATGTTTGG
>JAAYVR010000079.1 GCA_012517065.1 Verrucomicrobiota bacterium | reverse complement strand
TTCGATCTCGCCCCTGATCCCAATGGTTTCTCACGCGCTGCCGCGGATGCACTGGGCGTTGGCAGGCGCGAAGCGTTTGGAGTGCGGCAGCTTGCTGCCGCTTTATTTCTACGCCCAAACAACGTGCCTGGAACCAGATCGGCATGATGCCGCAAACAACGTGTCTGTCCCCATATCTGCATCCGAGGGGTTCTGCCGCAAACTTGGGCAACCACAGATTTGAACAAGGGACAATTTGCGGGGCATGCCGCAATCCGAGGACAAAACCCAAACAACGAGCCTGTCACTTTATCCAACTCACCCCCAAAGATCGTGCTGTTGTGACCGCCTCACTGGCGGCCAAAGAAGGGATACAGAGAAATTGACCGAAACTCCCAGCCTGAAAATCTTCCCAAGTACGAATGATTATTCAATATAACAATACCGCTCTCTGACGGCAAAACGTCAGCTCAAGAAGACAGGCTCAATAAGAAACCCCGCGCCTTCTCGACGCGGGGTCTAATGTGACCTTCAAATGGTCAAGGCCGAACGCCGTCTCAGGCGCCCATGCCATCCTCGAAACTTCCTGCAGCTATCGGGAAGCAGAGATAATCGCGAACGTAAGCAATCCCATTTGCGCTCGTTGCGTCAATGTCACGATAAGCGCTTTCAGCCTCAACAATCAGCGGAGCCGTCTTTCGCCCCATAACCTCGCAGTAGCGTTTCGGGTAGCCAATGTTGATCAGCATTTCCGCGTACCTGACCATGTTCAGGTCGCCCGATGGTATATCAACGAATTGCATGGCGCGGTCCGGCCAGTCCGGCGCCATCCTGCGGAGCGGGAACCCAGGACGCACCACATGATTCTTCACGTGGCATGCGTAAACGCGGTCTGCCACCTTTCTGAACCTTGTCTCCCAGCTTTCGCCCTCCCAGCAGTGAGACGGATCCGCATTGACCGCAAGACACTTGTCGCCGTCGCAAATCTCGACGAGCACATTGAAATCGTCCGCGCACACGGCGGCTGTTCCGGGATGAATCTCGTGGCACAGGTAAAAGCCCATGCTGCTGGCCTTTTTTCTGATCTTGGCGGTCTTTTTCACGAAACGTTCCTTGCCCTCCTCGATGAGGTCATAATCGCCGCCTTTCCAGAAGCCCCATGGATAGCCGGTGGCAACTTCCCATCCAAACGCCACGCCCCAGAACATCGGCAGCACTTTCACGCCCAATTCAGCCGCAAGATCGAACAACCGCATCATGTAATCCTCGGCCCATTTCTCGATCTTATCGACCGACTGTTTGGCGACGTCGGCCGGTATAAACGGCCGAATGGTTGGACTCCCGGTCCATGCAGTCGTGTGAACCCAGGTGATACAATGACACGAGATGCCATCGATCAACATCCCGCGTTGCTCGAATGTCTGTTTGATTTCCTTTGCGGACTTCAGCTTGTTGCCGTCCTGCAGCATGTAATTGGACGGTTGCACCCCCACTGCGCCCGCAGCCTTTGCGTAATCGAGGAACTGTGCCAGAGTTTTTGCGCCGTGTTGGGCGCCTTCCACGCTCGGATGAAATACTGGTTGAGCCATAGCTATAGAATTGTTTGTTGTAGTTCAGACGTTCGGCATATTGATACCCGTGAATCTTGCGGTTGGCAACGAAAAACAGTCGCCAAGCCGGCTTTGATTCGCCTGTTCACCGCCCCTCAACCGTTCCCGCCGACCTACGGGTCCCAGCGCAGCGTCTTCAAACGCCCACTCACAGGCACAGTCTCACAATGGCCGTCGGCAAACCCAATCACAACTGACTTGTGCCGTGGCGTGGCGAGCATTTCGTCAGCGCCACCGCTCGCATTCCACCCCCCAGACACCTCAAAAATCATCACTGTTGTCGCAGGCGACTCGATTTGCTTTACCGACACACCGCTCAATTTGCGGTTGAACCCGTAATGCGCACGCTCTGTATTGGCCCCTTGCGGACACTTGAAAACGCTTTCGTTTCCGATGTAAGAAACTATCGCGTCACACCACTTGTCCGCCAATGGCAGCGTGTCGTTGTTTTCGTCCGCATAAATCATGAGACCAAGGCAAAGTTGCTTAACATTGTTCATGCAATTGATGTTCGACGCTTTCTGCTTGGCGGTGGCCATTGTCGGCAACAACATGGCTGCGAGCAGCGGAAGCAGCACAATCAACACGGCGGATACAATTGTACCCGCAAGTGCGAACCCACGCGCGGAATGGTCACCGGTCTTCGAGCTCTTGTTCAAAGCTACTATGCCGAGTATGAGCCCCGCTACAGCAGTCAGACCGCAAGTCACGATTCCCAGAACGCCGAGTACCAGCGAGGCAATCGCCAATCCACTCGCTTTACCCTCGGGCGCCGCGCGAAGGGGTTGCTCCGGCGCAACCGGCTGTTCCGGCGCAATCCGCGGCGGTGCACCTGGCGAATCCGGTGCACGAAGGGCTTCGGCGAATTCAACAAGTTCTCTCGCCGGCCGCCACTCGGAAGTGTCTTGTCTGCGTATTGGCGTAACAGCATTCACCCTCCCTTCTGCTATCCACTGCCTGACTTCCGCCTCCGTCACTGGGCCGTATTCCTGCCCGTCCTTGCCAAGAATTGTGTACATAAGCCTTTTGAACTATCTGAACTTGCTACAGCCTTGTCGCTGCGAATGCAAGCGCAGTCTCAGTATTTTGGTTTTGATCAAACTGCCAGACTGGCACAAAGTTGCCCAAAATGAATTCACTGCCACATGAATGTTAGACTCTCCCGACGGGGTTTCATCACGTGCGCTGCAACCGGCATCGCAGCAGGTGCAACGTCAGGACATGCGGCGGCTTCAGGTCAACCCAATAGCGCCCAACCGTCGGCACCCGCAGCAGTCAGAACCGTTTCTGCCCGCTCGAAAGGCACCCTGCCCACAGGCAGGATCGGCAAACTGACTGTCAGTCGATTGATTTCCGGTGGGAATCTGATCAGTGGATGGGCACATTCAAGAGACCTTCACTATGTCCCATCGCTCATGCGCGCTTACAACACCGAGGAAAAAGTGCTGGAGACGCTCCAGTTGATGGAGGAACACGGCATAAATACAATCATTGCCGATCCACGCAAGAAACCAATGGACATCTTCAAGCGTTACTGGACAGAACGCGGCGGCCGCATCCAGTGGATCGCCGAAGGCCATCCCGGCGTGGACGACTGGAAAACCAACATACAACAGTCGGTCGCGTTCGGTGCCTCTGCCGTCTATGTGCAAGGTGTCATCGGAGACCGATGGTACAAGGAAAACAGGCTTGATTTGCTCGGAACCTGCGTCGAGTTCATCAAATCCCTTGGTGTCCCGGCTGGCATTGGCGCCCACAAGCTCGAAGTCATCCAAGAATCCGAGAAACGCCGCTTCGGCGCGGATTTCTACGTCAAGACGTTGCACCACACAAACTACTGGTCGGCCCGGCGCTCAAACGAAATGGTGGATGTCGTGGATAATAAGGATGACAATTATTGGGAACTTGATCCGGAGCGAACCATCGGTTTCATGCAAGAGGTCGAAAAACCGTGGATAGCCTTCAAAACACTTGCTGCAGGAGCCATAAAGCCTGAATCTGGGTTCCGTTACGCCTTTGAAAACGGCGCAGATTTTGTTTGCGTGGGAATGTTCGACTTTCAAGTCGAAGAGAATGTTGCCCTTGTTCGGCAGATCTTGCCCGAAGTGCAAAACCGCCAACGACCTTGGATGGCCTGATTGTGAAAACCACAGCGCACAGCCCAATGAACTTGAATTTATCTTCCCTAAAGTACGTCTGTTCCGTCAATGTCTGCCTGACCTGTCTGACCTGTCTGACAGGTCCGACTTTTTGATTAACCTAAACATGAAAACACGCTCCTCTCTTACCCGTAGGCATTTCCTGGCCACTGCAGCAACTGCAGCTTCACCACTCCTGCTGCCCTCGCATATCTGGGCGGCCGCCCAGGAATCCCGCCCCAACAACAGAATCACCATGGGATTCATCGGCACCGGCACTCAGGGCCGCCATCTCATGAACTGTTTCCTTCCCCACCCGGATGTCCAGGTCGTGGCCGTCTGCGACGTGGACACAAACCGTCGCGAGTACCACAAGAAAAAGGTCGAAGAGTTCTATTCCACCAAGCAGGACAAGGATTTCAAAGGATGCGCTGCTTACAACGATTTCCGTGAGCTGCTCTCACGCAAAGACATCGATACAGTCGTCATCGCTACGCCTGACCATTGGCACGCTTACCCGGTCGTCATGGCCGCGAAAGAGAAAAAGGACATCTACTGCGAAAAACCCCTTTCTTTGACGATTCACGAGGCCCGCGCAATGGCAATCGCTGTACGAGAAAACGAGTGCATATTCCAAACCGGATCGATGCAGCGGTCCGATAGCGCGTTTTGGAAGGGGTGCATGCTTGTGCGCAACGGCGCAATCGGCGAAATCAAAGAGGTCTATGTGTCGGTCGGCGGCCCCAGCAAATGGTGCGATCTCCCCGAAGAACCGCTCGAACCCGGCTTGGACTGGGACATGTGGCTTGGCCCCGCTCCACTCAGGCCGTACAACTCGGTCCTCAGCCCGCGCCGGGATCCAAAAAACATCGTTCACCAGCATTTCCCGGATTGGCGTTCTTATCGCGAGTACTCCGGCGGAGGCATGACAGATTGGGGCGCACACCACTTCGACATCGCACAATGGGGCCTTGGCATGGACGAAAGCGGCCCTATCGAGATCATCCCGCCTGACGGCAAGAACGTGAAACGCCTCACCTACAAGTACGCCAACGGCACCATCATGTACCACGGCGGATTGCAGGGATATAACTTCGGTGTCGTGTTTGTCGGAACAAAAGGCAAGGTATGCGTTGACCGCGGCCGATTCCAAGCCGAACCGGAATCGCTGATGCGAGAGAACTTTGATCAGTTGCCCGTCAGGCTTTACAAGAGCACAAACCACTACAAAGATTTCGTCGATTGCGTGCGAAGTCGTAAACGCCCAATCTGTGACGTCGAAGTCGGCGCACGCTCGGTCACAGTCTGCCACCTCGGCAACCTTGCTTATTGGAACAACCGCCCGCTCAAATGGAACCCACAAACGGAAAGGTTTGTCGGCGACGACGAAGCCAACACATGGCTCGACGTGCCAAAACGCGGACCATGGAAGGTCTGATCCGCAGCATCCGTCCAACGGCATCCCTGCTGGGAGCCATTGTAACTGCGGCCATAATGGCAGGCGAACAAACCGCCCGCCCCGGCCCATACGCCCAATGGCGGAACGGACCGCCCAACGATCCGTCTTTCTTCCCAATTGCAGTCTGGCTCCAATCGCCCTCAAAAGCTCAGGCCTACCTCAAAGCAGGAGTTAATACCTACGTCGGCCTCTGGCGCGGCCCAACAGAATCACAACTGGCCACGCTCAAACAAGCCGGCATGAAGGTCGTTTGCGAGCTCAACGACGTCGCCCGCCGCCACCTCGACGATCCCACAATCGTCGGTTGGATGCACGGCGATGAACCAGACAATGCGCAGCCGTTGCCGGGCGGACAGGGCTACGGACCACCAATACCGCCCGACCGCATAATCCAAGACTACCAGAAAATCAAAAGCGAAGACCCAACCCGCCCCGTCCTACTCAACCTCGGCCAAGGTGTCGCATGGGACGGTTGGCACGGCCGCGGTGTTCGCACCAATCACCCCGAGGATTACCCCGAGTACTGCAAAGGGGGCGATATCGTGTCCTTCGATATATACCCGGTTGTGCATGACCGCCCGCAGGTGAGCGGAAAGCTCTGGTACGTCGCCACCGGAGTCGAGCGCCTCGTCAAATGGACCGACGGGCGAAAACCGGTCTGGAATTGTCTCGAATGCACCAGAATATCACATCCCACAGCCAAACCCACGCCCCGGCAAGTCCGTGCCGAAGCTTGGATGGCAATCATCCATGGCTCACGCGGTTTTATCTGGTTCGTCCACGAATGGAAACCGAAGTTCAACGAATCAGCGCTACTTGACGACCCTGAAATGCTCGACGCTGTCACGCGCATCAACCGCGAAGTGCACGGCCTCGCCCCGGCCATAAACTCCCCACCTATCACAGATTCAATCACGGTCAATTCGTCGAATTCAACCGTCCCAATCGCATGGACCGCGCGCTCCCATGGCGGCCACTTGTACCTGTTTGCAGTTGCAATGCGACCCGGCGAAACCACCGCGGATTTCGCCCTCAAAGGGCTCACAGAAACCAGTCCCATCGAGGTTCTCGGCGAGAACCGGAAAATCAACCTTCAAAACGGGCGGTTCACAGACCGTTTTGCCGAATGGGACGTGCACCTTTACCAGATCGTTGCCCCGCCTTCCTCAATGTGATCCGGAAGCAAACTGAACTCTGCCAACATGAACCCCCACAAGAGCTTTGTTCTGTGCATGGTGATACTGACGGCAACGTTGATCGCCCAGGATCAAGCCTCACTCAACGTGCGCGATTTCGGAGCCACAGGCGATGGAACAACCGATGACACCGCCGCTTTCCAGAAAGCCCTCGATGAAGCAGCAAAACGCGGCGGCGGACAGGTGATTGCACCGCGCGGCAATTACTTGTTTGCCGGGCATTTGAATGTGCCGCCAGCCGTTACCCTGCGCGGTGTTTGGGAGTCTGTGCCAGCACACAACGGATTGCGCGATCGCGGCCTGCCAAAACCCACGGACGATGGCACCACTTTTCTCGTAACCGAAAACGCCGGCAACGAAGACGGCCCCCCATTCATCACGCTCAACCACAACAGCACCCTCAAAGGCGTCGTCATCTATTACCCGAAACAGAAGATCGACGACGTGCCAGACCCCTACCCTTGGGCAATTGCCATGCGCGGCAAAAACCCGGCTGTCCTCTCCGTCGAACTTCTGAACCCGTACAATGGAATCGACGCCACAAGAAACGAACGCCACTTGATCCGCGACGTTCACGGCCAGCCCCTCCGGCGCGGCGTCTATGTGGACCAAATCTATGACATCGGCAGAATCGAAAACGTCCATTTCAACCCCTGGTGGAGCACAAAACCCAAGTTGTTCGGCTGGCAAATGACCAACGGCGTTGCCTTCGCTTTCGGGCGCACTGACTGGCAGTACGTCTTCAACACGTTCTGCTTCGGGTACTCGGTCGGCTACCACTTCATCAAAACCAGCGCTGGAGTGTGCAACGGCAATTTCCTCGGCATAGGCGCCGATGATTGTTACACCGCCGTCGTCATAGAGGAATCCGCCCCTTTCGGCCTGTTGATTACCAACGGTGAATTCGTGTCTTTCCATGGACCCGATCCAACCATGGTCGAAGTCAAGAGCACTCACAGCGGCACTGTGCGGTTTGTCAACTGCGCGTTCTGGGGACCGTGCAATCAAATCGCTAGAATAGCTGGCCGTGGTACGGTCGGATTTGGCGATTGCACGTTTGTTCAATGGGACAAACCAAAAGAAGGCCGCCACGCAATCCAAGCCAACGGCGGTTCCGTTATCGTTCGCGGTTGCGAGTTCAGGGAACCCAAAGCCCAAATCGAGTTGGGCGACGGTGTCCGGCGTGCTATCATCACTGACAACCTCATGACCGGCCCGGTCCGAATCGTCAACCGCAGCCCAGGTGCAGTGCAGATAAGCAACAATGTCGGCCAGTGAACCGCACTTGGACCGACTACTGCACAAACCCGTTCGACAGGTCAGCGACCCGACCCCCATTCACGCTCCGCAGACCTCGCACCAAGCAGTTGCCCGTTGAGATTCATCCAACGCTCCACAACAATTAGTGGGTTTTAGTGCTGCTGTTCTCGGGATTTCCCCTAGAGGCGGAGCGTAATGGTGACAGGCTGACCTGGTACCCCTACAAAGCCCCTCAGTTCACCGCAGAGCTTTGCGAACACACCGGCCCCGTTTGACTCCCGGGGTGTGTTGTGCAATTTTACCCCCAAATAGAGGGACAGACACGGTATTTGGGCGCCCCCGGGTTCTGACCCGGACCCTCCCAAACAGTCGGCCAACGGGAGGCACGGCTGCGCGCCTGTCGCTCTGTTACAAGGAGAACAACAATACAAATCAAGGAGGTTGTAATGAGACTGCCCAGAATCAAATTTCAGGGTAAAACCGTTCTATATCACTGCATGTCCAGAATCGTCGGCAAGGAGCATCTGCTGGATCAACTGTGCAAATACAAGCTCGAGGGATTGATCAAGCGGCTGTGCCGGTTCTGCGGTATCGAGCTGGTGAGCCACTGTGTGA
>JAAYVR010000078.1 GCA_012517065.1 Verrucomicrobiota bacterium | reverse complement strand
TCGGTCTTCTGTTCGAGAACGTTCAACGTACAACGCTCAACGTGCAACGTTCAGAGGAATTACTGCTCGATGAATGCTCGTTTCAGAGCCGCCTGAAGGCGGGACTCTGACAGGCGTGGGCGCGGCATCGCCCTTAGGTTGGCAAACCCGCGGCCTGGTTGAACGTTGTAAGTTGAACGTTGTACGTTGGACGTTGAGAGTGTCGATAGCTTGATCGGTTCGGTCTTCTGTTTGAGAACGTTCAACGTACAACGCTCAACGTGCAACGTTCAGAGGTATTACTGCTCGATGAATGCTCGTTTCAAAGCCGCCTGAAGGCGGGACTCGGATAGCCGCGGACGCAGTGGGCGTTGGCAGGCGCGAAGCGTTTGGAGTGCGGCAGCTTGCTGCCGCTTTGTCTTTATGCCCAAACAACGTGTCTGTCCCCATAACGCGTCATGTTTCGGTGCTTGAAATGCTCTGCTGAATGTCGCTTTGGGTCTTCCTTGCTCTTGAGGCGGCTAGATTTCGGGGGTCCGAGGTCTCTGTGGTCTAATTCTGGTTGTTGCAAATTGGCTTGGGATGTTGTAGCAAGAAGGCAACCCCGCGCCCGTGAGGTTGGACAGTGGCGTGGATTCGGGGCAACCGGCTGTGTGGCGGTGAAGGGGATGGCCCGGGAGCGGGCCGTTTTGAACGTTGTGGTGGGCCGGGGAATTGCGTACGCACAGGGGCGTCGAATCGGAATTCGCGGCTCGACAGGGAATCGGGATTGATGTGCGGTGGAACGCCAGAGACAGTAAACCTACAATCAATATTCTGCATGAAAACAATGAACATTCGATCTCTGTTGGGAGCGGCTGTTTGTTTTGGCTTTACGCTCGGCTGTGTTACGGGATGCAAGCCTCGAGGGGAAGCACCTCCGTCTGGTGGGGCTGGCGGTGAAACCGTGTCATTGTCATACAGCATTTTCTTTCCTCCGACGCACGTCCAGTGCATTACTGCAACCAATTGGGCTGGTGAAATTGAGAAACGGAGTGGCGGGCGGATCAAAATCACAGTCTATCCGGCGGGCTCATTGACAAAGGCGGACATGTGTTATGAGGGCGTCGTGAAAGGCGTGTCGGACATAGGGATGAGCTGTTTTGCGTACACGCGGGGGCGGTTTCCATTCTTGGAAGGGCTTGACCTGCCGCTTGGGTATCCGGATGGGGCGACTGCGACGCGGCTTGCAAACGAGATGATCGCAAAGTACAAGCCGCAAGAATTGAACGATGTGCACGTGTTGTATGTGCACGCACACGGGCCGGGTGTGCTGGCGAGCAAGAAACCGGTGCGGTCGCTGGCCGATTTGAAGGGGCTCAAAGTTCGTGCAACAGGGCTGTCTGCGAAGATCGTCGAAGCGCTTGGTGGAACAGCAGTGGCGATGAGCCAGCCTGAGACTTATGAAGCGCTGCAGAAGGGCGTTGTGGATGCCACTCTGTGCCCAATCGAGACTCTGAAAGGGTGGAAACAGGGCGAGGTGGTCCAGTACATCGTGCCGTCGCCGGCGACCGGGTACACCACGGTCATGTTTGTTGTGATGAACAAGGCCAAGTGGGAAAAACTTCCTGGTGATTTGCAGAAGATTCTCACTGATGTGAGCCGCGAGTGGGTTACCAAGCACGGTGCTGCGTGGGACGAGGCGGACCGCGAAGGCAAAGCTTTTGTGACAGAGCTGAAACGGGAGTTCATCGAACTTCCTGCTGACGAAAAGCAACGTTGGCAGGCTGCGGTAGCGCCCATTATTGACGAGTACATCAGCAAAGCGAAGGAAAAGGGTCTGCCAGGCGATGCATTGATAAACGATCTCCGGGGAGGGATTGCGGCGGCTGCGAAAGGGGCGAAATGACCGGGGAACAGGTTGGAACTGGCGGCTGGCACCGATTAGTTTCGCTGTACGAGGGGACATTGCGAAAGCTGGTGCTCGGACTCCGAGCGGTGTCGGCGTTGGCGCTTGTGGTCATGGTGGCGGTTACGAGCCTTGACGTTGTACTGCGGGTGTTTGGTTTGTCGTTCACGGGCGCCTACGATGTGGTGAGGATTGCTGCTGTGATTGCGGTTGCGGCCGGGTTACCCTATACGACTGCTGTCAAGGGGCATGTTGCGATAGAGTTTATTTACCACAAACTCAGCCGTCGTGGTCGGATCATAACGGACACGATTATTCGGTTGGTTATTATCGGGCTGTTTGCGTTGTTGGCGATAGGGTGTGTGGATTACGGGAATTCGTTGAGGGCGAAGGGGGAGGTTAGCATGACTTTGCAACTTCCGGTATTTTGGGTGCCGTATGTGCTTGGGTTGTCCTGTGTGCTGGTGGTGTTGATCACGATTTACCACATTCTGCATCCGGGCCGTGAAATGATCAAACCGTGAGGATGGAATGACGGCGTCGCAGGTTGCATTGCTTGGGTTCTGTTTGTTGTTGTTGCTGCTTGGGGCATCGATGCCCGTTGGTTTTGTGATGGCCGTGGTGGGACTGGTCGGGTTTGGGTTAATGGTGTCGCCCGAGGCATCGCTGAGCATGGCGACGTTGGATTTGTACGACACCTTTTCGAGTTACAGTCTAACGACGATTCCGTTGTTTGTGTTGATGGGGCAGATTGCGTTTCACAGTGGGATAAGCCGGGGGCTTTTTACGGCGGCGTACCACTGGCTGGGGAGGTTGCCTGGAGGGTTGGCGATGTCAACTGTGGGCGCTTGCACAGCGTTTGGGGCAATCTGCGGGTCCGGGCCCGCGACTGCGGCGACGATAGCGTCTGTGGCGTTGCCCGAGATGCGCCGGTACAAGTATGACATGGAACTTGCGACTGGTTGTGTGGCGGCGGGGGGCGGATTGGGTATGCTTATTCCGCCGAGCATAGTGTTTATTGTTTATGCGATACTGACTGAGCTGTCGATTGGGAAGCTGTTCATTGCGGGGATCGTGCCGGGGTTGATGATAGCGGCGCTGTTTTGTGGGGCGATTTACGCGTTGTGCAAGCTAAACCCGAAGCTGGGGCCGGGTGGACCGAAGTTTACGTTGCGGGAAAAGGTCGCGTCTCTTAAAGGCGTGTGGGAGACGACTACTTTGTTTGTATTGGTCATGGGCGGGATGTTCCTTGGTTTCTACACGGCGACGGAGGCCGCAGCAATTGGAGCGGCGGGCGCGGCTTTGATTGCGTGGCTGAAGGGCGAACTTACATTTGCGAAGCTGGTTCGGTGTTTCAATGAGACCATTCGGACGTCGTGTATGGTGCTGACGATAGTTGGCGGTGCGGTGATATTTGGGAAATTTCTTGCGGTTACGAGGGTGCCGTCAACGGTTGCGGCGTGGCTGTCGTCTTTGCCTTTGCCGGCGTGGGGCATAGTGGGATTGATACTACTGTTTTATCTGATAGGCGGTTGTTTTCTTGACGCGCTGGCGCTGGACATTTTGACGATTCCGATATTCTATCCTGTCATAAAGGAACTTGGGTATGATCTGATATGGTTTGGTGTGATGATTGTGGTTGTGACGCAAATGGGTGTGATAACACCGCCGGTGGGTGTGAACGTTTACCTTGTGAGCGGGATGGCACGCGACGTTCCCTTGGAAAAGGTTTTTCGCGGGAGCCTGCCGTTTTTGGCGGTGCTGATAGTTGCAGCCGCGATCCTCACAGCGTTTCCACAAATTGCAACGTTTCTGCCCGGGCTCATCAAGTGAGGAGGCAGTGCCATGGCAAACTTGCAACCAGCAACTGATTGTCTTGGAACGAGATTCAAGCGAATTCTGTTTTGCACGGACTTTTCCGAGAGTGCGGATGCAGCATTCGAGTTTGCTCTGGACGCAGTTGTCAGGCGGCCGGGGTCCAAACTGTACATTCTTCATGTTGTGCCCGAGGTCCAGGCTCAGTTCTGGAAATCGTACATATACGAGGTGGACAACATAGATGCCGAGGCGAAACGGCTTATTGACCAGAAGGTGGCTGAAGGTTACTTGCCCCGAATTCCCGCGGGGGTTGATGTCGAGGCGGTTTACCGGGTGGGGCCGGAAGCACAATGCATCCTTGATTTCGCTGCTGAGACAAAGATCGATTTGATCGTTCTTGGCAGGCACGGAAAGAGCGGTGTGCACAAGGCGTTGTTTGGCAGCGTTGCCGAGAAAATTGTTCGGAAGGCGCGATGTGCTGTGCTGATAATTCCCGTGGAATATGTCAAGGGCTGACCTGATTGCGGCGCGGCGTGGAGATTGTCCCTTGTTCCGATCCGCAGTTGCCCAAGTCTGCGGAAGAACCCCTCGGGTACCGATATGGGGACAGACAAATTGTCTGTAAATTCCCAGCCGGTAAACGTCCGGGCGCCGGATTGGGATGATTAAAACTGGTGCATGACCGGTTGTCGGGTTGATGCGGCCGAGGACGGCCGCGCTCCTGACGCCGTTGCTTTGCCCAACGCCCTTTGGGAGCGCGGCGATTCTTCGCCGCACCCAACCGGTGAATGTTCGGGCGTCGGATTTGTGTGATTGAAGCAGGTGCACGATCGGTTGTCAGGTTGATGCGGCCGGGGACGGCCGCGCTCCTGGGGCCGTTGCCTTTTCCAGCGCGTGCAGGAGCGCGGGCGATGGAGACCATAGACCCTGGACAGGGGACACCAAGAAGTGTCTCAATGTAATCACCACTGCTGGTCCGCACGAGTTGATGAGGGCCGAAGGCTCGCCTTATACCAGCCTGGCCCGGTAATCTCGCCGGAATGAAGCTTTGGGTGTCCTGGTCTAGTTAGGCGGTGCGATTCCCGGGCTTGGGCAACGCCCCAGGTAGGTTTCAACCGCGAAATAACGCGAAAGATGCGAAAGAGAATGTAATAGAGCGGGCTTTCAGCCCTTGGATGGTTGAAGGGAATGGGGGGCTCTTCGTGTGGCTACGGCCCACGCTGGTATGGGACCGCGCCGTTGGCGCTTTTGTGCCTGCTCCGGCCACCGGTCTGGAATGAATCCGAACTCGGCGTCGAATGTTCAATCCCACACGTTGGCGTCATTATATTCCCCGCCACATTTGTTCACGAGAAACAGAAGCATGGCCTTGATTACAGGGCCGAAGGCCAGATTTATACCAAGCGGGTGGACTTGAGGTTCTGGTGAATGCGCGGCTGCCGGGTTTGCGTGATCGGAATTAAGCGCGTGAAGCGATCTTGGTAAGACCGTCGATCTGGACAGGAGTTTAGTGTCAGTCGATAATGGTTGGCATGCGTTGCAGGGATCAGGTTCTAGCACTGGCAATTGGGACGGTGGTAATCCTGAGAGGCACGGTGTCTGGTGCAGCGGATTTGCCGCAGTCGGCGTCCAACGCACCGTCGGCGACTGAACCACTGTATCTTCTTACCTACGATCACGGCGGATTGGTGCTGTGGGGGCAAGACCATTTCGCCGAGCGACTTGGCAACGCAGTGTCATGGCTCGACAAGTATCCCAGCTTCAAAATCGGGTTGGATAACGAGGCGCACATGTACGACGTGTTGGCCGAGCAGAATCCAAAACTGCTTGATCACCTGCGCGAGCTTCTCAAACGTTATGCGGGCCGGTTTGGCATCGGTACTTGCACTTACGGCCAACCGTTGTCTGCCTTCATCAACGAGGAATCCAACGTTCGCCAACTTGTCTATGCCATCCGAGCCAACCGACGGCATTTCGGCTACACACCTGTCATCTACCTGATGAGCGAACATGCCATGCACAGTCAGGTGCCGCAGCTCCTGGTTGGCTGCGGCTTTCAGGGTGCGATCATGAGGACTCACTTCATGATGTACGGTTACAATCCTACCTTCGAGGCGCCGATTGGTTGGTGGGTTGGGCTTGACGGCTCCCGCATTCCCGCAGTGCCAACGTACCCCGGGCAAGGAGCCAGTTTTGGCAAGACCACAGTTGACAATTGGATTCTCACGCGCTGGCCGAGCAAGGACACGCCGAAGTCGCTCGCTGATTTTCGCCGTGAATTTGGGCAAATACATCCGCTGCTGGCCACGCGCGCTGACGATTCGGGTCTGCGCCGCGAGGAACTGGTGCAACAATGCGAAGGCAAACCTGAATACCGCTGGATACTGCTTGACGAACTTCTCGAGGCTTTTCCGCGACCGGCAGTCGAATTCAAAACGGAGCCGAACGATTTCGTGGTCCGGATGCCGTGGGGTTACTGCGGAAATGAGATTTGGGACATGTCCCGTCAAGCGGAGGTGCAGGTGCTGACAGCAGAACGGTTGGCCGCACTGGAACTCATGCTAGGCGGGACCAACCGCGAGTCGGACCTCGAGGAAGCATGGAAAAACCTGCTGGTTGCACAGCATCATGACATTCAAATCTGCGGCTTGCTTGCCGAGGCGCGCAGATTTCTGCCAGCGTCGTTGGCCGCGTCGGTGAGGGTGCGGGATGGCGCGATGCAGTTCTTCGCTTCGCGAATGAAGGGCGAAGGGGTTGCTCAAGTTACCGCGTTCAACCCGGTTTCATGGCGGCGCGCGGAATGGCTCGAGACCGAATTGTCTTTTCCACAGAAGGGTGAGGCGAAGTCCATTCAAGTAAAGCGTGGGAATCAATTGGTACCCTCGACGCTGCTTTCTGCGGAGCGTTATTCGGACGGGAGCTTGATGACGGCGCGAGTGAGTTTTGTTGCTGACCTGGACGCGCTGAGTCTGGCGGCGTTTTCGATCCTTGTTGGCAAAACGAACGTTGTTGGTGAGTCAGGTTCGCCGGGAACATCCAACCGGATTGTCGTCGCGACGTCGCCACTGACTGTCTTGACTCCGTTTTACGAGGCGCGTCTGTATCCTGATGGCGGCCTTGCCTCACTTGTGGATCGCCGCAGTGGAAAAGCTTTCTTGAAGTCTGGCGTGCGGAGCGGGTTTTTCGCCGGCACGATTGATGGTGTGGACCAAGAATCCAAAGGGCAATGGCTGCTAACGCGCGCTGTTGAGGAGGCGCCCAGCGTTACTGCGCGGGAAGACGGGTTCATCGGCCCGATCCCGTACACATTCGAACTGACGTTTCATGCGGACACGCCAAGGCTGGACGGGCGTGTTAAGTTCCATTTCGCCGGACAAAAACTCGGGCGCGTGAGCACAAATCAACGTGACGGGACGTCGGGTTTCATCCACGAACAGAAACTCCGATTCAAGCTGTTTCCTGCGACGGGTGAACCGGTGATTGGTGTGCGCGATCTGCCGTTCGCGATCGCCGAGACGACCAACCGCTACGTGGAAGGCATTTATTGGACGGCCGTTGTGGATGGGCAGACGGGTTTGGCAGTATTCAATCGGGGCACTATGGGCAGCGTGCGCGAGAGCGACGGCGGTTTTTCGGTGCCGCTGGCTTATGCCATGTATTACATCTGGGGCACGCGGATGCTCGAAGGCGATTTCAGCTATGAATTTGCGTTGTATCCTTTCACTGGCGACTGGCGCAGGCAAGATCTGCACCGCCGGGCGATCGAGTACAATTTCCCGGTTGTCAGCGTTTCGACTTCGCCGGGCACGGGGGCAATCAGTGCTGATCTGCGAGCCTTCGATATTGGTTCGGACAATATTATTCTCTGCGCTCTTTATCCCGAAGGTGGTCGGGTTTTAGCGCGGTTCTATGAATATCAGGGCCGTCCGGGTGAAGTGCGTTTTGCATTGATGAATACCGGAGCGCGGCTTGAATCTGTTGACCTATTGGGAGGCAACGCGCGCCCGGTCACAAGCCCGCTGAAGTTCAATCCGTGGCAGATTCAGACTGTTACCGTCGGTTGGTGAAAGGCTGGTCATGTGGGCAATCACAGAGCCGTTGTCTCGAGGATGGTATTACCGAACGCGCAAAAGCCATAATCCCAATGGGTTCTAACGCGCTGTCGCGGATGCAGTGGCGTTGGTAGCCGCGAAGCGCTTGGAGTGCGGCAGCTTGCTGCCGCTTTGTTCTAACGCCCAAACACCGTGTCTGTCCCCATGTTTACACCCGATGGTTTCCTCCGCAGACTTCGGCAGTCGCCGATTGGAACGAGGGGCAATTTGCGGGCCACGCCGCAATCCGGGGGCAAAACCAAAACTGCGAGTCTGTCACCTTATCCAGCTCCCCCAAAAAGATCGTGCTGTTTTGACCGCCTCAGTTGCTGCCAGATAAGCATGTACAAAGAAACAGACGGAACTCGCGGTGTGAGGATCTCCGCGAATATGAACGGTTTTTCAATATGACAATATCGCCGACCACTGTGCGAATGGGGTTTCTTGACAAGGATATCTGATTATGTTGAAAAGTCCTTCATATTCGTGAAGATCTTGTTGCTGTGATTTTGGTCAGTCTTTGCGTATAAGGTTTTCTGGCCGTCTATAAGGCAGCCACAACGGGACGGCCTTTGGGAGTGGGGCAGTATTGATGTGTGCGGGCCACAGTCCACGTGGACATCCTTGGCCAGTCCGTCGCAGTCGAAATGGACGTCGGAGACATGGAGGTCGAGACTGAGTAGGTCGTAAGAAAATGCAGAGGCAGAGAGCTAACGATGCGTTTCTTTGGGAATACGAGTGTGCGGGCATGTGAACCTGGCTCACGTCCGCATACTGCCTTCGCTCACCCGCATTCCCTCAGTCCATCAGTGGGACGGAGTAATCCACTCGTGA
>JAAYVR010000077.1 GCA_012517065.1 Verrucomicrobiota bacterium | reverse complement strand
GTGGCGCCACGGTTCAGTTGGTTGTGAGCCGGGTTGGTGGGTCTGACGGTGAAGCCAGTGTGAGTTATTCCACGGTGGATGGTAGTGCGAAAGGGGGCGAGGATTACACTGCTGCCAGTGGGACATTGAGCTGGGCAAACGGGGATGCACAGGACAAGTACATTGACGTGCCGCTGCTGAACGATTCGGTGTATGAAGGCAACGAACAGTTCAGCGTTGTCTTGAGCAACGCCAGCGGGGCGAGTCTTGGGAGTCCATCGAGCGCGGAGGTGACGATTGTTGATGACGATCAACCGGCGCCTGGGACGATTGCATTTGTTTCTGCCACATACGACGTCACTGAGAATGGCGCCACGGTTCAGTTGGTTGTGAGCCGGGTTGGTGGGTCTGACGGTGAAGCCAGTGTGAGTTATTCCACGGTGGATGGTAGTGCGAAAGGGGGCGAGGATTACACTGCTGCCAGTGGGACATTGAGCTGGGCAAGCGGGGATGCGCAGGACAAGGTGATCGAGATCAGCATTGCCAACGATGGTGTTTATGAGGCCGACGAGGAGTTCAGTGTCGAGTTGAGTAATGCGGTTGGTGCTGCACTTGGAAGTCCCGCGCGCTCGACTGTTAAGATCTTGGATGACGACTTGAACTCTGTTGCGCTTATCACCGTTGAGGCGTCAACAGCCATTGCAGGCGAACTAAACAGCGGTTACGGCAAAGGAGTCTTCACGATCAAACGTTCGGGCTTGTTGACAGGAGACGTGTTGGTTCGGTTCAAGTTCAACGGCACAGCTCGATACGGAACAGCAGCCAACGGTGGCGACTGGTACCTTTATCCGTCATCTCTCACGAATGGTTTGACAGTGAAGAGTGGAACCACCAGCGCCAATCTCATTGTTTACATATCGAACGACACCATTGCTGAACCCGACGAGACCGTGGAAATAACGATCGAGCCGAGCAATGATTACGTCGTTGGCGAACCCTCGCATGCCACGATTACGATCAAGGACGACGAGACGCCCGTGGTTTCAGTGACCGCTACCGACCCGGCGGCCGGAGAATCGGGGACAGGTGAAGGCACCGCTGAGTTCAAGTTTACACGTCTCGGTCTTGCCAAGAACGAGCTTGCTGTTGCATTTGCCGTGGGCGGCACCGCCGTAGAAGGGGAGGACTTCGTCCCAATTGGCAGGACGGTTGTTTTGCCTGCTGGTGCATCGTCGGCAACACTACTGGTCAGCCCTATCGACGATGCTGTGTGGGAGGAAGACAAGACCTTGGTTTTGACACTTCAAGCGGGAGCCGGCTACACCGTTGGCAGCCCGGACACTGCGACGGTCGCGATCAAGAATGACGACCCGCTGATTCTTCCGGTTGTGACCGTAACCGCGGCTGACTCGACTGCGGACGAGAACGGGGGAAAAGGGGTGTTTGTGTTCAGGCGAGCAGAGTCCATCGGCGCTGAATTGACTGTGAACATTGAAGTGGGCGGCACGGCTACGCCTGAGACTGACTATGTTGCGCTCGGGAACACAGTCACTTTCCCCCCAGGTGCGACAGAAATCGTCAAGGTTGTCGAGCCGATCAACAATGAAACTGTGGACGGCGACAGGACCGTTATTGTTACGCTCAAGCCTGACGCAAGCTATAACGTTGCCTCGCCAGACAGTGCTACGGTGACCATCATGGATGACGATGTGCCGATTGTTACTGTCTGGGCAGTGGACGACACCGCCTCAGAATATGGCCCCGGTACGGCTGTGTTTCGCTTCGGGCGTGCAGGATCGTTGGTTGATCCGCTTACCGTGCAATTCAGTGTAACCGGCACTGCGCAAGCGGGCGTAGATTACGTGGACATTGGCCAGTCCGTTACGTTCCCCGCAGGCGCAAACACGGTCTCCGTTGTGGTAACCCCGATTGACGATGATGAAGTTGAAGGGGATGAGACAGTCACTGTCACAATTCTGGAAGGAGGCGTTTACGACGAGCGGTTCGCAAGCCCGGCCACGGTGAGAATTCTCGACAACGATGTCGAACTTGGGTTCGGCGATGGCGGGCTGCATTTGGCAACGGCAACTACTGGGAGGGCCGGCCTTGCGGCAGCGTCGCAAGTCCGCGACAGCGATCTCGTCGATGGTAAAGCGATTCTCGAGAATGCATCAGGACAGAATGGAGCGCACTTGTTGAGTCTGGGGTTGTTGAGTGCGCCGGTTGTTCAGGTGCAGGCCGGGTATCTCGTGTTAACGTACGAACGAGTGACGCCGAATCCAGGCTTTGAATACTTGATCGAAGTGAGCCGTGATTTGATCAACTGGGAGCCTGCTGGATCGAACGTTCGCGAAATCGTCACCCAACCGGCTGAAGGCCGGGAGGTGGTTGAGGCCTATTACCTTGAACCGCTCGCCGGGGGAGACGCTCGTTTTCTGAGGTTGCGGGTTGTTGCCTCGGAGCAGCGGGCGAGCTGGTAACCAGAAGCTGCGCCGCGCCTGCTTCAAGGCGGCCAAGCGCAGCGCGGCGCAGCGAACCTTGGCGAGGTTTCGCCTCGGGCAAACCGGGCGCGCCACCGTGATGCATCCGCTGGGGCTGCCGACAGTTGCGGCGCCTTCCTCGCCGCGCCAAGAGTCTCCGCATCGCAGATCGTTAGCGAGGCTTCACGTCAGTCCGACCGGGCATGCGGTGCCATAATGACCAATGGGACGCCGCCGTCTTGGGTGCCTGGCCCTACTCATTACCATGTGGTCGCTCCGCGGGCACTCCCACCATTGCCAATCGAATGCAGCGGCACATGACTTGATTCGGTATCTCGAGCCCGCCACCCACGCACATCCAACCAGGACGCAAATAGGGTGACAGGCTCATTGTTTGGGTTGTACCCCCTGATTGCGGCGTGGCCCGCAGATTGTCCATTGTTCCAACCCGCGGCTGCCGAGGTCTGTGGGGAACTCCTCGCGTGCTGATATGGGGACAGGCACATTGTTTTCGATAAAGTGCCAGGCTCGGGGTTGCGAACCCGTAGAGGTCCGGGCCGCGGGCTTGGGAGATTGGACCGTTGGGTACGACTGATCTTCAGGTTGATTTGGCTGAGGAGACAGCCGAGCTCGTGTGCACGGTGGGTGTCATGTGCCGAATGAATTCCGTTTGGCAAGGACCGGAGTGGCTGCAGAACCTTGGCAAAGGTTTACTCTGGCTTTGCCGTTTCGGTATTCGCGGGAGGCGCGTTTGTTTCCGTTGGCGACACGGTTGCTGCGTCAGGTGCGGGCGCAGTGAACGGCTTTGCTGTTGGCGCTGCGTCCAGCCCCACAAGCTCTTCGGAGAGCACAACTATCGCAATTCGGCGGTTTTGGGCGCGGCCTTCGGGTGTGCTGTTGTCTGCAATTGGACGGAATTCGCCATAGCCAACAGCGCCGATGCGACGAGGGTCCACGCCGCCCTGTTCTGTCAGGAAGCGAACTGCTGCGGTGGCGCGGGCGGTTGAAAGTTCCCAATTACTCGGGTAGCGATGCCGTGCCGAAGCGCGTATTGGGACGTTGTCGGTGTGGCCAATCACATGCACCTGTCGATTGGGAAACCTGGCCAGCACGGCAGCGATCTTGCGGAGCATTTCCTCGCCTTCGGGTTTGAGTGTTGCTTCTCCGGAATCAAACAGTATTCGGTCCACGATATTGACGGTGAGCTTTCCTTGCAGTTCCGAGATTGTGACGTCTTTGGATTCGATTGCGCGGCGCATTTCGGTTTCGAGGAGTTTCTGGCTGCGTGTGGCTTCCTCTGTTTGGCGTTCGAGCTCGGCGATACGCGCATGTGCGTTATCGAGTTGCTCTTGGAGAACCCGCGCTTGCGCCAGATTGGTTTCCGTGGTTGTGCGGGCGGTATTGAGGTCAGCGATTGCGGCCTCAAGTTGGGCATTGGCTTGCTTCAATTCGAGGCCGCGATGCCAGAGGAGAAATCCGAGGGCGGCGTAAAGCAGCAACGCGGTGATTATGGCCGCTGCGATAAAGGCCTGTCTTGACATGGTTGGGAATGGAACAAGAGTCTCGTGCTGGGCCAACGCCCAACTACTTCAGCACACACCTCACAAGGGTCGAACTGCGCTTGGTCGGCGCTTTCCCGTTTGGTTCCGACAACCCGCGGTTCTGCCGATTGGCAAACCCGTGACGACAATGTAAACGCCAACGCTGCCATTTTGGCGTGGCCACGAACCGGCCGAATCGCATTTGGCGCCGGTCTGGAACTACCGCTTGCTGTACTGGAAGCGTTTTCGTGCTCCTGGCTGGCCGTACTTTTTGCGTTCGCGCATGCGGGGGTCGCGGGTAAGGAAGCCGCCTGCGCGCAAAGTCGCTTTGAGTGTAGGATCGGCCTGCAAGAGTGCTCTTGCGATGCCATGGCGCATTGCTCCGGCCTGGCCTGATTGTCCACCGCCGTGGACGTTGACAACCACATCGTATTTCGAGACGGTATCAGTGGCAACCAGTGGCTGGAGAGCGTGAGTTCTTTGCGACTCCACCGGAAAGTATGATTCAAAAGGTCGGTTGTTGACCGTGACCTTGCCAGAACCGGGGATGAGCCTGACTCGAGCGCTTGATGTTTTGCGGCGCCCGGTAGCTGCGAATTCAGTGACTTGGTTCATTGCTCAATCAAATCTTCAGGCGCTGATGTCCAGAGGTTTCGGTTGCTGAGCCGTGTGTGGATGGGCGCTGCCACGATAGACCTTCAGCTTCGTGAGCAATCGGTCACCGAGGCGGTTCTTTGGCAGCATGCCCTTTACGGCGTGATAGACGAGTCGTTCGGGGTGCTTTTCGCGCAACTTGGCAACAGAAACATACTTCTCGCCCCCTTTCCAGCCGGAATAAGACATGTACTTCTTGTCAGTTTCCTTCTTGCCTGTCAGGAGGACCTTTTCAGCGTTGACCACGACGACAAAATCGCCGGTGTCGAGGAATGGCGTGAAAATGGGTTTGTTCTTGCCGCGCAGGATATTGGCTATTTCAGCGGCCAAACGGCCCAATACCTTGCCTTCGGCATCTACCACGTGCCACTTGCGTTCGTCCAAATCAACTTTAGGAACATGCGTCTTCATTCGCGTCCGACAAAAGAGCGGGAAATTTACCACGGAGATCGGCGAAGTCAACAGTCATTTTGGCACCGCAACAACACATTCACGATTTTGGTCCTTGCATTGCGATTGCAAAGCAATGCCGCGATTTCGTTGTTATGATCCGGCTTGCTGGATAATCGTCGAAGTGACATATTGCCGCTGCCCGTTACGGTAAGAGCTGTTTTTATTATGAAACCGAACATCGGCAAGCAGAGCAGGCGACAGTTTATCAAGGTTTCGGCGACAGCGGCTGTGGTTGCGCCCACGGTCGCGCTTGGTCAAGGAGCGAACAATGACAAGTCGGCACCCACAGACCTTGGGCCGTTGCCGCCGCCGAAAGAAACCTTGCCGCAAGGGAAGATTCGCGGTGTTGAGTTCAGCCGTCTTATTCTCGGCGGGAATCTTATGGGCGGGTACGCCCATTCACGCGATTTGGCGTATGTGTCCGCCCTCATGCAGCGGTACAACACCGATGCAAAGATACTGGAAACGCTCGAGCTGGCCGAGACTCACGGCATCAACGCCATGAACAGTTGGGTCAGAGACGGAATATCGCAGCTTCAAAAGCACTGGAAACGCGGCGGGAAAATGAAGTGGATCGCCCAAGCGCGTCTCACAGCGGAGGGTGGATTGGATCAATTCAAGCAGGCGATCGATCTTGGCGCGACGGCGGTGCACGTGACGGGCGATGTTGCAGACGCGCTCGTCAAGCAAGGAAAGATCGAGACAATTGCAAAGATTATTTCATTCATTCGCGATCAGAAGTGCATTGCGGGTGTTGGCGCGCACGGCCTTGGGACAGTTGTGGCTGTTGAAAAGGCGGGTCTGAATCCGGATTTCTATGTCAAGACCTACCATTCTCACGATTATTACACTGCACCCAGGGAAGACGAAACGGACGATCTGGGAAAACACGACAACTCGTGGTGTAAAGACCCTGAGGAAGTGGCTGATTTCATGTTCAATGTGAAGCAGCCGTGGATTGCTTTCAAAGTCCTTGCGGCGGGCGCAATTCCGCCCCAACGCGGTTTCCGATTCGCGTTCGAGGGCGGAGCTGATTTTATTCTCGTCGGCATGTTTGACTGGCAGATTGCAGAGGACGTAAAGATCGTCAAGGAAGTGCTTGCGGACGTCAAACGCACGCGCCCGTGGCGGTCATGAACGGGCTGACGCCCTCTGTTTTGTCGATTTGTTGCGCGCCATCCGATGGGCGTTTGTGAACCCTGAGTTTGGTTCTCGGGTCGAGCGATGGTTCGTCGGAATCATTCACGGTCGGGAACCGTCCGGAACATGGCCACATGAGAAACACCGTGTTCGTATTAAGGGTTTTGAGGGCTCTTCTGGCGCTCGTTTTGCCGGTTGCAATGGCCGAGCTTCACTCGAGCGAGCCAACTGGTCGCAGCTCGGAGGACTCCGATGGCACATTCAACGTTCGGACTTACGGCGCCCGCGGTGATGGAATTGGTTTGGATACCGACGCCATAAATCGGGCGATCGCCGCCTGTTCGGAAGCCGGGGGTGGCAAGGTGTTGTTCCCGCCGGGAAGGTATTTGACTGGCACAGTCCGTCTGGAGAGCCGTGTAACAGTTTTCTTGGATGCGGGAGCGACCTTGGTGGGCACGACAAACCTTGCGATGTACAGCCGGCCGCAACCGCCGGATTACATGCCCGAGGCGAAGTGGGGCAAATGGCACAACGGCCTGATTGTGGGTGAGAACCTCGAAGACGTCACGATTGCCGGTCCAGGCGTGATTGATGGCAACAAGGTGTTTGATCCGACCGGGGAAGAACGAATGCGCGGGCCGCACACGATTGTGTTTGTAAATTGCAAGCGGTTCAGACTGCGCGACGTTACGATCGTTGATTCGGCCAATTATGCCGTGTTCTTTCAGGTGAGCGATCAGGTCGAGGTGCAGAACGTCAAGTTCATTGGAGGTTGGGATGGCATTCATTTCCGAGGCGCGCCACACCGTCCATGCCGCGGGGTGATGATAACCGGGTGTGTGTTTCAGACCGGCGACGATTCGATCGCGGGGCGATACTGGGACAACGTTGTCATTTCAGGCTGTATTGTGAACTCGTCTTGCAACGGACTGCGACTGATCGGCCCGGCGACACGATTAATCGTACACAATTGTCTGTTCTACGGGCCGGGTGAACAACCGCACAGGACATCCGGCGCTACTCGGAGAACGAACATGTTGTCGGGCATAATCCTTCAGCCCGGCGCGTGGGATGCAACCATCGGCCAGTTGGATGACGTCTTGATTTCAGATGTCACGATGCAATCTGTGGCATCGCCAGTCACGCTTTGGCTCAAGCGAGGGAACACTGCAGGCCGGGTTACCGTGGAGCGACTCAGTGCGAGCGGTGTTTACCGGGCGCCCATCTCGGTAGAGAGTTGGTGGGAATCTCCCGTCACAAATGTGGTGTTTCGTGATGTGACCGTTCAGTATGACGGCGGTGTTTCACTGGCCAATGCCGTCAAGCAGGTCGCGTCTCCCGGTGTTGATGCGCGCTCGTTGCCTGTGTGGGGGTTCTATGCGCGGAATGTGGCGACACTGACATTGGAGAACGTGAGGTTGACACTTGCGCGCGACGACGCGCGGCCCGTCATCACAGCCGAAAAGGTCGGGTGTCTGAATCTGGACGCAGTGAAATACACGCGCGTGCCGGGTGTGACCACGCCTATTGTTCTCACAAACGTGACCAACGCCAACGTTCGGGAGACCGACACCGACGGGCATATCTACAGGCCGCGGCCTGCAGCAGAATCTGGTCAGAGGCCAGTTCGTTGACGCGAGACCTCGCCCACGAGCATCGTTCGTGACGAACTTGGTGCGATTTGGCTGCACCTGCGATGCGCCATGTTTCTTTACTGCAGTGCTGTCTCGAAGAATTCGCGCAAGAATCGCAAGTTGTGTGATTGTTCAAGGCGATTGTCTCAAGGAATTCATTTACTCGTCCCAGCTCAGCGCCGCCCGGTCAATTGGGGGACATGCCGATGACCAAACCGCAACCGCGGATTGGCCGGCTCAATACCACTGGCGCAATCGAACCTCGAGTCCCGGGTCAGCCAGCACCTGACGCTTGAAGCTCGCAAGGTCAGTTGACGGGTATCCCGAGCCGGCCCTGTAATGATAAGGGTACACGATTTGCGGACGGAATTGGCGAACGGCGCTTACTGCCATGGCGACGGTCATTGTGTATGGTTGGTTCATGGCGAGAAACGCAACGTCGATGTTTTGCAGTGCACACATTTCTGGTGTGTTGTGAGTATCGCCGCTTACATAGATTCGGCGGCGACCAAGCTCGAGCACATATCCGTTGCCGGCGCCGCGGGGATGAAACGGGCTTGAGTTTGTGTTGTAAGCGGGCACTGCCTCAACGAGGATATCGGCCAGGTTTGTGCGCGTGCCGTTGGTTAGCACGCAAGCGGTTTTCTTCAGCGACGCGGTCAGATTGTTGTAAACGGCGAGAGGCGCGCCTATCACTCCGTTCGTGGCAAGGTTTTGGACAATCGCAGCCGCATCGAGGTGATCGCTGTGATCGTGCGTGATCAGCACAAGGTTTGCTTTTGGCAGCGACCTGTAATAGGCGGAATTCACGGGATCAATCGACACAACAAGGTCTTTCCACGCGATCACGACGGAAGCATGGTTCACAGGGTGTATGATAATGTCACCGTCGTCGGATTGAATGTGATCACCTGTCAGGGCGTTTGTTTCAGCAACTCGATGGGCAGAGTAATAGCGCAATGGAAGAAAAGGGGCAGCCGAATCCGTATGTTGGTTGGAGCCAAGACTGGCAAGGGTGAGCAGGGCCCGCCAGTCAACAAGGTTTGAGCTGGTTTCGATCCGGCAAACCGCACCGACCGGAGCGCTCAGAGTGAGAAGCAACTCACTGTTGGTAGATATCTGACATCGGGTGAACTGGAGCTCGGATTGGCCAATAGAGGTCGAAACCGCACCTGCCATGACAGCCGAACAAATCAACGCGGTCCTGCGCAAGTTCATGATGGAATCTGCCTGTTGCCCATTACTATCAGGCGGCGCGCGATCATGCGCCAGCAAAAACGGAGCGCTATAAGGGTCTCAATCGGGGTAACCGTTCGGGTGCTTTTGGTGCCATGCCCATGCGGAGGCGACGATGTCCTCGATCAACGGGCAAGCAGGTTTCCAGCCGAGATCGCGTGCGACTTTTTCCGCTGACGCAACCAGTCTCGGGGGATCGCCCGGGCGGCGCGGTCGCTCGACGGCGGGGATTTTGCGTCCGGTGACGACTTCGCAAGCGCGAATGACCTGTCGAACCGAGTAACCTTCGCCGTTGCCGAGGTTGTAGAAACCTGTGATGCCAGGTGCAAGCGCAAGCATATGTGCCGTTACCAGATCGGTTACGTGGATGAAATCACGGATGCACGTGCCATCCGGCGTCGGATAATCGGTTCCATATACCTCGCATGCGGCCTCTTTTCCGGCAGCGACGGATAGCACACGCGGGATGAGATGAGTTTCAAGTTTGTGATGCTCACCGAAGCGGTCAGTGGCGCCCGCAACGTTGAAGTACCTGAATCCAACAAATTCGAGACCGTGAATCTTGTGGTACCAGTGCAGAATCCGTTCGAACATGAGCTTGGATTCCCCGTACGGGTTGATTGGGCGCTGCGGCAGGTCCTCAGTGATTGGGATTCTATCCGGCACCCCATAAGTGGCGCAGGTGGAGCTGAACACGAACTTCTTGACCTTTGCTTCCAGCGCGGCGTCCAGGAGATTCAGCGCCGACCCGACATTGTTGCGGAAATACTTGCCGGGGTTTTGCATTGACTCGCCGACGAGCGCATTTGCGGCGAAGTGGATGACCGCATCCGGCCCCAGCTCGGCCAATGCGCGCCGTGTCCCTTCCCGATCGCTCAAGCACATCTGAAGAAATCGGGCACGCGGGTCAACGGCCGACCTGTGTCCTTCACTGAGGTTGTCGAGCACGGTGACCGTGTGGCCGGAGTTGAGCAGTTGTTCGGCGCAAATGGAACCAATGTATCCAGCGCCGCCTGTTACCAATACGTGCATGGGCGAAGGTTATGAAGTCTGGAACTGTGAGCAAGCGCGAAAACGAAGCTGGTGCCCTACCTGATGCAATGTGTAGTGAAAGGTGGGGCTCACGGTCCCCGCAAGCCAAACCCAGCGCATGTGCTGATCGTATTTGGCGCGCCAGGGGCCCGGCGTCCTGCCATCAAACGGCGAATCTTCTGGCGGAGGGTTTAGGTGATTTAAGGATAGGGTGACAGACACGATGTCTGCGGCGCATCGGACCTGAAGTCGCCGCTGGTGGTGGGTGTCGTTGGCCCGCTCTTGGCGGTGCTGGAACAAATAGGGTGACAGACACGATATTCGCAGCGCGGCAGAGACGGAGCGCCCTGCCTATTATGCAGTGGGCTGGGAAAGAAGGAGTTACATTCGGCGCGCATTCGTTTGCTGGCCAGTGCAATGCGCTCCGGGGCTAAGTGCGACTCAACACGAACAATGTTTGGACTTTGACGCCAATCTCGAGTAAACGGAATGGAGATGCGAACCCGAGCCCAGGAAACAAGAATTTAGATCAGGAGTGCACATGAAAGACTCGTTTCTCTGCAGTTTAATGCGGCTGTCGTTTGCGCTTTTGACGGTTGCGGCCGTGGTTGATCTGCCTGCCGCAGACGACATTTCCGGGCCAAACCTCTTGCCAAATCCTGGATTCGCTCGAGGCGAAGCGGGACTTGAAGGATGGAAACTCGTGGGTTGCCAAGGGCAGAAACATGACGCGGCTTTCGATGGAAGCCCTGCTGTGAGCGTCGTTGGAAGCGGAAGCGACCATGGTTATTGGCGGACCGACGACCTCAGTTTCGAACCGGGCGGTCTCTACGAGCTTGTTTTTCAGGCGCGACGAGCCCCGGGCGGCAGTGGCGGGTGCGCAGTGGCGGGACCAACAAGGGTTAACAGGGATTTTGGGGTCGGAACCGATTGGGGTCGGCACGAATTCGTATTCGTCATGCCGGATGACTCTCGCGCAGACTATGTTCGGCTCGGCCAATGGCAGGCAAAAGGGGAACTATTCTTCGCAAGACCGCTTTTGCGGCGGGTAATGGCATCACACGTTGTCGTGCCGCCCGGCGTCGAGCTTGGCGAAGCCGAATGGATCGCCGAAAACCGTTATCACTTTGCCCCGGATTACAACTGGCGCGGGGCCAACTATCACAGGCCGTTGCTAAAGAGCCGCGCAGGGTTCAACTCAAATCGATGGCTTTTCTCACCCGGAGCAGAGGTCATTTACCGTCATCGGGTTGAAGGTTTCCGGCAACTAAACGGCAAACTGAGCGTGCAAATCAACCATCACGTGGAAGGCGTCTTACGGGTTGACGCGAGCGTCGAAGGATCGAACTGGGTGAAAGTCGCGGAGTTTGATGGTCAGCGACGCGGCGGTACTGTTGCTCTGCCGAGTGAACTATTTCCCGCCCGCGAGGTATTTGTGCGGCTTGCACAGAATAGCAATGGGGCAGGATTCCAAGTGAACGTTTACAACTACGAAGCCGCGCTTGAAGGGAAAGCGCCCGAAGGCGAAGGTTCCACGGTATTCATTGCGACCACGAAATGCTTGGAAGGGTTGGCAGTGCGCGCACTTCCACGTTCAGCGCGCAGCCTTAATATGATCCAGATGTGTCTGACCAATCTGACGGGCAAAACGGTGTGGATTGGTGACGCTACGTGGCGCACGGAACGGAAGGAACCGTTAACATCAAAGCCGAGAAAGGAAGCAACGCGTCACGAAGGGGTTTTCCCGTTTCACCACAAACGTGCGCCCGGCGAAGACTCGGTGTTCTGGTTCGACCTCAAATTCGACGGCGGGGTTGAGAATGCGGTTTATCTGGCGTTACACGATGCCGATGGACGCACGCTTTGGTCCGGCGAAAGCACAGTGCAGGCAGCAATGTTGGAGGACGCAAGCTACGGATACTGGCTGGCAGAGAAGGATGGTTTGACTGTTTGGTGGTGCGAGAGCGGTTGGAAGGTTGGACGCAACAGACCGGCTCCGTCGCGCCCTTCCAATGGCCGGCCCACTCCGCCGGTGCGCATCACCGCAGCGCGCGGTGAGTACGAAGCTGCACAAGTTGTCCTGCAACCGTCACAGGATTTGGATTTGCTACATGTTGAATTCGGCCCGTGGCGCGCGCCTCGAAAGGCAAGCAGTTTGCCCACGGTACGGATCGAAGAAGTGGCTTACGTTCATGTGACCCAGCCGACCGACGACACGTGTGTGCGGGGCTGGTATCCAGATCCCCTGCCACCGTTGAAAACTCCGCTGTCGCTGAGGCGATACTCGAACCAACCTTTGTGGTTGACCTTTTGGGTGCCAAGGGAAACGGTCGCGGGCGACTACAAGTCGTCGATCAAGCTGCGCACAACAGCGGGCGGCGTGGAAGTCCCTCTGGTGCTTCATGTGTACGACTTCGAGCTGCCCCGGGAAACACATCTGCGAAGTGCACTCGGCCTTGGCGCAGGCGCAATTAACGCCTATCACAAACTCACCAATGAGGACGACAAACTGGCTGTCTTCGAGAAATATCTTCAGAATTTCGTCGAACATCGGATCAGTCCGTACTCGTTCTACGACCATGCTCCAATTGACGTGCGGTTTGTTGGGGAAGGCACAAACGCCCGAGCAGTGGTTGATTTCTCAAAGTTTGACCCTGCCGCCGAGCGCTGGCTTGGCAAAGGAGGATTCAACAGTTTTGTCCTTCCGTTGCAGGGAATGGGTGGCGGAACGTTCCATTCACGTCATCTCGGAAACATTGCGGGATATCAAGAAGGTACGCCCGAGCACGCGCGGTTGTTCAGAGATTATCTGGGGCAAATCGAAGATCATCTGAGGCAACGTGGCTGGATTGACAAGGCGTTCACGTACTGGTTCGACGAACCTGATCCTAAAGACTACGAGTTTGTCGTGGCCGGGATGAAAAGGCTGAAAGACGCTGCCCCGGGAATCAAGAGAATGCTGACTGAACAACCCGAGAAGGAGTTGATCGGGCACGTTGACATCTGGTGCGCGTTGACGCCCGAATGGACACCAGAACGAGTGCGTGAACGCCAGCGGGCTGGCGAAGAGGTTTGGTGGTACATCTGCACCGGCCCAAAAGCGCCTTATGTTACCGAATTCATCGATCATCCCGGAACCGAGTTGCGACTCTGGCCGTGGCAGTCGTGGCAATACGGCGTGAACGGGATCCTTATTTGGGCCACCATTTACTGGAACAGCTCGGTTGCATATCCGCCACCCCAGCTCCAAGACCCATGGAAAGATCCTATGAGCTGGGTGAGCGGCTACGGAACGCCGGTTGGCACCCGAAATCCATGGGGGAACGGCGACGGCCGGTTCCTTTACCCGCCGCGGCGCGATCCAAATGCGTCAAGCGAACCATGCCTCGACGGCCCTATCAACTCGATCAGATGGGAGAACCTCAGGGACGGCATGGAGGACTACGAGTATTTCTGGCTTCTGAAGCAACGCATTGAACGCGCGCAAACCGGCAGGAAGAGCTCTCTTGTCCAAGAAGCACGCAAATTGCTCGAGGTCCCAGAGGATGTCTCACGTGACCTGACACATTTCACGCTTGATCCACGCAAGATGCTTCAACACCGAGCGCGTGTTGCCGAAATGATCGAGAGACTATCCGATTGAGTTTCTGGGCATATTGCGCGACAGATGCAACGAGCGGGCTTTTGGGAACGCGGTGGTTCATGGGTGATTGCCCAGAACACGCTGATGGTGCTGATTATGATTGTTTCGCCGTTAAGCAGCGCCATGGGCTGGGCCCCTGTATGGCGGTGGATTGGTGGGCTGTTTATGGCGATCAGCGCCGTGTACGGGGTGGCTGGTGTGATTGCTCTGGGCAAGAACCGCACTGTATTCCCAAGCCCAAAAGCCGATGCAGAGTTGGTGGAGAAAGGTATTTATCGATTTGTACGGCATCCACTTTATGGAAGCGTGGGTTTCCTTGTTCTCGGTTGGAGCCTGTTCTGGCGGAGCATTATCGGCATGGTGCTGGCTTTGGCATTGGCGTTTGTACTGAGAGAAAAGGCCCGCAGAGAAGAGGCATGGCTGTGCGACAAGTTTCCACAGTACGCAGCTTACAGGAAACGTGTTAAGAGTGTGATTCCATGGCTGGTTTAGCTTGGAAACCTTGCCGGCCAACCTGCCCAAGACACCCGACGCTTTATTCCCGGTTAGATTCCCGGGTTGGGACCGGGAAACACGGCCATGGCAGTGGCACGTGCTGACTCAATTCCCTCTGCCGAGGAACAGAATGGCCGCGGCGCAGCCACATTCTGGCGAGGCGAACCAAGTACGCATGGCTGCGAGTACCAAGTTGGGTATTGTGGCACGACATGGCCGGTCGGTCCGAGGCGGAGCCTCAGACCCCATGACGTCGCGGAAAAAGCGCTGAACCTTTCCTTACCCACCACGACGAGGTTTGCGCACATAAACCGTTGGTAATAAGGCAAAGTTTTGGGGAATTGGTATCAGCCCAAATTCTGGTTCGAGGACCTCTGTGCGGCGGGGTCAGGAAGTCTGAGCCTCGTTAAGTTTATGTGTTGCGTGATCAGAAGGTGAGAGCGATCGAGTAAGGGGTGGAAGGCCGAAGTCGAGCCAAGGGGGCAGAGGTGTTGAAGGTGGCCGGGCACGTATTCTCGCGTCATACCTGAAGTTTCCGGGGATCGTTGTGAGGTGTTGGCTGGGGTTTGGTGGTGGCTGAACGAATATAGGGACAGGCACGATGTTGTGGCGGCCGCGTCGAACCGACCTGGGCAGGCATCGTGGCAGCCTGAGTGCGGTTTCCGAGGAGGGGCTGCCGCGGGTTGGCGCTGGCTGAACGAATAGAGGGACAGGCACGATGTTATTGGCGCGTCAGGTCTGAAGTTTCCGAGGAGGGTTGAATGCCGTTAGTGGGGTTCTTGCGGCTGCGGAGCAAATAGGGTGACAGACACGATATTTGCCGGACTCGATGTCACTGGCCTGGTCAAGCCGGAGGGATCAGGGTGCCGGTTAAGGCTTCATTTGGACAACGGGGAGGGCATTGAAGCTGCGAATGTATCCTGTCAAAGAGCCGAGTTTTACTGAGGTCTGCCGCTGTTGGTTAGGTTTTGCGGCCATTTGATCGTTGCTGCTGGCGGGCGGTTCGGGGTATAGAAGGAACGTATGTTACCTGAGTTGATCAAGCATGGCGGTGTGATGATGTGGCTGCTGTTGGTTGTTGGGGCAGTTGCAGTAGCTGTTTTCATTGAGCGAATGCTCCATTATCACCGTGAGCAGATCAACTCTTTGGATTTCATCAACGGGGTGCGCAATGTCTTGAAACGGGATAATGTGGTTGAAGCAATATCGATCTGTGACGCAACTGCCGGGCCGGTCGCGCGTTTGGTCAAGAGCGCCATACTGAACCGTGATCGAGGCAAGGAACAAATCCGCCAGGTGTTGGAAGAGATCGCCAATGACGAGATTCCGAGATTGGAAGAACGGTTGCCATTGCTGGTCACGATTGCTCGAATTGCGCCTGTAATGGGGCTTTTGGGAACAGTGTTGGGGTTTATCGACGTGTTCCAGGTGCTCGAACATGAGGGCGTGTCAGCGCCCATGAACCAACTTGCAGGCGGAGTGTGGAAGGCCCTTGTGAACACTGGCATGGGACTGGCCATCTCAATCCCGTGCATAGCGGGTCACAGTTATCTTCTGAGCCGGGTTCGAGACATTGTTCGGGACATGGAAAAGGCAGCGACCGAAATAGTACGGTTCCTGACGGAGCCACCGAAATCGTCTTGAAATGAAGTTTCGTTGTTCGATAAAGCCGATGGACGACGTGCTGGATGTTGGGTCATTCTGCGCGGTTTTTCTGCTGTTGCTGTTGATGTTGGTCCTGCACTCGTCTCTGGCGCCTGCGCCAGGCGTCCGAATTGAACTCCCGGAAGTGCCGCCAATGCCCCGCCCAACCTCGATTGCTCCAGAATTGGTTGTCGCAATAGACCAGAACGGCTTGATCTATTTCGAGCATCAGGTCATAGGTGAAAAGCAGCTCAGAGACAAGCTCGCTGACAGAGTGGCGGCGAGCAAACACCCGGTTCAATTGGTTCTGATGGCGGACGAGAACGTCCGACAAGGCGAAGTGCTCCGCCTCGCAACGCTTGCAAAGCGGTCTGGGATAAGCGAAGTGATAATGGCAGTGCGCCAGCCGCTGTTTCCAACGCGGCCGGAGAGCCAGGGAACACAATGAGACCGGTTGCGCCGACGCGAGCCGGAGAAGGGGTCAAGAACAGGCTCGTGCGAAATCAGATGAAACGCCATGGTTGCTGATACTCGGCAGAACGGCAGAAATCCGCCGAACCAGAAAAGGGATTGGTCCACGCGCAGGTGGATGGGGGTGGTCGCGGCCGTTTTCGTTGCGCAATTGACGTTTATCTCTCTTTTATCTGCCAAGCCCGAACACAAATCCGACCATTTGACTGACTTGGGAACGGGCATCTGCCTGCTGACAGCGATTGACCAAGCTGACCCGCATGCTGAGCTGTTTGTAATGAGGGACCCGGCCAATAATGCCCTCGTGAGCTCAAATGGTTTTTCCGGGCGTTTGTGGTTCGGTTTGACTGATGTTGGACAAGACCGGCCAGCCATTGCCGAGCCGTACCGCTGGTTGCAGCCCGACCAGATCAGCATTCAGATCAAGGGAAGCCGTGGCCAGCCACAGGTTGATTCCACGCCTCTTCAAATTCCCCTCGTGCGGCCGGTTCCGCCTGAGATTGGCGGGGTTCAAATCAGGCCATTGCTGACGAATTCCACAATTCGACTCGAAGGCAATCTGGCGCGCAGACAACTGCTGAATCCGCCAGCGCTGCCGACATGGGAATTCACCGATGTTCTTCTTCCCACTTCGGTTCAGGTGCTGTTGGACGAATACGGTCATGTTATCAATGCGACTCTTCTGAGCCGGAGCGGTCTTGCTGCAGCGGACGAACGCGCGCTCGAATTTGCCAGGGGGTTGACGTTTGCGCGGGCGAATGATGCCTCCTCAGGTGGGCTCCAATGGGGGATCATAACATTTGTTTGGATGACCCGCGAGCCTGCGCCTGTCTCAGCTCCGGCGCCGTCTTCAACTAATGCTTCACCGCCGGTCTCATGAGCATTGGCAAGATCATTTTTCTGTACATGCTGACGCTGTTGACCTGCGTTGGGGTGCTTTCTTTTCTCCGTCAAATCCGAAGACGCAGCTTTGGTTTCATGGGGTCAGCAGACCACATCTTCCGCTGCGAGGGTTGCGGATATGTTTACACAGACGATCCGGATGTGGACCGATCCCGGTGTCCGCAATGCGGACAGACGAACGATGTGTACAAGTTTTAGCCCGGAAATCTCACCGCCTGACTGGCCAAAGACGACCAAAGCTTTCATCGCGGTGAGATTTCCGGGTTAGGTGTCTTGGTCTGGTCAGGCAGGAAGGTTTCCCCGGGTTAGCGAGGCCTCGCTTCAGATTCCCATGCGCCCAAATCTGGATGTTCTGAGCGCGGTCGTCTGCGGATGTCCTCCTCGACCTCGGGCAAGCGCACGCCCTGGTGGATCGCGCGACTCGCATCGGAAGTCAAAGCAAGGTCGCCACGTGATGGGGCGGCGAAATAACCTTCCAGCCGGCCAACAAGGTTGCTCTTGAGCTGCGCCTCGCCGCCCTCGGCCAGGATGTCACCATGCACAAGGTTGTTCACGATATCGGCTTGTGCCGTGCCGGTTCCGATGCGGATGCCGCGGCGCCAGTTTTGTTCCGGGCGCCAGATACTGTTGTGTTGGACCTTGATGCGCTGAGCATACCACAGTTCGATCCCACAATCATGACCACCACTGATGAAGTTGTTGCGGATGACACCGTCAACTACGTGCACAATGCGCTCTCCGGGGAGATTTGCAGTTGACTGGCCGGGATTGCCAAATGCCACACCTCGATCACAGTCGAGGATCAGGTTTCGTTCCACCACAATATCCCTCGATCGAACCCAGATGAAGATTGCTGCGCGCCCGCCGCCATTTCGTCCGCGGATGTTTCTGAAGGCATTGTCGGCAAAGGTCCAGTCTTCGAGCGCCATCATGTCAATGGCTGAAATGTAATCGCCCCCAAACAACCAGTCTGCGGGCGGAATCCGCGTGTTCTCGAACACACAGTAGCGAACCGAGCCCTTCACCGCCCTGAGGTTGGGGTCTTGGCTGGCCGACCCTTTGATGGCACGCACACCGATGTCCCGGAACCGGCAGTTGTAGATGTGAACATTCTTCGGACCTTTTTCTGCCTCGACCTTGATTCCGTAGGAACGGCAATCCGCAAACGTGAGGTCCGCTATCGTCACACCGTTGCAGTGACCGATGTGCAGAATGTCATCGCCACCGTTCCCCCTGTCCCAACCTTTGCCGCTGAGAACGGTGTTCGAAGGGTCTCCGGAAGCGCTTCTGATGGCGACGTCAGTCTTTCCTTCAAGAACAATGACATGTGGGACGCGGTAATGCCCGTCGGCAAGGAGGATCGTTCCGCCGGGTTCGATGCGATCCACCGCTGCCAACAAGTCGTCCGCGTTGGCAACGCGGATCACTTGTCCTTTTGGCGGTGGCAATGCCGGTGCTTTGGCCAACCATGACGGCACCCATGAGTCAACCGCCTGCTTCCAAGTTGCAGTCCCATGGTCGGTTCCGTTCGAGGTCTCAGAAATTTCACCGCCTTTCACCTCGATGCCAAACCAATTGGCCGGAAAGCTCGTCGCGCCAACCAGGGCAATCAGAATCAGTAAACGCTTCGGCGCAATGCAAATCGGATTGCACTGCGACCCGAGCTGGCGCTTTCCGCGAAAAGGCCGAGCCGTTAAGGCAGAACAGTAGTTCATAATCTCTGCAACGGGACGAGCCCGGGGGATACGACATAGCACCGTGGTTGACTTGGGCCTGAGCCGCGATACGGCTGGATTCCCTGCGCGGGTTGCGCTGTCGTCAACCGGTCGCGATTCCCAAAACCTTGCACAGGGCATCAACGCATCGCTGATTCTCCGCAGGTGTTCCCACCGAAATGCGGACGTATTCGGGCAGTTGATACCCGCCCATCGGACGAACAATCACGCCCAGTTTCTGCATTTCGACAAACACGCGCTGGCCGTTGCCCACACGCACCAGAATGAAATTCGCCGAGGAAGGCACGTACTCGATATTGTGCTTGCGGAATGATTGCTCGAGAAACTCGAGGCCCGCTTTGTTGTTCTCGCGTGTGCGTTTCATGTGCGCGCTGTCATCCAAAGCCGCAGTTGCGGCCGCCTGCGCGGCGGAATTGATGTTGAACGGCTCGCGGACTTTCTCGAGAGCGGCGATCAGGGTTGGATGTCCAATGCCATATCCCACGCGGAGGCCTGCCAAGCCGTGGATTTTCGAGAATGTGCGCGTAAGCAAGAGGTTTTGCCGGCCTGCGCGCACCAATGGGAGCAAATCCAGCGGGTCTTCGAGGTACTCGATATAAGCCTCGTCTATTACCAACAACACGTCGGCGGGCATCGACTCGATCAGTTCCATTACTTCGCCATGGCTGGCCAGAGTTCCGGTTGGGTTGTTTGGATTTGCCACGAACATCACGTTTGTCCGGGTCGTCACGGCAACTCGCATTGCGTGGAGGTCGTGAGCGAGTCCACGTGCGGGTACCATGACCAGCTTGCCGCCGAACAGGTGGGTCACGATTGGATAAACGGCAAAACAATACTGGGACACCACGACCTCGCTTCCTGGTGCTATCAGTGCATGGCCAACCAGTTCAAGCACCTCGTTGGATCCGTTCCCCAAAACGATGCACGAAGGATCAACATCAAGGTGCCGCGCAAGCCTTTGTTTGAGGTAATAAGAGTTCCCGTCGGGGTAAAGGTGCAGTTTTGACAGAGCGTGGCCCAGAGCTTCAAGTGCCATTGGCGATGGCCCGAGCGGGTTTTCGTTCGAAGCCATCTTGATCAGATCGTCCGGCGGCAGATTGAGCTCGCGCGCGACTTCTTCAATGGGTCTGCCCGGCTGATACACGGGCAGGTTTTCCAACATCGAGTTCAGCCGGAGGGGTGTGGTGTTGCCACTTTGGGTTTGGCGGTGCTCTGGTTTATCTTTGATGCTCATAGAAAGCTACAGCGGCTATGGTCCACCAAACCCGCACACAAGTCAAACCGCAGGACGTCGCTTTCACCCGGGAGGCCAACGCATCCTCCGCCCTCCAATCAGATGAAAGTGAAGATGCGGAATGGCTTCTCCAGCGTCGTGGCCAGTGTTGAGCACAAGGCGATATCCGTTTTTGAGCCCGAGAACCTCTGCCACCTTCGCTGCTGCCAGCAACACGTGCCCGAGCAACTCTTTGTCTTCCGGTTTGGCATCTGACAGGCGTGGGATTGGCCTGCGTGGCACGACAAGCACGTGAACGGGTGCCTGCGGGTTGATATCCCGGAAAGCAACTACGAGGTCATCCTCCCAAACAATATCTCCCGGCAGCTCACGATTGCAGATTCTTTCGAACAATGTCTTGCTCATTGGTATGATTCAACAAGGGGTGCCCGTCCGACGAAGCAAATCACCGGGGTTCGGTTTACTCCACAACTACTGCGCACCGGATTTTCCCGGGCAAACGCCCGAGGCAATCACGCATGTAATCAACTATTTGATCGTTCAACGCCTGGCAACGCTGGCCCCACCGCTGCGATCCCGACAGCCGCATGACACACGAACGCAGGCCGGTGAAACGTATGACCTCCGGTTCCTGTTCAAGGTGCACTTCAAGTTCGCGCCGCAATCTCGGGAAAAACCCAAGTTCAAACGCGCCTCCACATTCTTTGGCGATTCCTTCAAGGTCAGTTTCCATTACTCGAACCGGCGGTGGCTCTTCATCCTCTACACGCACGTTGAACCCAAAGCCGCGCAGCACCAACACCATCGCATGCGCAAACTCATTCAACGACACGTTCTTGAGCCCTTTCTCGGTCCTGAAGTAATGCAGCACGGCTGCTGCGGCGTTCTCGAGCACCTGCTGGGTGACACCATGCTGTTCTGCGCCCACCAGCTCGATCGAGACCTGGTCAGCCTCGCACGAAATCTGGTCCGCGTCAGACCTAAAAACCAGGCAGGCGAAAGGTCGCGGTGTCACGTGGCACCTCAAGTCGTTTGACAGCCAGAACAAAATCTGTTGCTTCTTCAAATCGGCGATAAACACTCGCAAACCGCACGTAGGCGACCGGGTCCAACTCGCGCAACTCATCCATGACACGCTCGCCAATAACCACACACGGAACCTCTTGGTCGTACTGATCGTGCAACTCAGTGGTGATCCGGTCCACGATTTCATCGATTACTTCGTGGCTCAGCGGGCGCTTTTGGCAGGCCTTGAGGATCCCGTTCCGGAGTTTTTCCTTCGAGAACTGCTCGCGTCGGCCGTCTCGCTTTATGACCAACAAATCACGGGTTTCAACCGACTCATAGGTGGTGAAGCGGTGTCCACACTTCACACACTCCCTCCGCCTGCGTATTGCGGTCCCGTCGCGAGAAGCACGGGAATCGATCACCTTGTCTTCCCTGCCATGGCATTTCGGGCAACGCATTATCGAGTTTGGTTGGTGACCATACAGCTAAATGTGGTCGGCAGAGTAATAACACGCGACCTGTTGTGGTGTCAAGCTCACTCCCGGAAATCTGGCCAGCCACCCCTCGGATTCACCCATTCCTGTATTCGAGTGTGATTTCCGGGCTAAGACGAAGCAAACGCAAATAGCAAACGCAAAGGTTGGCGTCCGCCCGTGGACGAAGCTCTGTCTCAGACGGGGCCAATAGCGGGATACTATGCGTGCCGCAGGGCAAACCCAAGGTTGCAACGTCGGTTTCGCTTGCTCTGATTGGTTTGCGGCTGAAAACCTGCGATTGAACGGCGCGTGATGGTCTCACAAATCCTCTGCGTTGACAATTGGGTTGTCCTTCTGGACACTGGGTGGGCATGGCCAAACCGGCATTGGGTCGCGGTCTGGGCGCTTTGCTCGGTGACGTTTCGACATCTGTCAAGCCACCGCAACCGGCAGCCGCGGATGAAACAACGAAAGTCGAGGAAACCCCTCCGAAAGGGGAACGGGTGGATATTGTCCCTTTGACGCGCATTCGCCCCTGCCCGCTTCAACCCAGAAAAGACTTTCCCGAAGAATCTCTGCGTGAACTGGCCGACTCGATCAGGAGCCAGGGCATCGTACAGCCGTTGGTGGTTCGGATGCGCGGTGAACACTACGAATTGATCGCCGGGGAACGGCGTTGGCGTGCGGCCCAGTTGGCCGGGCTTTCAGAGGTTCCGGTCCTTGTGCGCGAGGCGGACGACACGGCCGCATTAGAAATGGCGTTGATCGAAAATCTCCAGCGCGAGAACTTGAATCCGATCGAGGAAGCGCAAGGCTACCAACAGCTCATCGATCAATTCAAACTCAAGCAGGAAGACGTGGCAGCGAAGGTTGGGAAAAACCGCGCCACGGTGGCAAACGCGTTGCGCCTGTTGAAACTGCCCGCCGAAGTGCAGGCGTATTTGAGAAACGGCCAGATAAGCGTTGGCCATGCAAAAGTGATTCTCGGGCTCGGTCGGCCTGAAGAACAGCAATTGGCAGCAGTGCAGGTCATACGCGACAATCTAAACGTGCGTCAAACGGAGGCTCTCGTGGCAAGGTGGCTTGCGCGCGGGCGCGCGGCCAAGGAATCCGAAGCTGCGTCTTCGAAGGTTGGAGAGCAGCCTGATGTGCACGTGGTTTCGTTGGAGAACAGGCTGATGGAGAGGCTGGGAACAAAAGTGCGCCTCAGATACAAACGCGGCAAGGGCTCTGTCGAAATACGGTTTTTCTCCGATGACGAACTGGAAAGAATCTTGCAGATCATTGGAGTCGTGCAAGATTAGCGCTGTTGATTTTCGGGGCTGATAACCTGATCGTTTGTTAACAACATGACTGTAACGCAAGAACGTCGTAATGAGTGTGCTCGGAAGCTGCTTGCCGCTGCCAAAAAGGCAAGGGAATTGACGGCTTTTATCGGGCTGGACGGGTTTGTGGATGAGATTCTCCACGTGGTTGATACGCGGCAGGACGCTGAACATTACACGCGCCTTGCCCGAATGGAACAATGGGGAAAGCGCATCATGGATGCTGCTGACAAGAGCACGAACATCGAGTTGGTGCCACAGATGGTCAAGCTTGGCGGCAACGGACCAATCATGGCCAATGCACTCACAAGCTTTGGACTGAAAGTCTCTTATCTTGGCATTTTGGGACATCCGAGCATCCATCCCGTGTTCGACGAGTTCTGCAAACGCGCTGAAGTATCGTCCATAGCCGAACCAGGCTACACATACGCGGTCGAGTTCGAGAATGGAAAAGTCATGCTCGGCAAACACCAGTCGCTGAAAGAAATGAACTGGCGTAACATTGTCGAGAGGTTTGGCCGGGACAAGTTTGCCGCAAGGTTCGGGTCGGCCGACCTGGTGGGTTTTGTCAACTGGACAATGCTGACCTACATGAGCGATATTTGGGAGGCGGTTCTGAATGAGATTTGCCCTGGCATCGACGGCAGACGGCGAAAGCTTTTCATTGATCTTGCCGATCCGGAAAAGAGGACGGCCAAAGACATTCGGCGCGCGCTCGAGTTGATTGTGCGGTTTGAGAAATACTTTGATGTGACGCTGGGACTGAACCAGAAGGAAGCCGTCGAAGTCGGCGGCAGAGCGCTTGGCTTGGACGTATCGGATCAATCGCCGGAAGGCCTCTCGAGGCTCGGTCGGGAGATTCACAGTCGCGTGCCTGTTCAAGCTGTTGTGATTCACCCGGTGCGGTACGCTCTGGCTGTGTCCGACGGTGAAGTCTCAATTACAGCCGGCCCCGTGACCGACAAACCGCTGATCACGACCGGTGCGGGCGATCATTTCAACTCGGGTTTTTGTTTGGGCAAGCTGCTTGGCCTGGACAATCTGGATTGTCTGCTGACGGGAGTGACATGCAGCGGTTTTTATGTGCGGAACGCACGAAGCCCAAGCGTGACCGAGCTGGCACAAATGCTTCAGGATGCATCCATAGCCTACTGATTTCATAGAATGATTCTGCCGATTGTAAAATATGGTCACCCGGCCCTGCGCAAACCCGGTGCACGGATAGAAACTGTTACGCCTGAAATCAGACAGTTGGCGGCGGACATGATTGAAACCATGCACGCGGCACAGGGAGTTGGCCTCGCAGCCCAACAGGTCGGACAGGCGCTTCAAATGTGCGTGATCGACGTGCGCGAAGCCAAAGACAGACCTTCATGGGTTGAGAAAGACGGCGTTCGAATCGACGTTGCAACCATCATGCCGTTGGTATTAATCAACCCCAGCCTCGAGCTCGAGGGAGATCGCGAGACCGGCCCCGAAGGCTGCCTGAGTTTCCCGGAGGTTTTTGCGGATATAGCACGCCCCGCTGTTGTCTCAGTGCGAGCCATCGATGAGCACGGCAAGCCGATAGCCTTCCGGTGTGGCGGTCTGCTTTCTCGGGCAATTCAGCATGAGTACGATCATTTGCGCGGCGTGCTGTTCATAGACCGCATGTCGGGGGAAACGAAGCGGCAACTTCGTTCCGCCCTTGACGAGTTACAAGCCAGCACACAGGCCGAACTCAAGGGCGCCAAGGTCAAGGTAATGGCGTAGCCTTATTCCAGTTCGATCTGGCCCGCGCATTTCACGAACTGAGTGATTGTGGAACTGGTGCGGTGGCAATCACCCGATCTTAAATGAAATTCTCTTGATTTGGTCGCTTCCGAAACTGTGCTGAAGGCGGGCGAGGATTTCTTCCCTGCGATAGCGCACTATTTCGTCCAGCCAAACGCTGCTGTCAACCGAGACGAACAGGGTTCCCTTGTGAAGGCCTGTTGGCTGTGCGTGTGCAACCACCGACGGATCTATGAGGTGATTCCAGACTTTGAGGATTTCGGTTTCGAGTTGCCGCTGATCGATCCTGAGTTTTTTCAGGACCTTGGGCATGATCTCGGCTGTTGAGCGTGCAGCCATTGCATTTGCTCGTTCCAAGGGGGACAGGTCAACGCCGCGCCACTCGGCCAACACCTTGTCTCGAGGTGATGGTTCAGCCGGGTGTTTTCGCCTTGGCCGGTTTGCCGGTGAACTGGTCATAGTGAGAGAGCGGGCATCGAATTGGGGGCAATTGCCGGCGATGTTCAGGCGGGGGCTGTCTGGGACTGCGGGAGCCGTTCATCAAGGACTAACACCCCGTGTGGCGGGATGTCGTGGTGACCGGTCAATGTGCTGCCGGTTAAGTAGTCGTGCATTGGTTTGTAAAAGCTGACTCGGACAGGGCTGCTTTGATGATTGAGCAGAAAATAGATTCGTGTGTCGCCCTTTTGGCGCATGCTTACCTCGACAGATTCCGGGACTTTGAGGGGCTGGGTTATGTTGCAGATTTGGCGGAGCCAGTTGACGAGGTCGTAATAGAAGTTCTGTTTGCACATTGTGCCAATATAGACCGCCCGGCCGGCGCCGAAGCCGTTGATGGTGAGCGCGGGACGTCCGGCGTAAAAGTCCCGGGTGAACGTTGCAAGAACCTGGCATTCTTTTGGCTCGATAACGTCGCACCAGATTCGGCCTGCATGCGAGTGCGTGGCCGGGAATTGCGGCTTGAAAAGCAGGTGGTTTTCTTCCTCGGGCGGGATGGGATCGAATTCAAGAACCTCCAGCCCGAACATGTCGGTCATGTCATGGGGAAAACCGTTGTCAGGGGCGATATCGTGCTCGTCCACAAGGCCGGTGTTGAATGTGGCGACGAGGGTTCCGCCGTTGTGGACATACAATTTGAGTAGGTCAGCTTCGCCGCCGGCCAGCAGGTGCAGGGACGGAGCAAACACCACCTTGTAACCAGATAAATCATCGGTCGGCCGTGCGAAATCGACCGGGATATTAAGGTCGTGCAAGGCGTTGTAAAATAGCATGATATGATCGCGCAGCTTGAAATGGGCCGTATGCTGCTGCGGCTGTTTGAGTTTCCAATCGTTGGCGTGGCTGAACAGGATACAAGTTTCGGCCACGACCTTGGTATCGCGCAGTATTGGCGCCAGCAATTTCATCTCTTCGCCGATCTGGCAGATTTCGCGATAAACGCGGTTGTCGCCACGTCCGTCGTGCGTGAGGACGCCGCCGTAAAACTTCTCGGAACCTATTCTCGGTGATCTCCAGAAGAAATAGAGCACGCCCGTTGCGCCACGCGACAGAAGCTGATATGTGAAGAGCCGAACCACGCCGGGCCGCAACAGGGAATTGACTTCCTGCCAGTTCACATTGCCCGCTTTTTGTTCGATCACCCAGAAACCTTCCTGTCCGTCCGGTGTCTTGATTCCGGATTTTTTGAGGGAACGCATGATGTCGTACTCGGCAGCGTTCTCTGATGGGCGTCTTTGAAGGGTTGCGTAAGTGTCCAACGAGACAAAGTCCAGCACTTCTGCCATGTCAAAGTGATCGTAATGTCTGGAAAGGGCGCGGAGGTTTGTCGTCACCGGAATGCCCGGGGTAAGTTCGTGGAGGAGGTCGGCCTGCATTTTGACGTATGCGATGCAGGTGTCGCTTGCGAAGCGCATCCAGTCAAGGACCAAAGCGGGGTTGTGGACCGTTGGTGCCATCATGGGCATCGGGACATCCTCCCACCGGTTGACCACCTGGCCCCAAAACCTCAACCCAAGACACTCGTTTAAGCGGTCAATGGTCTCGTATTTTGCTCTCAACCATGCATGCCAGTCGTGCTTGGATTCTTCATTGAACGAAAACTCTGTGCGATGGCCTCCGATGCCGTTGTCGATTTGCCACGCGATCAATTGCGGGTGGTTTCCGAGTGCCCCTGCGAGCGCCGTGATGATTCTTCTGGAGTAGTCCCAGTAAACGTCGCTGTTCATGCAATAGGCATGTCGCGTGCCTTCGTGGAGCGTCAGGCCCTGTTCATCAAGAGGGAGTATTTCAGGGTGTTTGTGAGCGAGCCAAAGTGGCGGTGCCGCTGTCGGCGTGCCCAGCACAACCTGTATGTTGTGCTTTTTCATTATGTCCATGACACGCCGCATCCATTCGAAGTCGTATTTCCCCTCTTCTTGTTCGTAGAGTCCCCAGCAGAACTCGCCCATTCTCACCACGTTGACGCTGGCTGCTGCCATGAGCTGGGCATCGCGTTCCCAGCGGGTCTCTGGTTCTTCAGGTGTACCCGCGTAGGGGTAAACCCAATGCTCTGGATGATAATCGACTCCGAAGTACATGGCTGTTTTCTGGTTGGTTACGTGATGAAAATACCCACCAACAGAAACTCTGCAAACCAAAAAACTCCGCAGATTCACAAAGACGGCTATTTGGCATCAGCCCGCATGTTTGACCCGGAAATCTCATCGGTCAGCCCCCTCGGATTCGCCCGTGCCTTTACTCCAGTGAGATTTCCGGGTCAAGGAAACCCCCGCCCAGACGAGAGAATCTCAATTATCGGACCGCACGCCGCGCTCCCCGGCGGAACCGATTCCGCCAACGCGCTGGCGGCAGCAAGGCGATTCTTGGAATGCACGTGGGGACAGACACGTAGTTGCCTCGAGGCTCCGCATAAACTGGGAGGCCCGTTGTCTGAGTGTGGCCCCGAATAGAGTGACAGGCTCGTTGTTTGGGTTTTGCCCCCGGATTGCGGCGTGGCCTGCAAATTGCCCCTTGTTCCAATCGGGGGCTGCCGAAGTGTGCGGAGGAACCCCTCGGATGCCGATATGGGGACAGACACGTTGTTCTCTCCATCATGCCGATATGGTTCCAGGCACGTTGTTTGTGCATGAAGACAAAGCGGCAGCAAGCTGCCGCACTCCAAGCGCTTCGCGCCCACCAACGCCCACTGCATATGCGGCAGCGCGGAGAAACCACTGGGATCAGCGTGCTGTTGCTTGCGACGGAGTCGCTGGGCATATTCCCCTGCCCGACGTGGCTGAAGGTCCATGGGGTGCAAGAGCCGGGCACGGCCCGTGGGGCGACTTTGGTTCCGGCTACGCCGGGCTACGAAATATGCGGTTGAACACCGTGAGTTGCCTGCAAAGCGGCCGGCTGCTTAGGATCCAGCAACCTGCGGGCTCCGGTGACTCTCGCGAGACTGCAGGCTTGGGTGTGTCTGTGGGGAGGTGAGGCTTCCGGGCTAGAAGTACCGAATGAAAGCTTTGGATTTGAGGCGGTCAATCCAAGCCTTTTCGAGTCGGTTTCTCTCCTGTTCGGTCAGAATGCGCTCGATTTCGGCCCGGACTTCGGGAAGCGGGCGAATATGGCTTGTCTTGGAATCCTCGACCAGAACGATCCAGAATGCTCTGTCGGTTTCCACAACCCCACTGTGCTCGCCGGGTTTGAGGGCGCGGATGGCCTGGTCAAGGGCCGGTTGATAGTGTTCACGTTCCAATTCGACCCAGCCGCGGTCGCCCCCCTGGTTGCGGAAACTGTCTTCGGAATATACGCCGGCGAGTTCTGCAAAAGGCACGCCCTCGTCGAGTTTCTTGAGGATTTCGAGTGCGCGGCGGCGGGCCTGTTCCGGTGGACCCGACGCGGGCTTTGCAATCATGATGGTTCTCAGTTTGACACTGTCGGCCACCTTGAACTTGTCCAAGTTTTCCGCGTAATACTTTTCGATTTTGTGGGGTGAGATAACGATTTCGCGGGCGACGTTCTTGACGCGCATTGCCTCCCAGATAATCTCTTCTCGAATCATTTCACGGTATTTCTCGAAGGTCATTCCGCGGCTTTGGAGGTCGCGCGTCATGGTTGCCCTATCGCCGCCCCACCTTTCACGAAGCCTGCTGCGCACCCTGTCTTCGATCAGGCTTTCTGGCAGGTTGTATCCTGCCTGTTTGAATTCGTGCAGGATCAGCTTGCGTTGCACGAGCATTTCGAGTGCATCCTGCTGGGCTTTCTTGATCTCCTCTTCGAGTTTTGCAGACCTGGCGGCAAGAGAAGCCATGCGTGCCTCGACTGCCATCGCGGCTTGCTGCGCCACTTCCTTCCATGTAATGGCTTCGTCGTTTACGATGGCAACAAGGCCATTGGCTGTGGTTGCGGCCCATGCACCCGAGATACCCGCCACCGTTGTGGCGGCGATGATGTTGATCCAAGAACGCCTCATCAAATGTGAGTTCGGAGAGTAAACGCACAAACACAGGGGGTCAAGGAATCCGATGCTACCCAGAGGGAGCTGGTCCGAGACGGGGCATGGCCGATGCTGTTTCCGTTTGCTAATCGCGGTTTTATCTGGCATTCAAAAGAGCGCGCTATGACACGCTGCATTCAATTCACTGTGCTGTTCATGTTTGTGGTTGTCGGTTGCGACGCCCGCAACACGGCTGGCATTTTGGGGACAGGCACAGGGCAATCGGGACCAATAAAAGCCGGGCCTTTGGCGAGCTGGCATTTTGTTGGCGCTGCATCGCTCTCTGGGAATACCAACGCCACTCGTTTGCAGAAGGTCCTTTCAGAACCGTCAACTCGCAATCTGGTTGACGATGTGGTCAAGAAATTTGCGCGTGCTACGACCAATCTTGTTCCGGCCAATGCCCGGTTGCCGGGCGGCGATCACACTTCGCTGATTGCGCCCTTGATCCGGGACATACTCGATCATGAATCGGCCGGGGTGGTGTCGTTGGACGTCGCCGGCCACTCTCTGCAGCTTGATCTCGCGATCAAGCTGCCGCCGCAACGGGCATCCGTCTGGCTTGCAAACCTGAAGAAAGCGCTCGGCATGCTCGGAGCCACTGCGCCATCGGAAGTGCAATTTGAAGTGTACAAAGGGATCGAGGCCAAATGGGATGGAACAGCTTGCACGGTACGAGTGTTGGAAGCTGGCAACTGGCTGCTTCTATCGTGGGGCAGCGGCGCTCAGAGTATGGCAGCGACATGGCTCGCCAGAATCAAGTCAGAAGGCCGTCCTGTTCAACCCGACAAGGAGGCGTGGCTTGCGATTCAAGCGGACCTTGAGAGAACCGCGGAGTTGCTGAATTGGTCGCGCACAATTGCGTGGCCGCAGACGAAGCTGCAAGTCGTCGGCCGTGGTCCCAATTTGCGCACGGTAGCGCAGATGACTTATTCGCGGCCACCGGGTTTTCGTGTTGAGCCATGGCGAATACCGACCAACACAATAAGCGAGCCGCTGGTTTCGTTTACGGCAATCCAAGGGCTCAGGCCGTGGCTGAGCTCTCAGCAGTGGGTCAAAGATAGCGGCGTGAAATCTGTTCCCAATCAGCTTTTTGTCTGGGGGCAGGCGCACATTCCTTTTCGCACGTACATGGCTTGGGAAATGGAAGACATGAGCGACTCGTTGCAACGGCTGGCGCGGTATTTACCTTCTGCTGTAACGAACCATCTCTATTGGACGAGGTTCGCATTCATCGATTCGGAGACTAACAAGCTCAGGTACGTGTGGCGCCGTCTCCCCATTGTCGAACCATTCGTCCAACAAGCTCCCACAGCCGACAAAGGGTTTGTGATGGCGGGGATTTTCCCTCCTGATACAAAGGTTGTGCCCGCGCCGCAAGAGTTGTATGCGCAGATTATCGGGCGGACAAATCTTTTGTATTACGATTGGGAACTGAGCCAGGTCCGAGTCGATGACTGGCGCAGGATGAAAGAAGTTTACTGGATGATCGCCGGTTACGAATCATTGCCAACGAACAGCGCGGTGCGATTGTGGCTGGCCGACACCAACGTGTTTCGGCACATGGACAACGCGGTGACAGAGGTCACGTGCACCAGCCCGGCCGAGCTGAATCTTGTGCGGTCCTCATCGGTTGGATTCACGAGCCTCGAGTTGGTCTTGATTGCGCGTTGGCTGGAAGACCCCGGGTTCCCGAGGCTCACCACGCCGCAAATAAACCCGTCGTTTCTCAGGCTCGACCGCACAAAGCCGGCTGCAACCAATCCGGCCCCGGCGCGTTCTTCCGCGATACGCACGGCGCCGGCAAGCAGGGCTGTTCCGCAAGTGCCTTCACCCAGGCGTTAATCAGGAGTCAAATGCTCAAGCTCGGTGTCAATATCGATCACGTTGCCACTGTTCGCGAGGCGCGTTACAGGGGACAATCTTTTGGCGAACCCGACCCGGTGGCAGCGGCAATTGAATGTGAGCGTGCCGGTGCGCACGGCATCACGGTGCATCTCAGGGAGGATCGCCGCCACATACAAGACCGGGACGTTTGGAAACTTCGCGAGGTGGTGCGGACCCGGTTGAACCTCGAAATGGCAAATTCTCCCGAGATAGTTGAAATCGCACTGCGGTTGAAACCGGAAATAGTTTGTATCGTCCCGGAACGCAGACAGGAGGTTACGACGGAAGGAGGTCTTAACGTTCTGGCGGCAGAGGGTGAGATCGCGGAGACGCGACGGCGCATGAACCAAATGGGCATTCAGGTGAGCCTGTTTGTTTCGCCGGATATTGAGCAAATAGAAGCTGCAGCGCGGGTTGGAAGTCAGTTCGTCGAGTTGCATACGGGGTCGTTTGCAAACAGTTTCTCAGAACCGGAAAAACGGGATGCCGAACTGAACCGCCTTATAACTGCTGCGCGAAGGGCGCATGCTCTAGGGTTGCTTGTCAATGCAGGTCACGGACTGAACTATTCGAACCTGCCGCATTTGCTTACCGTGCCGCACCTTGTTGAGCTGAACATCGGTCATAGCATCATAAGCAGGGCCGTCTTTGTGGGTCTGGCCGCCGCGGTGCGCGAGATGCTGGCTTTACTGGAGTCGTACAAGGGGTAAAGGAGTCCGCAATGATTGTTGGGGTGGGAATTGACCTTGTCGAGGTTGCCCGTGTTGCCAGAGCCTGTGACCGCTTCGGCGATCGTTTCTTGCGTCGCCTGTTTTTGGAGGAGGAAATTCGGTATTGCCAGAGTTTTGCGGACCCAAGTCCGCATCTTGCGGCTCGTTTTGCCGCCAAGGAAGCGGTCTCAAAAGCTTTCGGCACCGGCATAGGACCGCATCTTGGCTGGCAGGATATCGAGGTGCGCAGGCGTGAATCGGGCCAACCATACGTCGTTCTTCACGGTAAGGGCGCCAGACTCCTTGAGGCAAGAGGCGGAAGACTTGTGCATCTTAGCCTGACGCATACTGAGAGCCACGCTGCTGCTGTTGCTGTGATTGAGGGCGTGCAAGAGCCGTCGATTGCAGCTCGGTAGCCGGGAAACCTGAGGCCTCTCCCAGATAAACGTACCTTTGCCCGGCGGATTTCAGCGGCTTGTGTGAAGACGCGCACAGAGCAGACAACCTCAGTTTCCTGAATCACCTCTGAGCAAGAGCATCTTTCTCACGCAGAACGCCTCGCAAGTTGGTGCCCTGCCCTTGACGGCACCCCTTGGGAAAAAGCAGCAGGCCGCTCCTCACAATGAACACTTCTGTCTCGCAACGCTGCACAGCAGCTTATGGCTTGGAGGGCTGTCGTTCTCGGGATTTTTCTGGGAGCTGGATTGGGATGGTGACACACTACCCCAAGATAGCCCTACTACACCACGACGCTTCGCCAACACCCCGGCTCCGTTTGACTCCCGGAGTGTGTTGTGCGATTTTACCCCCAAATAGAGGGACAGACACGTTATTTGGGCGACCCGGGTTCTGACCCGGACCCGCCCAAGCAGTCGGCCAATGGGAGGCACGGCTGCGTGCCTGTCGCTCTGTTGCAAGGAGAACAACAAGACAAATCAAGGAGGTTGTAATGAGACTGCCCAGAATCAAACTTCAGGGTAAAACCGTCGTCTATCACTGCATGTCCAGAATCGT
>JAAYVR010000076.1 GCA_012517065.1 Verrucomicrobiota bacterium | reverse complement strand
GAGAGGGGCGGCTGTGTTGGTTACCAACGGGAGATACGCTGCGGGCGAATGTCGAGGTTCGGACGGGAGCACAAACCGTGTGGTGGTCAACAAACCGTTGATCTTGCGGAGCGTCGATGGTCCGAAATCGACAGTTATCGACGGCAATGGCAAGATGCGCTGCATTTATCTGGCCACCGGCGCGATCCTATCCGGGTTCACTTTGGCCAACGGCAGTGCCTGGAATGGCGGCGGAGTTTACGCCGAGCCGTGGGCGTGTGTCATAACGAACTGCCTGCTTGCCGGCAACTGGGCTCGTGAATGGGGTGGCGGTGCCTACGGCGGCACGCTTCACAACTGCACTTCGATCGGCAACTCGGCTTATGCGGGCGGCGGCGCCTCCGAGAGCATACTTTACGACTGCACTGTGACCGGCAACTCCGCTGGGTCCGGCGGCGGCGCCTGGGAGAGCACGTTGTATAACTGCACTTTAAGAGGCAACTCGGCTAATGAATACGGCGGTGGCGCCGCCGGTAGCACGCTTTATAACTGTACTTTGACCCGCAACTCGGCTGAGTTGGTCAGCGGTGGCGCCGCCGGCGGCACGCTTTACAACTGTATCGTCTGTTTTAATGAAGCCCCATATGGGCCAAACTACTACGACGCAGCAATGAACTATTGTTGCACGACGCCATTGCCAACGAATGGCATCGGCAATATCGATGCTGATCCGCGGTTTGTGAATGCGCCCGCAGGAGACTTCCGGCTCCTGCCAGACTCGCCTTGTATCGACGCTGGCACGAACCTGACTGACATCGTGTCCACAGACATTGTCGGTCTGTCACGTCCATTGGACGGCGACGGCGATGGCGTGGCCCGGTTCGACATCGGCGCCTACGAGTTCAATCCGTACCGGTTTGTGAGGCTTGTGTTTGATCAGTTCGCGTTCAAGTTCACGATTCAAGGTGAACCTGGGAGATTGGTACGATTGGAGCAGAGCCGGGATTTGGTCAACTGGGAAGAAGCAGCGGTAGTACCATTGCCAGCCAGCGGTCAGACGCTCTTCGACGCGGGAGCAATGATGGAACCACATCAGTTCTACCGCGCTGTATCATTATATTGAAAAGTTATTCATATTCGCGAAGGTTTTCACGCCGCGAGTTTGGTCAATTTCTCCGTATCTGCTTCTCTGGCCGCCAGTAAGGCGGTCACGGCGGTACAGCCTCTAACAGCGATGGGTTGCTCTGCACCTCGGGCGATGCGATGCCCACGGCCGCTAGAGTCCCGCCTTTAGGCGGCTTTCAAACGAGCATCAATTGAGCAGTAATGCCGTTGAACGTTGTACGTTGTACGTTGCACGTTGAACGTTCTCGAACGGAAGACCAAACTGATTCGGCATCACGTTCGACAATCGGCTTGCGGGCGATGGCGGTGGGGGTTAGGTTGCGCGCAATTCGCTGTTGCTCTTGAACAAGCAATGAAGCCTGATTCAGTAATCGAATGCGATCCGCGGCGTGAAGGCGAAGTGATTGTCACGCGTCTGGATGCGCTGATCAACTGGTGCCGAAAGAACTCGCTTTGGCCCATGCCGATGGGCCTTGCGTGCTGCGCAATCGAGTTGATGGGAACCGGCGCGAGCAGATACGACATCGCGCGGTTTGGGGCGGAGGTGATGCGATTCTCGCCACGGCAATCTGACGTGATGATTGTTTCCGGGACGGTGACGTACAAGATGGCGCCGGTGGTCAAACGTCTTTATGACCAAATGACAGAACCGAAATGGGTGATCGCGATGGGTGCCTGCGCGTCAACTGGCGGGATGTACCGGAGTTACGCGGTGTTACAGGGGGTGGATCGGATCTTGCCGGTTGATGTGTATGTTTCGGGGTGTCCGCCCAGGCCCGAAGCGCTCCTTGACGCACTGATGAAACTGCAGGCCAAAGTGGATCGCGAACCGTCATTTGCATTGCTCAAGAAGGAGCGGCGGCCTGGTGTGGAATCGGACCGAGTTTCCCATGCCTCATGAGCGCGCGTAATCTGGCAACGCAACTGCTTGTCGAGTTCCCAAACGTGGTGGTCGAACCGGTGGAATTCAGGGGTGAAATCACGCTCCGGTTGATCGAGCCCGAGCGCATTGCAGACGTCTGCAGGTTTGCTCGGGAAACCCTCTCATTCGAGTTTTTGTTGGACATAACCAGCATTGACAATCTTGGGGAGGAACCGCGCTGGACCATGGTGTACGAGTTGTACAGCATCCATCACAACTGTCATCTTCGTCTGAAGGTCTCGTTGTCGGGAGATCAACCCGAGATTCCGACACTTACCCACGTTTGGCCTGCAGCAAACTGGCACGAGCGTGAAGTGTATGACATGATGGGAATTCGGTTCCGCGGGCACCCGGATTTGAGGCGAATTCTGATGTGGGAGGGGTACCCGTATCATCCGTTGCGAAAAGATTTTCCGTTGTGCGGCAAGCCCAGTGAAGTGCCGGATGTCGCCTTTACAGAGGTGGCTCCGCTCGAAGGCGGGCCTTTCGTGACAAAACCCGGCGGAAAAGACACAATTGAGCGCGAACCGCGATCAAGAGGCGACGAAAGCTGACAGCGTCAAAATGGCAGATAAACGGCAGTTTGATTTTGCGGATTCCTCGGGCCGAGTGTTGGGCGTGGAGCGGGAAACTCCGGGCACGGGCTCGCCGCTTTCTGCTGTCGAGCCGCAAGTTGAGCGCAAGGACGGGATGATTCTTAACATGGGGCCATCGCACCCATCGACGCACGGCGTGCTGCGCATTGTGCTCGAGCTGGATGGCGAGATGGTGAAGGGCGCATGGCCGGACGTTGGTTATTTGCATCGTGGCGATGAGAAGATCGCCGAGAGCATGACCTATACGCAGTTCATACCGTACACGGACCGGCTTGATTACTTGGCGCCGCTGGCCAACAACGTGGCGTACGCGCTTGCGGTGGAGAAACTGCTCGGGATTGACCGTGAACTGCCGCTTCGTTGCCAGTACATCAGAGTCATTTGCTGTGAGTTGGCAAGGATATCGTCGCATTTGCTTGGAATAGGTTCATGGGCGATGGATGTAGGCGCGATGACCGTTTTTCTGCTCACGTTCACAGAACGGGAGAAGATCTACAATTTGTGCGAGTCTCTCACTGGCGCGCGTTTCACCACCAGTTACACACGGATAGGGGGGCTCGCCCGCGATCTTCCGCACGGCTGGACCGACGCCTGCAGGAAGTTCCTTGGCGAAGTCGTGGTGACGATAAACGAAGTTGATCAGCTTCTGACGAAGAACCGGATTTGGGTGGATCGCACACGCGGTCTTGGAGTTATCCCGCGACAAATGGCTGTCGATTACGCCCTGACAGGGCCTAATTTGCGGGGAAGCGGCGTCAACTACGACGTGCGGAAGGCACTGCCATACCTTGTGTATGACAGGCTCGATTTTGATGTGCCGCTGGGTTCGGTTGGCGATTGCTATGATCGCTATCTGATTCGGATGGAAGAAATGCGGCAGAGCGTGCGAATAATACATCAGTGCCTCGATCAACTGCCAGACGGGCCGGTTAACCACCCCGACTTCAAGATCAGCCTTCCACCCAAGGAATCGGTGGAAACCAAAATGGAAGAATTGATTCATCATTTCATTCTTGCGACACAGGGGGTTAATGCGCCGCCGGGCGAGGTTTACTTTGGCGCTGAAAACCCAAAAGGCGAGCTGGGCTTTTACATAAACAGCCGCGGTGGCGGCACGCCCTACAGGCTCAAAATCCGATCGCCGTCCTTTGTAACGCTGAGCGTGTTGCCACAGTTGCTGCCAGGCCACATGATCAGTGACATCGTCTCGATTCTGGGGTCGCTCGATTTTGTAATGGGAGAATGCGACAGGTGAAGCCGATTGAACTTGTCGCTGCACGATTTCATTGAAGACCATGAGCTGGGCCGTGCCCAAAGAGGTTGAAGAGAAAGTTGATGCGTTGGTCCGACGTTATCCGAAACCGCGCAGTGCGGTTGTGATGGTGTTGCATGCGTTGCAGGAGCATTTTGGCTGCATATCGCCGGAAGCGATCGAGTGGACAGCGCGCAAGCTCGGGCTGCGTCCGATCAACGTGTTGGAACTGGTGACTTTCTATCCGATGTTCCGGCGCGAACCGTTCGGCAAGTTCCATTTGCGCATATGCCGCACGCTGAGCTGTGCCCTCGCCGGGTCGCATCAACTCCACAGGCACATATGCGAGAAGCTCGGGTTGGACCCGGCCAAACCCGGTCCGCAAACCAGCACCGACGGGTTGTTTACGGTCGAGTTTGTGGAATGCCTTGCCAGTTGCGGCACCGCTCCTGTGATTATGTGCAACGAAACCCAGCACGAACAAATGACCATCGAACAGGTTGACAAGTTGTTGGACCAGTGCAGATGCAAATGCGGGACAGGACGTGAAGGCAATTTGGCTGCCGAGCATGGATTTGAACCATGACAAACAGATCCAGAGTCTGCTGTGCTACCGTTACACCACTCGGCAACGCCAACCGGTGTATATGCTAAGCTTTTGAATGCAGGAGTCAAGCTGTCATGCCTTGTGAGCGCCATTTAATCCTGAAAAACATCCGCAAACCCGGATACAGCACGGATATCGAATGTTATCTCCGGCATGGCGGGTATGAGGTGCTGCGAAAGGCGCTGGCTCTCCAGCCAGCGGCCCAGCCCGACGGCACCACCCTTGGCCCGAAAGAACAAATCAGACGCGAAGTCGAGATTTCAGGTCTCCGAGGCAGAGGCGGCGCAGGCTTCTCGTGCGGGATGAAATGGTCGCTTGTGGATCGCAAGAGCGGGAAACCCGTTTACCTTGTTTGCAATGCCGACGAGTCCGAGCCCGGGACGTTCAAAGACAGGCAGATCATTCATCATGACCCGCACCAGTTGATTGAGGGCATGATAATTGCCTGTTACGCGAACGATGTGCATCTGGCATTCATTTACATCCGGGGCGAATTCATCGAGGGCGCGCGCATTCTGGATCGGGCGCTCGAAGAAGCCCGTGCCGCAGGTTTTCTGGGCAGAAACATATTGGGAAGCGGATATGACCTTGACATTTACATACACCGCGGCGCCGGCGCCTACATATGCGGGGAGGAAACAGGCCTGATCGAGTCACTCGAAGGCAAACGCCCCTATCCGCGGATCAAACCTCCGTATTTTCCCGCCGTGCTTGGCCTTTACCAATGCCCAACCATAGTGAACAACGTCGAAACCCTTTGCGCGGTAAAACATATCGTGGGCATGGGTGGCGCCGAGTACGCGCGCCTCGGCACGCCTGACAACACGGGAACGCGGCTTGTCTGCATCAGCGGACATGTGAAGCGGCCCGGTTGCTATGAGATCGAGGTCGGCAAAGTGACATTTCGCGACTTGATTTTCGACGAGGCTTTTGGGGGCGGTCTGCTTGATGGCCGCCAGCTCAAGGCGATCATTCCGGGCGGCGTTTCTGCAAAGGTGTTCCGGGCCGGAGAGAAGGTTCGGGTGAACAAGAGAACCGCTGATGGAAAGATGATCGAAACCGAAATGGACGTGCTTGATCTGCCGTACGATTTCACTTCCGTGTCGGCCGCGGGGAGCATGTCCGGCTCTGGAGCGATCATCGTATTGGATAATTCGGCCGACATGGTGGAAGTGCTGGCGAACATCAGCGAGTTTTTTGCTCATGAGAGCTGCGGCCAATGCACGCCTTGTCGGGAGGGTTCGCTCTGGATGGCGAAGATTCTGCGGCGTCTGGCAAAGGGCCGGGGACAGCCTGCTGACGTTGCGCTGCTGTTGAGCGTTGCGGACCAGATTCCCGGCGGGAGGACCATTTGCGCGTTTGGAGAAGCGTGCTCGTGGCCGGTCCAGAGTTTCCTGGTCAAGTTCGGGGATGAATTCCGCGCCAAAGCGGAGGCAAACGCGGACAAGAAGTCAGACCGGGCTTTTGCGGAGACACAGTGACAAACGTGGATTTGTGATGAAGCAGTCGCAACAATCAAATGACCCCTTGGCTGCTCCTCCGGGAATGATAAGCGTCACGGTGGACGGCCGCACAGTGCTTGTTCCGCGCACGATGCCGGACTGGCAGGGGCGGCAGGTGCCGACAACAATGTTGCAGGCTTGTGAGCTGGCGGGGGTGACCGTGCCGCACTATTGTTATCATCCCAAGCTGCCGGTGGCAGGCAACTGCCGCATGTGTCTTGTGGAATACGGAGTGCCGGCGCTTGGCCCGGATCGAAAACCAATGCGCCAGCCTGATGGCTCGCTCGTAATAAAAAAATCGCCGCGGCCGGCCATTGCTTGCGCGACGCCGGTTTCGCCCGGGATGGAGATTTACACTTCAACGCCCACGGTGAAACTCATGCGGCAAAGCGTGCTCGAGTTCCTGTTGATCAATCATCCGTTGGATTGCCCGATTTGCGATCAGGCTGGCGAATGCAAGCTGCAGGAGTATTCGGTTGAATATGGCCGTGCGAGCTCGAGATTTGTTGAGACCAAGGTCCACAAGAACAAGCAGGTCGATCTTGGACCCAGGATCATGCTTGATCAGGAACGCTGCATTCTTTGCTCCAGATGCATCAGATTCACCCGCGACGTTGTTGGCGATGACGCGCTTGGGATAGTAAATCGCGGCAGTTATAGCGCGATCGCTGCCTATCCCGGCACAACCTTTGACAACAATTACACGCTAAACACGGCTGATATTTGTCCGGTTGGCGCTCTTACGTCGAAGGATTTCAGGTTCCAGATGCGGGTCTGGTTTCTCAAAGAGACCATGAGCCTGTGCGCCAGTTGCGGCACTGGATGCAACATCGTCATCGGTTCGCGCGAAAACCGCATCTACAGGTTTACCCCGCGGCAAAATGACGCCGTCAATTCATGTTGGATGTGCGATTACGGACGGCTTAATTACCGCTGGATTGAACGAGCTGACAGATTGACGAACCCCGGCGGAACAAAACTTACAAAGCCCGACTGGGAGGATGCAATCAATGGCATTGCAGCGGGCTTGAAACAGACCATCCCGGGCCACATTGCCATTGTTGCCTCCGCACGCCTGACGAACGAAGAATTGTACCTTGTGCGCCGACTGGCCCAGTTCTTGGGCGCTCCCACCGACTGTGCGCCGCGCTCGGGACCGGCCGACAACTTGCTCTTGTGCGCCGACAGGAATCCAAATACCAAAGGAGCGCAATTGCTCGGGATCGCTGCTTCACTCCCCGGTGCCAACCTGCCAGTGTTCGCGAGATTGATTCGCAATGGCACAATCCGCTCCCTGCTTGTTTTCGGAGAAGATGTGACGCGACACGGCATCGCGCCCGAAGACTTGGCTCGGCTGGATTTCCTTGTCGCCAGCGACATCCACTCTAACGGCACCACGATGATCAGCCATTACTTTTTGCCAGGTTGCGCCCACGTCGAGAAACGCGGCAGTTTCACGAACGTGCACGGGCGAATACAGAAATTCGAAAAAGCGGTCGATCCTCCCGGATTGGCAAGGCCTGAGTTGTACTGGCTGAGTGAGCTTGTTTGCAGGGTAACCGGTCAATCCGTGGGGCGCACGGTCGAGAGTGTATTTGAAGCGATGCGCGCCGAGGTGCCTGCGTTTAGAAACATTGCATGGGCGGACCTTGAGGATCATGGCGTTGCAACGTCTGTTTGATTTTTATTGGCGATGGTTTTCTTGAGTCAATTGGGACCCATGGCTGAATTCGCATTGTTCAGCGCGATAAAGGTTGCCGCTGTGATTGCGGTGACTCTGTTCATGGTTTCGTATCTTGTTTTTGCTGAACGGAAGATAGCGGCAGCGGTGCAAGACCGGCTTGGGCCGAACAGGGTCGGGCCGTTTGGTCTCTTGCAGCCGCTAGCCGACGCGGTGAAGGCGTTGCTGAAGGAGGAGTTTACCCCTGCCAATGTGCGGGTCGTGTACTACTGGCTGGCGCCTGTGATTGTAATGGTTCCAAGCCTGTTGGTTATCGCGGTGATACCGTTCGGGTCGCAGCTCGGGGCTCAGAAAATGGTCATCGCCGACCTTAACGTGGGCATACTTTACACTTTCGGGATAGCCTCGTTGGGGGTGTACGGGATTGTGCTTGCGGGTTACGGGTCAAACTCGAAATACCCGTTCATCGGTGGCTTGCGGGCGGGAGCACAGATGATTTCATACGAAGTTGCCATGACGTTGTCGGTTGTTCCGGCGTTCATGTTGGTGGGTGACCTGAATCTGTCGGCGGTGGTTGAGCATCAGGCAGGCGGAGTTCTTCGATGGTTGGCGATTCAGCAACCCTTGGCATTCCTGATTTTTCTTGCCACGGCCTTTGCCGAAACGAACCGCCTTCCGTTCGACATGCCAGAAGCCGAGCAGGAATTGGCCGGCGGATATAATGTCGAGTACAGTTCGATCAAGTTCGCTTTGTTTTTCATGGCCGAGTACGCAAACATGATCGCTGTATCCGCCATGATTGTGACTCTGTTTTTGGGAGGATGGACCTTGCCGTGGTTCGGGCTTGATCTACCAGCCCAAGAGGGCGAGTGGCTTAAAGGACTGGTGCACTTGGGAATATTTCTGGCGAAGGTGATTCTGCTGCTGCTGTTCTTTGTCTGGGTGAGGTGGATGTGGCCGAGACTGAGGTACGACCAGTTGATGGGGTTGGCATGGAAGCGGCTGGTCCCTCTTGCTGCAGCAAACATTGTGATAACAGCGTTGTGGCTTTGGTGGCGCGCATGATAGCGGAACGACCGACACTGAAACTTGTTGATCGGCTTTATCTCACAGCCGCATGGAACGGCTTCAAAGTGACATTACGCCACTTTCTTGGCCGGAAAGTCACCATGCAGTACCCCGAACAGCGATGGGCTGTTCCTCCGGGGTATCGCGGTGCGCCGTACCTTGTCAGGGACCAGACGGGCAGAACCAAATGCGTCGCGTGTCAGTTGTGCGAATTCATTTGTCCGCCGCGGGCGATCCGTGTTACGCCGCCGGGGCCGGCGGTTGACCCTTCAACCGGTAATGTCGAAAAACGCCCACGCCAGTTTGAAATCAACATGCTGAGATGCATTTATTGCGGACTTTGCCAGGAAGTATGCCCTGAAGAAGCCATATTCCTCATGCAAGACTATTCACTGACAGGCTGCAGCCGCGAGGAGATGGTTTATGACATGGAGAGACTGCTCGCCCTCGGTGGAGTTCACCACGACCACGTTCGTAAGTGGGATCGGGTACGGCGCGAGGCTGCGGCACAGGAGACATTCCCCCCAAATCCGATTTACTGAGTCATAGCGGCCGGTAAGCGCCTAATAGGCAAACACACAATACGGCAGAACCGCAACCGCATGATCATGGTTGGACGAGGGTGTTCGTTGCAGGCTTGGCGCTCGACCGCGCCGCGCTGCGGCGGTGCGGTTTGCTGAACTTTGTGCCCAAAGCTGCGGTGGCTACAGCAAGCAGATGCTCCCCGCGATTGATGTAACCCTACACGAGGATTCATCGCTTGGAAGACTGTTGTTCTCGGGATTCTCCCGGGAGCTGGATCGGGATGGTGACACACTACCCCGAGATAGCCCCCACTACACCACGACGCCTCGCCAACACCCTGGCCCCGTTTGACTCCCGGAGCGTGTTGTGCGATTTTACCCCCAAATAGAGGGACAGACACGGTGTTTGGGCGCCCCGGGGTTCCGACCCGGACCTGCCCAACCAGTCGGCCGATGGGAGGCACGGCTGCGTGCCTGTCGCTCTGTTGCAAGGAGAACAACAATACAAATCAAGGAGGTTGTAATGAGACTGCCCAGAATCAAACTTCAGGGTAAAACCGTTCTGTATCACTGTATGTCCAGAATCGTCGGCAAGGAGCATCTGCTGGATCAACTGTGCAAATACAAGCTCGAGGGATTGATCAAGCGGCTGTGCCGGTTCTGCGGTATCGAGCTGGTGAGCCACTGTGTGATG
>JAAYVR010000075.1 GCA_012517065.1 Verrucomicrobiota bacterium | reverse complement strand
GGTGAGGAGGGCAGTGGGACCGGCGTTCATGCCGGCTGAATAGGCGTTGTCGCGTCACATCTGAAGTTTCCGGGGACTGTTTTGAGGGGTTGGTGAGGGTTTGGCGGTGGCTGAACAAATAGAGTGACAGACACGATATTGTGGTGGCCGCGTGGGACCGGGCTGGACTTGGCCTGGCGGCGTCATGAGTGGAGTTTACGATGACGGGCGAGTGAAGTTGGCGGGAGTTGGCGCTGGCGGATCAAATAGAGTGACAGACACGATATTTGCCCGGCTCGATGTCAGCGGCCTGATCGAGTCAGACGGATCGGGGGTGGTGGTTAAGGCTTTGTCCGGGCAATCAAGCGGACATTGAAGTTGCGAATGTATCCTTGGCAAGAAGCCTGGTTCTATTGAGGCATGGCTATTGGCCGGCTGCCTGAAGTTCGGCGTGGCGATACGCCGTGAGCGCCAACAGGATTATGAACACGCCGAAGGCCAATCTTGCTGCACTGCCGAGACGGACGCGGTTTTCGTTAGCGGTTGCGAAAGCTATGAGGTCACGCATACGCCATGGCGACACGGTAAACACGAGTGCGGCGCAAATCCATGCGTAGGCCCACACGACCAGCACCAGACGCCATTCGGTGTCAACCCAGCGGGCTGTGTCCAGAACGACTTTAGCCAGCAGAAGCATCACAACGGCAAGGCCGCGCACAGCGAGGAAATCTCGAACAAACACGCACGATCCGAAACCTATCACGGCGAATCCAATGAACAGAATCGGCTTGAACGCTGCGAAGTCCGAAATGTCGTCGGTCTTCAAATTGTAGAGAAACCAGAGTGTTCCCAAGGGCATCAGAACGAACCCCCAGAACTCAGACCTCGGGAACTTCCGGAGCATTTCGCCAAACTTACCCGGTTTGAGCAGTCCGTAGATTTGGGGCAAGGCAATCCCCAGTCCCAACAACAAAGCTAGTACCCACAACTTCATGCTGTTTGACGATCCGTGACGGCGGCATCCCCGTACAGAGTCACGGCAGATGCGCGCGTGATATTCACATTTAAGAGCTGCCCAACATGCCCCGGCCCGGCCGAAAACACAACAATCTTGTTGCATCTTGTGCGGCCTTCCAAGCGCGCCGGATTCCGCCTGCTCGGTCCTTCGACAAGCACTTCGACGGTTTTTCCGATCATACGACAGAACCTGTGCTCGGCCACTTTGTTTACCGCCGATAACAAGCGCGCGTGCCGCTCTGCGATGGCCGGGCCGGGAACAAGGTCGGTCCGGTTTTCCGCAGCCGTGCCCCGTCGCGGTGAGTACTTGAAAACAAATGCGCTGTCAAACTGGACCTCTTCGACCATTTGCAGTGTTTCTTCGAAATCCGCCTCGGTTTCGCCCGGGAAACCCACGATCAAATCTGTGCTGATCCCGATTTCAGGCTGAACCTGCCGGAGCTTGGCGATCACTTTGATGTACTGTTCCCGGGTGTACCCGCGGCGCATCTGGCGCAACACATGATTGCTCCCGCTTTGCAGCGGCAGGTGGACATGTTCGCAAAGCTTCGACAGGCGTCCGAACGCTTCTATGAGATCGTCACTGAACCCGGTTGGGTGGGGCGATGTGAACCTGATTCGCTCGATGCCATTCACTGCGTTGATTTCTTCGAGCAACCTCACGAAAGGCGACACGGTTGCGCCGGGCTCGCGGTTTGTTCGACCGTAATTGTTCACGATCTGTCCCAGCAACGTCACCTCCCGAACGCCGCGTTCGGCAAGCGTTCGACACTCGGCAACAATTTCCGCCATCGGGCGGCTTCGCTCGCGGCCGCGTGTGGATGGCACGATGCAAAACGCGCAACGCCTGTTGCATCCCTGCATTATCGTGACAAACGCCGTCACAGCCGGGGCTTGTCCGTCTGGGGACGTCAAATGCTCGCACAGCAACCGATCACCTTCTGCGTCTTGTTCCACGTCGCAAATTGGCTGTTCGGGTGCGTCAATCAACCGCTGGACGTATTCAGGCGCGCGATGCAGCTTGTGAGTACCCAGAACGAGGTTCACACCGGGAATACGACCGAGCAACTCTTCGCCACGGCACTGCGCCATGCAGCCGAGAAAACCCAGCACTTGACGCCGTCTTGCGTGAGTACGCGACATGACGAGTTGCCGCATCTTGCCCAGCGCCTTTTGTTCTGCAGTATCGCGCACGCTGCAAGTGTTGAGGAGAACAACGTCAGCCGACGCTTCCGACTCGGCAATGGAAAAACCGTGTGCGATGAACAGAGCGGCGACAGCTTCGGAATCGCGCTCGTTCATCTGGCAACCGTAGGTCTTGATGAACACAGTCGGCATGCGACAATGCGTGCGCAGAAGTTACGTCACGTCCGGTACGTTGAAAAGTGGCAAGACGCGTTTTGCAGCGGCAATCAAGCCAAAGATTTTGGTTCTCAACCTTTTCTGGCGATGTTCGAGCGACCACGCTCAAAGTTCCAGGCCAATAACGCTCTCGTCGAAGGCCGGAGTGATGGTCCGGCCGGGGGGGACAATCAGGAAGTCCGATTCTGGCCACTCGCCGTTGAGCCAGCGCTTTATCAGGTCGAGGTTCCCATCGGTTTCCTCGTATTCCCAACCGCGTTCGGCACAAATGGTCTGGACCTCTTTTCGCAGATCAAGATGGCGAGTGAAATCGAAGTCGATTAGGACGCCGTGAGTGTAGTTCTGGGCCCACTGTGCCATTGTTTTGGCAAGGTACTCGGCCTGGTCTGCTCCGTATTTTTCAACCCACTCGGCGTACAAGCGGTCATGTGCCGGGGTTGAAGGCGCGGGCAAAAAGCCCGCGTATCCGCTGCGCGCAATATCGCTCCGGCGCCGGCGGCATTCCAACCATCCGGACGTGAAATAGTATGTGCCGGGTCGATTGTTGAAGTGCTTCTGGTAGCGTTCTCGGGATCCGAGAAAAAGAGTAATGCAATCATGCGCGCGGGGAACGACAAGCCTCGTGTTGGCAGCTCGCAAACCAGCGAGAATCTTACTGCACAATCCGTAACCCAACAGCACTGCGTCGTACTTGCCCGCTGGCAAGGCATCGAGGCGGCGTTGGATTTCGAGCCGGCCGGCCGCTGGGGTGTCATGCAAACCCTGGGTGAGAAACTCCAAATCGATTGTGTGCTGTGAAGTGGCTGTTAGGTAACAGATCTCGCGAAACAAGACCTCACAGGCTATGACTTTCAGGTACATACTGTTCATTCGCGTCCCGCTGTCCAGCGGATGGCCTGGTTCAGCAGTCTTTTGAAAGCCGGGTTTTCCCATGCGAGATGATCATGGCCGAGCTGCAAATAAACGACCTTTGCGCTCTCATAGCTCTTGGCCCATCCGATTATCTTGCCGCTGGTGGGCTCATCGGTGCCGAGCAACCGGACAACGCTTGGAGAAACGTCGAACAGATTATACGTTTCATCGTGGATATCGAAGTCTGACACCCCGCGGGTCACGGGATGAGTTTTGTCCAGGACCTGGACCTTGAACGTCACGTCGTGGAGGTAGGTTGACATGGGTTTTTCGATTCCGGCGACGACAGTTTTCTGAAGGTAATACTTGCCGCCGATGATTTTTTCATACTCCGGCCATGCTTGGTAGCTGGCGATAGCGTGATGGAGCACGACCAATCCCTTGCCCTGCTTGAGCCTGTTGACGAAATCATTCTTCGCAGCGTCGCTTATTTCCTGCCACATGTCATACAGCACGATGACGTCGTATTGTGCGGCCTTTTCCGATTTCAACCAATCGTGCGCTTTCGGGTGCGCCACGGCCTGATAAGTCATGCCGCTGAACCCGTCGAACATGCGGTAAAACATGTTGGTTTCGTAATCATGGCCTCCCGTTACGATCAACAGTCTCAAGGGGGTATTTTCCTTGTCTGCTGCTTGTGATTCCCACAACTGTGGGCAAAACGTCAGAGAGATCAGCAGCAAAACAATTGCGAGATCAACAATAGAATGCCCGGTACTGGCGTGGCCCGGCCGATCTTTTTCAAGAGTCTTCATACAACAGTTTCTCCAATATGGGACTTGATTCTGATTGTTTGTGTTCATCTTGAGCTCTCGAGCCGAACAATGTCTTCTCTGGCGACGGTGCAAACCCGGTTCCCGAGCTTCACTCGTGCATCACCAAAACCGTGGAACACTCGGATTTGTTCGGATTTTTCGAGTGGGCGGTCGTCAAGGCTCCGCAAGGCGAACAGAGACGGGTCCGAGTAATTCAAGCCGTTCCAGGTTAGCGCACAGAAGGCCACAAACCGTGGCGATTCGACTACAAAACCATAAGGGGGCAACACAACATTGCCGCCGGTGGCGGTTTGGAGCTCAATTGGGTTCGACCCAAAATTGGCCGTGACAGAAAGCGTGTTTTCACCGCTGCCGAAATTGCTTCGCTGGACGAGTCGATCCGGCGTGAGGAATTCGTGCTTGGTCATGGGGACTGTGGCGGTCAGCTCGTACAATGGGGACAGGATTTCGTATGTGTTTTTGACGAATCTATCCAATGGATGCAGGCCGTCTGCCCATCCGTTGTCAGCGCGGACAAACAATGCTGGATCGGGGTGCATGGCCTGCTTGGTTTTGTCCAGAGGGAACCATCGCAGGCCGGTGTCAGTGACATCCAAACGGCCGACGATGTACCGGCGTGAACCGTCGTGCACGCCGCGCAAAAGGGCGCGTTTGCCCGAGCTTGGTTGCCACCATCCCACCCGCACATCGACGCTAGCCTTCAGTTTTTCCGGCAAATGAAGTGTGAACGACCCGGATTCCATTCGGCCTGTGTGCCATTTGGAAGTGGGTGTGCGCGGGACATGATCGTTTTGGAAGACATTTGTTCCTCGGTAATCGGTGAAGTGAACGAACACATGCCAGTCATCGCCGGGCGGTTTCTCGATTTGCCACTGATAGCTTATTTCCAGCTCGCGCGGTCCCGTTACATCCACTTCAGGGGCAAGGGGCCGCACTGCCAACGTCGTTTCAGAAACCTTATCCTTCCAGTAAAGGTGAGAAGGGATGTTGTGATAATGGAGAGGGCGGCCAAATACCAAGTGTTGAAGAACGTACTCGGCCGAATTGGCGGGATCGTAGCCGTACTTGCCGTACATTGCGATGCAGTCGCGATAGACCAATTCGAACAGCGGCACAACGTAACCGCCAACGCTTCGAACAAGGTTCGCGTCGTGATATGGCTGCCCGCTGACGCCAGTAAGGCCCTCGAAGAAATCGCTGTGCGGCAACGCCCATTCGCGTCCGCATTCGCTGCCGAAAATCCCAAACACCTTTCTCGCATAATCCGAAAGCGCCTGTTTCCATTTCATGTCGTCCTGCCTTGTGAGCGGGTGCTTGGGATCGAAACACTCCTGCAGTCCTGCCGCGTAAGTGGTATCGATGAAGTAGGCGTTCGCCCGAGTGAGCTTTTGGACGGCTGGAAGGTTTTGCGGGCGTTGCGCAAGTTCGAGCGCCTTTTGCGAACAGGTGAGGTAAGCGCGTCCGCCGGCCCAGTGACCGCCCTTAACAAGGCTGCCGTCGGGGGCTTTCATTATGAGCGATTCGTCCCATGAAGGCGAATCACGGTAGATGTCCTGGTAATTGTCGTGCAAGCCGAAGACGTATCCGAGGTTCATGACACGGCGCGCGCAATCGGCCAAACCTTCGTTTCCGCCGCACTCGGGCGCGGCGGGGAGAATATCGGGATGCTGATTGTCGTAGCCGCGGTGAATCCAGCCGCCCATGAGGAATAGGACACGCTTGAGATCGAGATCACGGTACAGGTGTTCAGCGATTGCGGCTGCTTCGTCGAATGTCCAGTTAACGCGCACGCGTTGTTCGCGTGTGCTGTCTTCATTCATCTGCCGATCGAGGGCGCTCCAGAGTTTGAAGTTGATTGCGCCGAACAGCTTGGCTCTTTCCGGGTGATTGGCGAGCTTCTTTTCCCATGGCACGAGCCAGCCGCGTTTTGCAGCCGCATCTCGATATGCTCTTGCGATGGCAACGTAATCGCCTTGGCCGAGCAGCCTGATGCTGAAAGCTTTTGCGGTTTTGCTCAGCACCATGGAAACCATGAGGTTTTGAGCGTTACCTTGAGGCGCGGCCGTTCCGGTAACACTTCGCACTTCGGCAACAACGTACGGGTCGTTCCACGTCAGCAATGCGGCAGAACCGCTTTTGACAAGGCCGAGCATTGTCATGTGACATCCCTCATAGGCGTAAGTGTCGAACGAACGCGTGAATTCGACGTGATTGTCTGATGGAATCAACAGCCCCTCCCGGACGGGCACTACCACGTAACCGCGATCGCCGTCAGTGATCCACATTGCCCTGTCAAGAAGCCGGACGGAGTGCACAGTTAAACTCGGCGTCGCGTCGTAAGATACCTCGAGCGTATCCGGCGCGGCAGCGCGGAGTTGGACCTGGACCTTGGCTTGGGCGTCATTTGCGACGGGGCTGAACGTCAAGATGAGAGTGCGTTCGCTGCTTTTGGCTTCGCACTTGTCCAACGGCACAGTGTCGCGTTTGCCGGCTCTTTCGATGGTGATTTCTCCGAACCGCGGTTGTGAAGGGTTCGACCTCCATGTGACAGAGCTTTTCAGGTCGGTGAGTTCCCATTTGCCGCTGCCAGGTTCCAAATCAAACCTGAACTGCTCGGCGCTGAGCGTGACTTTACCGGGTGACGGTTGGGACAGCACAGTCGTTAGTCCGATAATAAGTCCTGCACACGGGGATAGCAGGCGGACGAAAGGGGCTTGGATTTTTCGTGATATGGCGCGCATGCGGCGGGCCACCGACGGTCCGTTTACTGTGTGGGAGTTATGGTTCATGCCACGGTTGAAATGAGAGTAAGACTTGCGCATGCCCTGTGCAACTGGAACCTCATGAAACATTTCTTGTGCAGCACGGGCTCAGGGTTGGCCGAAAGACTCCCGGGAAGCTCGTGCCATGCGAGCATGGCTTGCAGAGGATTATGTCAAGAATCTTGCACCGGCACCGCAAGGTGTCGTGCGATTGAATGGCTTGGCTGGATTGGCCGAGTTTGTCGAGAAGGCCGCCCCCGAGATCGCGGCAACCGCGATGATCTACGCGGTGAATCAGGCCGCATACCTGCTCGGGCGCCAGCTCGAAAGCCAGTGGAGGACTCTTGAACAGAACGGGGGATGCACCGAGAGACTGTATGAGATCATGAAAAGGATGAGGTGAATGGGCCAGACCTGTCGGACCTGTCAGACTTGTCAGACTTGTCAAACAGGTCTGACGGTCGTCCTGCTACTCTCTCCACATGCTGTGGCAAAAGGAAGTTCGGACCGCCCATTGCGGCAGCGCCGGCAAATATTCTGGCGGCTTTCTCCGCCATCAGCACGGAAGCCAGCACCTCTTCAGGGGTTGATCCCAGAGCGATCACGCCATGGTTTTGCAGCAGGATCAAGCGCGGCACGCGCCCCTGCAAATTCATGAAGTCACGAGTCCGCTCCCGAATCTGCCATGCAAGCGGTAAACCCGGGTCCGCATACGGCACATAGACGGACGCGGGCCCGCAAAAGACGATTTCGTCCGGAAACATGCGCTGCTCGGCAAAGTCCCGCGCGCGCGGCGAACAGAGCACCTGACAGACCCCGAGCGGATGGCAGTGCCCGACAAACCGCACTTCATGCACCGTGAGAAGCCATGCGTGAAACACTGCCTCGATGCTGGGACGTGGCGCGTTGGAGTCAACGCGTGCTTCCAGCAAAGCAGATTCAACCGCCGTGTCCGTGAGCAGCCGCTTTTCCAGCAAGGGCAACACTTTGTCGGATCGGCAAATGGTGACTTGTCCTGCCTCAAGCGCAGCGAGTCTGGTTCCACTGGCTTTCACAGCAAACAGACCTCCGTCGAGCCTGGCAGAAACATTGCCTTCGCCCAGAATTGCGAGATGGCGATCTTCGCGCCCGAGCTCGTGCGCGAGCGTCAGCAATTGATTAACAGTGTCAGTCATGATCTCGATGCGAACCGCAGCTGAACCGTTTGGCTTTGCTCTCGGGCTGAATCTCGAACAGCCCACCAGCGCCGCCACCGGCCGAACATCCGACAGTACATACGCACACGAACGGGCAAACCGCAAATCGCCTCAGCGCGGCGCAGGCACAACCGAACGGTTCTCCAAAGAAAACTGCGCTGGTTACAAAGACGCCTGCGTGTCGCGCCGCGCTGGACAAGGACTGAGTTGGCGCTCCCGACGGATTAGCGCTGCGTTATTCCAGATTAACCTGTCCGCAAAGGTGCACATCGAGGCCAAGCTCGGCCAACGCAGCGGCCTTGATTCGGCATGCGCGGTGGGCTTGCTTTTCGTTTGGTGCGTACACGACCTGGATGTGGTTCGCTTTGTGCCGGGCCATCATTTGATCCCTGGACACGCCTTTCAGAACCGCATTCATGATCGGCCACTGCGGCGTTGTTTCACGCCAGCGGCGCTCGATTTCGGCGTCGGGCAGACGGACCACTTCACCCACGCCAAGATCGGCGTGCAATTTCCCGCCCATGACAAAAACCCTGCTCCATACAATGTATCCGGGCTTCGAAACGCCTTTCAGCGTTCCACCGCCCAGTCGAAAGTACATCGGCGGCTGACGTTCGCTCGTTGCGCCTTTCCAACCGCCGATGAAATGCGCTGGGGGAACCGCGCCGGAAATAAGGAACACCCAGACGTAATCATCCACGCCATCGCCCCGGAAATGATCGCCCCAGCGAACGTCGTGCAGCGTGTTCTCCGGCGGGAATCCTAGTTCACGCCATAGCCAGTACGTGACAAGCCCATCCAAACCGGCGCATTCATCGACCTCGTTGAAATGCGGGAGTGCTTCGCCGGCGTACAAGAGGCGCCCCGTTTTCGGGCACTTGACCGGCGGCCTGTCGCAATTGTTCAACATGCCCTCGACAAGGTCACTTGCGGGGGCGAGGTCTTTGAGTCCCTGCTGGTACTGAATTCCGATCGTGCTGCAACCGAACTCATCGGCAATTCGGAGTGCGGCAACGTACATCTTGCACTGCTCGAGGGTTTGGGCTTCCGTCAACTCGGTTGCTTCATCCTTGCCCCATGCGAACCGCATGCCTTTGCGGAGCAGCCAGTCAAGCACCGCCCGCGCATCTGCATCTGGCACTTCGCGCATTGCTGCGTAAAGGGCGGACTGGCTGAGGCGCTCCTTGAAAACGCCGGTCGCATTGAGCAGTTCGTCTGGGATAATGGCGTTGTACATTCCCATGCATCCCTCGTCGAAAATGCCCATTATCGCCTTTTGCTGTTTGAACCTGCGTGCAAACTCACGTCCGAATTGCTCCTCAGTTGGGGGGAGCTTGAGCAATGCAAGGTCCCTGACGTGGCTTTGGTCATGTGTGACAACGCCCTGCGTCAGCCATTGCCGCAACCCGTTCCGGAAAAGCTTGTCGGTGAACCTTTCACTCCAGAGTGTGCTGTATGGCACGCCCATTTTGGTAAGCGACGCGTTCAGATTGAGCATGCCGACCAGCCCCGGCCATGTGCCGCTCCAATTGGCAACTGTCAGTATTGGCGCGCGGTGTGAATAAAGGCCCGGCAACACATGCTGGCTGTATTGCCAGACTGACTCGGCTACGATGAGAGGCGTGCAAGGATCGATCTTGCGGAAAACCTCCAGCCCCATTTTTTGTGAATCTATAAACCCATGCCGTTTTGCAGGGTCGTATGGATGGGCGCGCACCACTTTCCAGCCCTCAGCGCGGACTGCCGCCGTCAAAGCGGCTTCCATTTTTGCCTGTTCAGCCCAACATTCTTGATTTGCAGAAAGACGCAGATCGCCGTTTGCGATCAGATAGACTGTTTTTGATGTGGTTTTCGGTTTCATCTTGGAAGAAAGCTATAGCGCCGGCCGAGCAGGTTCCAAGCCGAAAAAGCAGAATTGCAGCATGGCTTGGCCTGCATATTTCGCAGTCCGGCGTAGCCGGAACCAAAGGCATGAAGGGCAGTGACCCGGCTCCTGTGCCTCTTGGGGCTGTCGGCCGCGCCAGTCTGCGAAATATCTGCTGCGACTCCGTCGTCACGAAAAGTGCTCCGATCAGGATCCCCCACTCGACGCGGCGCTGCCAGAACACCTCCCAAACACATGAAACTCTTCCGCCTAAAGGCGGGACTTTAACAGCCGTGGGCGTGGCTTCGCCCAATGTCCGGGACAACCCATCGCCGTTAGAGTCCCGCGTTTACGCGGAAACGAGAAGACTGCTTGTCACACCTCCGGAGCGTCAACGACGGCCCCCTGCCGTTCATGAAACCTTGCATGAGGCCGGGCGGGCCATCCGCGTGCGCAGAAAGTAGCGTACACGGTGCCTGGCACCATATCGGGATAACGCCCAAACACCGTGCCTGTCCCCATATCCCATATCCGCACCACGGGATAAGCCGATGCCGATGCCGGCTGCAAAAACGCCTCTTGTGAAGTCGCATCGATTGATTCGTGATGAGGTTCTCATTGGGTTTGTGCACCTGAGTTGGTACGGGTTCGTCGGGGTTGAGATCGCCTTCGATACGGCACGTTCACCGTATAGCTGGTTTCCCCGATGAACACAAGCCATTGGCTCGAAATCCACTCCCGACTCAGGTCGGCAGCAACACACGCGGGCGGGAGGCGGCCCCGTTAATGGAAGTCGAATACAGTTCTTGCGCTTGGAAATCGTCGGAAACAGCGTTATTGTGTGTCTGTTGCATGAACGGTTTGTCAGCCGGGCAACATTGCGGCACTGCATGCCAGGCGGCTGGATGAAACCCCGGCGGGAATACTAAACGTGTTCGCGACGATTCATGACGCATGAACAAGCCGGAAAAGGAGACGCAGGGTGAAAACCAACGATCCCGCGTTGCAGACAGTACACTGGCGGCGTTGCTGGATCGCCATACGCGAGAAGGCACTCTTTGGACCCCCGAAGCCGACGGACGCGTGCGTTGTCTGGCGTGTGGACACCGGTGCCGGCTCGCGCCCGGCCAACGTGGCATTTGCAAGATCCGATTCAACGAGCAGGGTAAATTGCGCGTTCCTTTCGGCTACGTCGCAGGCGCAGCATGCGATCCAATCGAAAAGAAACCGTTTTTTCATGTGCAGCCCGGCAGTGCCGCGCTCACATTCGGCATGCTCGGCTGCAATTTCCACTGCGCGTTTTGTCAGAACTGGATCAGCAGCCAGGCTCTCCGCGACAGAGCGTCCGGGGGAAGCATCGAGGTTGTTCGGCCCGACCAACTGATTGATGCGGCCAAGCGGTGCGGCGCCAGCTCCGTGGTTTCGAGTTACAACGAACCATTCATCACGGCGGAGTGGGCGGGGGCGGTTTTTGAGTCTGCTACAAAGACCGGTCTGCTTTGCGCCATGGTTTCCAATGGGTACGGCACGCCGGAGTTGCTCAAGTACCTTTCGCCGTGGCTGAAAGCGCTCAAGATCGACCTCAAATGTTTCAACGACCAGCGCTATAGGTTTCTTGGAGGAACTCTGGCTGTTGTGATGGACACGATCCGCCGCGCCCACGGCATGGGTCTTTGGGTTGAGATAGTGACATTGCTTGTGCCGGGGCTGAACGATGATCCACAGGAACTCCGTGATCTCACCCAGTTCATTGCTTCAGTCAGCCCTGACATTCCGTGGCATGTGACAGCGTTTCATCCGGACTATCGGATGACAGATGCGCGGCCCACCCGAGCATCGGATTTGTTGCGAGCAGTCCAAATCGGCACCGGCTCGGGCTTGCGGTTTGTTTATGCCGGCAATCTCCCCGGCAACACCGGTCAGTGGGAGAACACCCGCTGCCCTGATTGCGGCGAAACGGTGATCGAACGAACCGGCTTCACTGTCCATGCAAATCGGCTCGGATCCGATGGGAAGTGCCCGCGATGTGGACGAATTATTCCAGGAATCTGGCAATAACCGGGTCGCAGCATCGTTGTCTCGCTGCCAAAGAAAACTCGGCCCATATTGAGCGCAGCCTCAGTTGATTTTCCAAATTATGGAAAAGGCAGAAAGAAAAGAGTTCGGCCGAGTGCGGCCACCCGCACAGGCAGGACAGTTTTACCCAGCCAATCCCGAGCATCTGCGAAGCGAAGTGCTCGCGATGCTTGCCGACGCAAAAGGCGATGGCGGGATTGCGCCCAAGGCAATAATTGCTCCGCACGCCGGCTACATTTATTCAGGGCCGGTCGCGGCGTCGGCATATGTCAGACTTAAGCCGGCACGGGACGTGATTCGTCGGATTGTGCTTGTTGGGCCGTCTCATTTCTCGTTGTTTGAGGGTTTGGCCGCGCCGGCCGCGGACGCATTTGCAACACCTCTTGGGACCATCCCACTCGACAAAGACGCGATAACAAGGGCCAGTGCAATGCCGCAGGTGTGCGTGAGCGATTCAATCCACCGCGCCGAACACAGCCTCGAGGTTCATCTGCCGTTCCTGCAGCTTGTTTTGTCCGATTTCAAGCTCGTCCCGTTGCTCGTCGGTTGCGCCGATGAACAGCAGGTCGGCGAAGTAATAGATGCGCTGTGGGGCGGCCCGGAAACACGGGTTGTTGTCAGTTCGGACCTGAGCCACTATTACGACTATGCCAGTGCGACTGCGATGGACCGCAAGACTGCAAGAGCAATTGAGAGTCTCAGAGGCGATCTGCTCACTGAAGAAAGCGCGTGCGGACGCGAAGCCATCAGAGGGCTGCTTTACGTCGCGCGCAAGCGCGGTCTTGTTTGCCGCCTTGTAGATTTGCGCAATTCCGGCGACACAGCCGGTTCGCGGGACAAAGTTGTCGGATACGGCGCTTTTGTATTCGAGCCGGGTTGATCTGCCTGCCATCTTCCTGGCCCGCATATTTCCCAGCCCGGCTTAACTGGAACCAAAGTCGCCTGCCAGGCACTGCCCCGGTTCTTGCGCCCCCGGACCCTTAGCCACGACGGGCTGGAAAATGTGCCCTGCGACTCCGTCGCAAGGAGGAGCGCGCTGATTCCAATGGATTCTCACGCGCTGCCGCGGATGCAGTGGGCGTTGGCAGCCGCGAAGCTCTTGTAGTGCGGAAGCTTGCTGCCGCCTTGTTTTCATGCACAAACAACGTGTCTAGAACCAGATCGGCGTGACACCGCAAACAACGTGTCTGTCCCCATATCGGTATCCGAGGGGTTCCTCCGCAGACTTCGGCAGCCGCCGATTGGAACAAGGGACAATGTGCGGGCCACGCCCCAATCCGGGGGCAAAACCCAAACTGCGAGCCTGTCACCTTATTCCGGGTTACTGCCAAAGGTCGCCCCGTGGTGACTGCCTTACCGGGCGCGAGAGAAGCAGATACGGAGAAATTGACCAAACTCGCAGCCTGAGAATCTTCGGGAATATGAAGGACTGTTCAATAACTTCATATGCCCTGAGCAGCCTGCGAAACGGGTGTCTTCAAGAGATCAAGGAATATTCTGGCCCCGGAAATCTCACCGGAGTGAAGGCATGGATGAATCGGAGGGCGTGGCCTGTGAGATTTCCGGGCCATGGTATGGTCCGAACAGGCAGATTAACCTGGAACAGTAGCGGTCTTGGCTGCCGATTTGTTGATGAGGCTGTCGTGGAGAATCTCGAGGCGCGCGCTGGCTTGCTCAGTGGCGGTTTCGTTTGTTTCCTTGCTTATGCTCGAGCGCGCAGCGCGCCCGGCAGGGAACACAGGATGCGCATATGCGGCGTAGGCTTCGGTTCGCAGATGGGACAACATCGCATGACCACGCCGCCGTTCACGGGCCGATCGCAAGGCGGCTAGGTCAACCGGCCCGACGACTATGCGCTCGCCCGGTCCGGGTTCGGCCTGAGCAAGAATGCGTCCGTCGAAATCGACGATCATGCTGCCCCCCGGCCAACTGAAGGGTGGGTAATGAACGAGTGTTGCGCCCTGGTTTGCAGCAACGACATAGGCGACGTTTTCGATCGCGCGTGTGCGGTTGACAAGTGTCCACCAGTCCATGGGTGACGCGGTGCCCCATGGATCCATGTAAGCTGAGACACGAATCAGGATTTCCGCTCCGGCGATTGTCAGTTGTCTGATTGCTTCCGGGAACAACCAGTCGTAACAGATTGCAGCGCCGATCCTGCCTATTTCGGTTTCAACGACGGGGAACAACGGTTTGTCGTAGTTTGGCAGGTCGTGAGGGCTGGTGCTGATTTCCCACGGCAACCATGTATGCACTTTGCGGTATTTGGCAAGGAGGCCATCTGGGCCGATCAGGCACGTTGTGTTGAATACATGTCCGGGCCAAAGCGGGTCGGCTTCGAGAAAAGTGCCGGTTTGGATGTAGATGCCGTACTGGCGGGCCTTGGCGACATAACGGTCGGTGTGTTCGTTGGGTATTGGCAGGGCCAGTTTGCTCAGCAGTTCGGACACGGTGGTGTAAACCGGGGCGGCATGAGCGAACTCGGGAAAAACGACGAGCCGGACGTCGAAAAACGGTTCGTAACCCGTGACTGCGGAGTCGATCATTTCGAGCATGCGCGCAACTCGCGGGGCGATGTCAGTTCGGTCGTTGGCAGGCGGGAAGTCCACCTGGCAAGCGGCGGCGTAGAATCTGTCACAAGCAGATTGCGATTTCATTTGGCATGCCATTCTCGAACCAAGAACAGCATGTTTGCCTTGGTTTGACAACAGCGGGTATGTGCAGTGCGAGAGGCGGGCTAGCGGGGCATGCTGGCCCGTTCATTGATCCAAGGGACATCGTGGGGTGCCTTGTAAGCGCCGGTCCAATTCTTGGTGAGGGTTGCGGGGTCACGCCATTTTTTGATTTCAGCGTGGCCGTCGGCGAAGTTAAGGCCGCTGGCACCTCCGTGGTAAATGGCAGGCAAGTTGCCCCACTCGTCAGCGCGATCCACAAGCACAAGGAAATAACCGTCATCAACACTTTCTTCGCGTTCGTCGATGAAGACGAACTGCGTGGATGGCATGGTGATGTCGCTGAGCTTTCTGTAAGTCCACCATTTCTTTTCGATGATGGCCGTGTGCCAACTGTTGCCGTTCATGCAGCCGTTCATCGAAATGCTCCGGGTACGCGGGTAAAGTTTTCCGCCGATTCTGACCATGAACTTGTCGGCCGGGCACTTGTATATACCTAGGGATTGATTGTACGGGTAAAGCTTTCCATGCGGGGGCATGAGCAGGTTGATGTTGGTGCAGTCGCTGATGTTGATCGGGTTTGAAACGCTTATCCAGCCTCCGACCCAGCCGTCTGCGGTGCCGTCACCGTTGGGGACGAGATTATCGTTGTGGTCCTGGGCGTACATCGTCCATGCGATAGCAAGCTGTCTGCCGTTGTTGATACAGCCGATTCCGGCGGCTTTTGTTTTGGCCCGCCCGAGTGCCGGAAGAAGCATTCCCGCCAGTATTGCGATAATGGCGATGACGACCAATAGTTCGATCAGCGTAAACCCGGACTGGATTTTTGTTCGGCTGACCACAAAACCGGTTCTTAGTTTCATAAGCGTTGTTACAACGTTTGTTGTATTGCGCAGCGACTCTGCCATAAACCACGCGCAATAACTTTAATTGGCAAAGACGCGATTTCCAGCCCAAATCGCGGTTACCTTAGCTCGCGGGAATCTCAGTTGATTGAACAGATGGGTGAATTCGGCCTTTGAGCCGGCTAGATTCCCGAGCCAAGGTGCACGTGCCGCAGGTTGTGCCTTGGGGTGTGGCACGGAACCAATTGGCCTAATTTGCGCGCTGTGCTTCTGATGGCCGCCAATCCAGCAACTTCAGTTGGACCGAGCAGCGGCCGTTGTATCGGTTGATCATGGGCACACAAGCGAGGTCGAAAGTGCCTGAGGGCATTGGCTGTCCTGCCCATGACCACCAAACGGTTTCGACAGAATTGGTTCCGTCCGTAACCCAGAGTTTGAGGTGTTGCTGATCGCGTCCGATAGGCTGCGGTTCCCTTTTCAATCTGAGTCCACAGACGGCGAATTGCGCAATGGGATTTCCAGGGCCACACGGATGCAATCTTTCGAGCTCGAGCACTTGGTCGAGTGTCAACGCGCTCAGTGGGACTTCGGCCTCGAGGGTGAGCACGGGCACGAGTTGTTCGGGCTGGAGACACGCACGGGCCAACTCGTTCAGCCGTTTGCGGAGCCGCGGGAGGTTTTCGGGTTGGATTGTGACGCCTGCGGCCATTGCGTGACCGCCGTGGCGCACAAGAAGGTCGCTGCAATTCCTCAGAGCATGTGCGAGGTCGAAACCATCAATGCTTCGGCCAGAACCGCGCAACAACGGACCGTCGCCGCCGAAGATGATTGTTGGGCGGTGGAATTGCTGTTGGATTCGCGACGCGACGATTCCGACGACGCCGACGTGCCATTCTGGGTTTCCTTGAACGATGACGTAGTCGGCGTCGAAGTCCAAAGAGGAATTCACGGTCTTGATCACGTCCGCGAGAATCAGCCGTTCGATTTGCTGACGTTCGCGGTTTCGTTTGTCAAGAGCCTGCGCCAACAAGTGGGCTTGTTCGGGGTCAGAGGTCATCAACAGCTCGAGGGCGTCTGTGGCTGTTTCGAGCCTGCCCACGGCATTGAGTCGCGGGCCGATTTGGAATCCGACTTCGTAAGGGCCGATTGTTCCGCTGATTTGGGCAACCTTGCGAAGGGCGCGCAAGCCGGGTCGATTCGTGCGGTTGAGTTTCTCCAGCCCTGTGGTCACGAGGATTCTGTTTTCGCCGAGAACCGGGGCGAGATCTGCGATTGTGCCCAGTGCGACGAGGTCCAAAGTTGTTCGGAGGTCCACAATTCTAGCCCATGGCTCTCGGAGCTCGCGTGCGCGTTTGAGCAGTGCGTGAGCGAGTTTGAACGAAAGGCCTGCAGAACAGAGCTCATTGTTTTTTGCTGATTTGGACTGGCGCAACTGCGGGTTAACGACTGCTGCGGCGTGTGGTGGTGGGGTTGTGATTTGGTGATGATCGAGGACTATCACCTCGACGCCATTTTTGTGGAGCCACGCGATTGTGTCGTGGGCGCCCGAACCGCAGTCCACAGCCAAAATCAACCGCGCCCCATACTGTCCGTGGCAGTTCTCTGCCGCCTCTCGGGTCAGGCCGTAGCCTTCTGCGAGTCTGTTCGGCAGGTATGCTTCGACCTGCCAGCCGAGTGGCCGAAGCACCTCCAGAAGAAGAGCTGTGGATGTCACGCCATCGACATCGTAATCGCCGAAGACAACAATCAGTTCGCCTCTTTGACGTGCTTGCCAAAGGCGCTCGACTGCCCGATCCATGTCGGGCAAATCGAACGGGTCAGCCAACTCTTTCAGCTTCGGATTGAGGAAAGCAGCGGCTGTTTGGGGCTCGCGCAGATTGCGGTTGATAAGGCATTTAGCAAGCAAAAGGGAACAGCCGAGGTCGGCTGCAAGGCGGGCAGCCTCATTGGTGCGGCAGGATGAAACCAACCATCGGTTTTTCACGTCACTCCGCCAATGAATTGCTTTGGTTTTGGGCGAGGGCCTGTTTGCGCCGCACGCTCAAAATCGATGAAATCACGGATGCGGCAATAATGCTCGCCACAATCAACAGCGAGACTGTACTTGGAATTTTGATCCAATCAACTATCAGCAGCTTGAATCCGATGAATATTAACACGATTGCGAGGCCGAACTTCAGGTGCTCGAAATAAGCAATGGCACCAGCCAGCACAAAGTACAACGACCGCAGACCAAGGATTGCAAACACATTCGATGTGAAAACAATGAACGGGTTGGTTGTGACGCCAAAAATCGCCGGGATCGAGTCCAGTGCAAACACAAGATCTGTGCTTTCAACCATCACCAGCACCAGCACAAGCGGTGTCAGCATTCTGCGCCCTTCATGCCACGTGAAAAACTTTTGCCCGTCGTAATGCGCCGTCACAGGAAAATACCGCCTCACAAAGCGCACGAGCGGGTTTTGGTCGGGCCGGATTTCTTCGGTGTGGTCTGCAACCAGCATTTTGATTCCCGTGATTACCAAAAAGATTCCAAACACATACAAAACCCATTCGTAGCTGTGAATCAATTCCGTGCCGATTCCGATCATTGTGCCGCGCATGACCAGCGCTCCAATTATTCCCCAAAATAAGACCCGGTGTTGATACTGCCGCGGCACGCCAAAGAACTGAAATATGAGCGCGATCACAAAAACGTTGTCCATCGAAAGCGACAGCTCGATCAGATAACCCTGCACAAAGTCGATTGCCTCGCCTTTCCCCCGCACCGGCACAAGGGTCCCGGCAAAAACCATTGCCGAAACAAAACATACCGCAGTCCACGCGAGCGCTTCCTTGAACCTCACTTCACGCGCGCGCCGGTGCAAAACCCCGAGGTCGAGGGCAAGGAACACCAATACGAGGACCACAAAACTGCCCCAGTGCCACCACCGTATCTCAGTGAAAGCAAGCATTGCCGACTCAAGCCTAGCATGAGAGGAACCGGATTTCCATTGTCCAAACCGAAAATCTCGCAGCCCGGCGTGGCGACAGCCACAGGGGGGCGGGAGCCGTGTCAGTGCCCGTCAGGCCACTTTGGTTCCGGCACGCCTGGCTGCGTCATAGGCTGGCCAAAAAATGAAAATTGCAGTGCCCGCCACTAAACTGTGGCGTGTCTTGACACGCATGCTTACACTCGACGCATGGGATTTGATTTTATGAACGTCTCTGGATTGATATGCGCGTCTGTGCTGGCTTTACTGCTTGCCTTTGGCATGACCGGTCTTGCCGCACAGCAGGACATTATCGACGTCGATATTCCTTTCACACGCACCGTTCTCAAAAACGGCTTGACCTTGATTGTGCACGAGGACCACAAAGCGCCGATCGTTTCCGTCAATATTTGGTATCATGTCGGCTCGAAGAACGAGCGCCCGGGCCGGACCGGGTTCGCACATTTGTTCGAGCATCTCATGTTCAACGGAAGCGAGCATTTCAACGACGACTATTTCAAGCTGCTCGAGCCCGAAGGCGCCACCACCCTGAACGGCACAACCGACTGGGACCGCACAAATTATTTCCAAGACGTCCCCGTTTCCGCGCTGGATGTTGTTCTTTGGGCTGAATCCGACCGAATGGGCTGGTTGCTGGGCGCAATTGACCAGGCCAAGCTCGATGAACAACGCGGCGTGGTTCTGAACGAGAAACGCCAGGGCGAAAACCAGCCTTACGGCAAAGTCCTTCGCGTGCTTCTCGAAAACATCTTTCCCGCCGGCCACCCGTATTCGTGGGAGGTAATCGGCAACGAGGCGGATCTGAAGGCGGCCACTTTGGACGATGTCAGGGAGTGGTTCCGAACGTACTACGGAGCCGCAAACGCGGTCATTTGTCTCGCAGGCGACATCGACCGTGCCACCGCTCTCGAGAAAGTGGAGAAATACTTCGGTGAAATTCCGTCGGGGCCGCCAATCGTTCGTCCCGGGCAATGGATCGCCAAGCGCACTGGAATCAAACGCGCCACACTGGAAGACCGGGTAAAGCTTCCCATGATTCTCCAAGTTTGGAACACCCCACCTGCTATATCCGAAGAGAATGAGTATCTGTCTCTGGCTGGCGACGTGTTGAGCTCGGGTAAAACCTCGCGGCTATACAAGAGACTCGTGTACGACGAGCAGATTGCCGTGTCGGTCTCCGCCTACCCCATATCCCTTGAAATCGCCGGCGCTTTCGGCATCACGGCCATGGTCAGGCCCGGAATTGACATACGCAAGGTCGAGCAAGCCATGGACGAGGAATTGGCGCGGTTCCTCAAAGACGGTCCAACAGAAGACGAATTGCGCAGAGCAAAAAACCAGCGCGTCGCAGCTTTCGTCCGCGGAGTTGAACGCATCGGCGGGTTCGGCGGCAAATCTGACATCCTTTGCTACAGCCAGGTGTTTGCGGGCGACCCGGCATTCTACAAGGTCCAGTTCCGCCGGATGCAAACTGCCACTCGCGATGATGTGCTCAGGACCGCTCGAGAATGGCTTTCGGACGGGAAATTCGTGCTTACGGTAACGCCATTTCCTGATTATCAAACCAACAAGACCGACATGGACCGCTCTGTGCGGCCTTCAAGCGGTAACCCGCCAAAAGCGAAGTTCCCCGAATTCACAAAGACCCAGCTCAAGAACGGGCTCAAAGTCATTATTGCCGAGAACCATGCCGTGCCCGCTCTGCATTTCCGGCTCGTGGTGGATGCAGGTTACGCTTCCGATCCTCCCGAATTGCCCGGGCTCGCCAGCATGACGATGGAAATGATCGACGAGGGAACGCAAAAGCGCGACGCACTGCAGATCAGCGATCAACTCCAGATGCTCGGCGCCGAATTGGACACGGGAGCAAATCCTGATCAATGCGTCGTCACTCTCACCACACTCAAGACAACCTTGGAGGAAGCACTCGAACTGTATCAGGACATCATCCTCAACCCTTCCTTCCCCGAAAAAGAGCTGGTGAGATTGAAAAAGGAACGCATTGCCTCCATCCAACACGAAAAAGTTACCCCCAATGCAATGGCCCTCCGCGTTCTCCCCCGGCTTCTTTACGGCGAAGGCCATCCCTACAGCGCCCCTCTCACCGGCACTGGCACGGAGGAATCCACCCAGAAAATGACCCGCGAAGATCTTGTTCAATACCATGCCAAATGGTTCAAACCAGGTAATGCCACACTGATTGTTGTGGGCGACACCAAACCAGAGCAGATTTTGCCGATTCTCGAGGAGAGGTTTGGAGTGTGGCGGCCGGGAGATTCCCCGCGCAAACAATTGCCTCCTGTCCCCCTTCGGTCAAGAGCACCGGTTTATCTGATCGACAAACCCGGCGCAGAACAATCGGTCATCTTTGCTGCTCATCTCGCACCGCCGAAATCGACCCCGGACGAACGCGCAATAGAAATCCTGAATACTCTGCTTGGCGGCAAGTTCACCTCCCGCGTCAACATGAACCTGCGCGAAGCCAAGCACTGGACATACGGTGCTTCGACGGTTGTCTTCGACGCCTGCGGTCAACGCCCGTTCTTTGCAGTTGCGCCGGTTCAGACCGACAAGACCACTGATGCCATGGCGGAGATTCGCAAAGAGCTCACAGACATAACCGGTGTGCGCCCGCCGTCTCAATCCGAAGTCGCAGAAACCAAGAAACAGGCCGCCCTTGAACTGGCTGGGCGATGGGAAACCATGGCAGCCATCGCAGCGTCCTTGGCGGAAATGGTCAGATTCAATTACCCCGACGATTATTTTGCCAATTACGCCGACGAAGTTATGGCGCAGACAGAGGAAACCGTGGCTCGCGCAGCCAAGGTCTTGTTGCAACCTGACAAACTGATTTGGGTCATCGTCGGAGACAAGGAAAAGATCGAGGAAAACATCCGCAAGCTCGAATACGGCCCGATTGAACTCCTCGACGCCAGCGCTCTTTAGCCCGCATATTTCATACCCTGAGCAGTCTGCGAAACGGGTGTCTTCAAGCAACCAAGGAATATGCGGGCCCCGGAAATCTCACCGGAGTAAAGGCACGGGCGAATCCGAGGGGGTGACCGGTGAGATTTTCGAGGCGGCGAGGCGGAACAAGCACAAACAACGGCGCGAGCCAGATGGCCGCTATGACAACCTCACGCATGGTTGTGCTAATAAGAAGCCTGGCTAAGGAATCAGCGCGTCTTTTTTGGTGGGGTGCTTTTTTTCAGTTTGTGAGGTTTGCTTGGCAGTCTTATGGACAGCAAAGTCACCCCTTCTGCCTCCCCTGTGAGAAGGTTTGTCGAGAGATGCTGGGTCCCGTCACCATACTCCCGCGGGGCGAGCGGATTGATCATTTGCAGTGGTTGCGGGCTTCTGAAAAAGGCCGGCAGCGCGCCCCCCAATGGCTTGCGCGAGTCAAGGGGCTCCGGAGGCGTCAGAGTGCCCGGGGTGATCGGCCGCTCGAGCGTTGAGTCGGTTGACTTGTTCGTGGAGGTTCCCGTCACCGAGCCCATAAGGTCGGTTTGCTGACTCAATGCGGTCACAATCATCATAAACACGGCCACGACCGCCACTGCCATGATCGGCGACGAACCCTGTTGCATTCGGTTGGCACTCATGCGCATAAGTTATTGTGCTGCCTCAACAAACGTCGAACAAACAAGCTTCCTTGTCAACTTGCGCGTGACGGACTGCGCTTCGCCGAGTTCGTCGCTGGCTACTGCACGAACTCCAGCTCCGGGGCGGCAGGCGTCAAGCCCGCCGCATGGGCCTGGCCCAGAAAACGACGGATTGCTTCGCGCCCGCGTTCCCCGTAATCGAGTGTCCAATGGTTCACATACATCCCGACAAATCGGTCGGCAAGGTCCCGCCCCATGTCACGCGCGAACTGCAGAGAGTATTCGACCGCCTCGGCTCTGTGATCCAACGCGTATCTGATGCTCTCTTTGATTATTCTGGCGGCCAGGACCCTCACGTCCGCAGGGATTCGTTTGTGGATCACGTTCCCGCCGAGCGGCAGAGGCAAACCACCATTGGTCTCCGACCACCATTTTCCAAGGTCCTGACAGTTCACAAGTCCTTCCCGATCCCAAGTCAGTTGGCCCTCGTGGATTATCAATCCCACATCTGCCGCGCCCGATTTTACCGCGGAGAATATTCGGTCGAACGGCACAACCACCAGATTGGTCGCGGGGACCGGCCGTTCAAGCCACAATTCAAGCGCCAGAAAAGCGCTGGTCATCTTGCCGGGCACCGCGATCCGGCTTGCTAGAATCTCCTTTCGACTCAACCGTTGTTTGGCGACAAGCATCGGACCATATCCGTCTCCCATGCTCGCACCGCAAGGGAGCAGGGCGTAGAGGTGACTGACATATGCATACGCGTGGAAACTGATGGCTGATATGTCCAGCTCACCTCTGACGGCGCGTTCGTTCAACGTCTGTATATCCTCCAACCGGTGTTCAAAGGTCAAACCGTCGGTTGGGATAAGGCCCTTGGCCAGCGGATAAAACATGAAAGCATCGTCCGGGTCTGGCGAATGCCCCAAGGTTAGCTTCGAGTGATGCATCGCTCGGTCAAAATATGGCAAAAAGATGTTCTTTCAAGGTCCAGACACACCCAACACTCAAATGCGCAGGAAAATACGCCGCCTATACATCCAGAAAAGAATCAGCCACCAAATAATTAGCAGTACTACCGACCTAACCATCCCTTCAAACGGCGCGCCCAAGATCTGGAAAAACTGCTGGCCAAAGTGAGTCTTGAGACTGTCCGCGAAAAAGCCCCTGGTCAGATTCGCCATGCAGTACATCATGATCGAGTTCATTCCCACGACCACCAAGGGAAACGCCCATCTGCGCCAACCACGGTTGTCGATCGACCAATAGAACGCACCCAACAACAGGCATGTCCAACCACCTGCATAGATCGCCCATGACGGCGTCCAAATGCGTTTCACCACGGGACATATCCCCAGCCACCCCAACAACCAACCCACCACCAGCCCCACGACGCCTGCGCCGACCAAGACCTTCACCTTTACTTCTTTGGGTTGGGCGCTGCGCAGAAGGCCACCGGCCAGCAGCCCGAAAATCATCGTGGCAAGCGATGGCACAAAATTGAGCGTCAGGTACCCACCCCCATTGTACACAAAGCGCTGTTCGCGAGGAAACAGGTTCAGAAACCATTGGTCAAATGCCGCCGCAAGGTTCGTGTTTTTGTCCCAGTGCGCCGCAAAACCGGTCGGATGATGTGGCCAGTCCGCCGGAACTCCAACCTGCGACCAATCAAATCCGTTGGGCGGCAACGGATACAGAGCAAATGCAAGCCAGTAACCGAACAGAATCAAACCGGCTGCAATCGCCTGAGTGCGCGCCTTCGTCCACCCCAACAGAAACAAGAACACGTATCCCAACCCAATTTGCGTCAGAACATCTTCGAATGTGAAGTAGGTCATCTTTCGTCCCACGGAACGAAGAAAAATACCCAGAAAAACCAACGCGACGGCACGCCATATCGCGTGGCCCAGCATCACAGCAAATGATTGCCCGCGAGCCTGTCTGTTGGCGATCGAGAAAGGCAGCGCAACGCCCACGAGGAACATGAACGATGGCTGAATCAAATCCCACAGACTGCAGCCAGCCCACGGCACATGCTCGGTTTGACGCGCAAGAAACTGCCAAAACCCACTTTCATTGTAATGCCTCGCAACTTGGGCAATGCCAAACCCACCCGAGGCCATCAAGATCATTACAAATCCACGGTAAGCATCAATCGAGGTCAGACGAGTCGGCGATTCCGATGGTGAAGGTTGCATGGTTCAGATTTGTTGCGGAACTACTAACCAGAAGGCTCCGTGTTGCCAAGCCAAAACACAAAGGGCGCGGTTTTCCGCGCCCTCCGTTCAAATCGAGATGATAACCACTAACGTTTTCGCTGCCGCACAAGCCACAAAGCACCGACACCCAACCCAATCAGAACGTATGTCGATGGCTCGGGCACAACTTGATAGGCGTGAATGCCATTGTTGCAGTCAAGGACAAACAGTTTGCCATCGCCAAACGCAACCGCGCCCACACCATTCAGATTTGCGTTGTCCACGGTGAGCGTCTCAGTGTCCAAAAGCACAGGCGTCCCACTGCTGATATCAAACAGATGGACTTTGTCCGGTCCAGTTGCAAGTTCAACGCCCGCCAGCAAGCCAAGTGATGTATCAACACCAATCAGCGTGACGTTGACAGGAACACCCTCAGCATCAGTGAAATTGCCGACGGTTGTGCCTGAAAACGGCGAAACACCAACGTCAACTCCAATGTGCCGAAGTGAGCGCCCGAGAGCCGTGCCCCAGAAAGTGTTGCCTTCACCAAAAGCCACGCCCAAACCAATATTGCTCGAATTGTCAGAAGCGCTGGCCCCAGCGTCAGTGGCAATGCCATAACCGACAAAGTTTGCGCCGTCGCCTGTCACCAGGACGGCTGCGTCGCCGCCGCCACGTGCGGCAAGCAAAACCTGGGTGTCAGTGCCAGCTCCGCGAACGTCCATGGTGTCACCAAACCGCTTGCTGTTGTTGCCGCCCAATGCGATGCCCGCCGACGGGTCGCCTTCGAAAGCAAGTGTTGGCGCGGCAGTTTCGTTTGCCCACCTGTAAAGCTTGAACGGCGTGGTCGTCGAATTGAGTGTCAGGTTGCCGAGATAAATCGCGCCGTCGTTGGCAACCCCCAGCATGTTGCCGGTAAACGTGCCGCCGGTGATTATACCAGTACCGAGATCGAGAGAACCAAGATCGGCACCTGTGGTGGCGTCAAGTATCGCAACACTCAAGCCGCCAGCACGATTTGCCACCAGCAGATGGCCAGTCACAGGATTGTAATCCATCCCACGCTGTGTGTTGTCCGTCGTCAAATAGGGGCGATCTCCGGGGGAGAGCGTCCACAAAGGCTCAAGTTGAAGCTGAGCAACAGCGGCAATATTGAGGCCACAGAATGCAGCCACTCCCAACAAAACGTTAGCAGATTTCATGGTTTGCACTCGAGTTGTTTTAGGCGCCGTCAATTTTACAAATGAGAACGGTTTGTCAAGCAGAATTGCCCGGTGTGAGAAACAAGCGAAAAACTGTTTGACATTTGAATGCCGTGTACTATGCTATGCAAGGTAGAGCGAGTTGTTCTGAATCGACCGTTAACAGTTGGGATGTGAGCGACTTTTTTGATAACTGGACGGTTCAGGTCCGAAAAGGCCTGCTCGAATTCTGCGTGTTGAATGCACTCGCAGAAAAAGAGCGGTACGGATACGAGCTGGTCAAAACGCTCGCGGCTCTGCCGGGGCTCGGAGTTACCGAGGGCACACTTTATCCCCTCCTGTCCCGCCTTCGCGTTCAAGGTCTCGTGCGGACCTGGCTCGAAGAATCCCCGGAAGGACCTGCCCGGAAATACTACGCAATAACCCACGAGGGACGCAAAGCCCTTGCAATGATGCGAGAGTACCTTGACGCATTGAACGCGGGCACGGGCATCCTGCGTCGCAAAGGAGGCGCTGAATGATCACTTGGACTGACACAGCAAAGGAGGAGCTCGAGAATTACTTCAATCGAATCCGGCCGGGCCTTGAAGCTTCGGGAGCGGATGCCTCCGAGGTCATCGAAGACATTCGCCGGCACATTGAACAGGAAGCTGCGGCAGCGCACCTGACTGTTCTCACGAGCTCGGACGTAAACCAGTTGTTGGCGAAAATCGGTGCGCCGCAACCCGAACCACCGCAGACACCAACTCAACCCGCAACTTCATCGGCTTCAGAGGACAAGCCGCCACCGATTGCCCCGGGGGGGTAAACCGCCTCTTTTCCCTCTGTTCTTCGGGGTGCTATTGCCCGCGGTTGCCTTTCTGGTTGAGTTGCTGACGGGGATGTGTGCAGGTGCATTCTTTGATCCAATGCCATCCTTTTGGCATGCACTTCTTGTGGCGAGCGTGCCGATTATAAACGGTTTGACGTGGTGGAGTCTCACGCGCCCGGCGACGTGGCGTCTGTCTCTCCAGAGCTGGGCCAACGGCTTTGCTTTTGCCATCTCGCTGTACTACACGTTCCTGTTCATTCCACTCTTGTTGCCCGGACTGTTCGCCATTGTGTTTTTCGGATGGGGATTGTTGCCTTGGGCACCTGCCCTCGCACTTGCATCCACTCTTGTGCTGCGCCGACGATTGAAGCTGGCCACAGGCTGTGCAAACAAGAGACTGCCCGGGTTTTGGCGCGGAGCAACCTTCGCGTGCGTGCTGTTGATCGCCGCCAGTGCGCCGGTCTGGCTCACTCGCTCAGCAATGCAAATGGCTCTCTCCGACGAGGAGTCAACGCAACGGCGCGCGCTCAGATTGCTGCGAACGATTGGCGACGAGGACCTGATTCTGCGCGAATGTTACGGTCGTACGCCAACGGCCGCCAACATGGATATGTTCACCTTGATTCTTGGGATGGGCAATCGCATCACCCCTGAGAAAGCGCGCGAACTCTACTACAGGGTCACAGGCCGCCCTTTCAACAGTGTTCCTGCGCCGCCTGTGCGGACGGGCCGGGGCGCATGGGGGGAGCTCGCCAATTGGTCATGGGACAGAGACCAGGGCGGCGACCGAGTCGGCGCTCGCGTGACCGGGCTTTACCTCGAGAGTTCGCGCATTGATGCTGTCATTCAACCGGAAGCTGCCACCGCCTACACCGAGTGGACAATGGTTTTCAGAAATGATTCGCCCCGGCAGGCAGAAGCACGCGCTCAGATCATCCTCCCGGCGGGCAGCGTCGTTTCAAGGCTCACATTGTGGATCAATGATGAAGAGCGGGAGGCAGCCTTCGGCACACGCTCGCAAGTCCGTACCGCATATGAACGGGTGGCAATCCGACAACGCCGCGACCCTGTTCTTGTAACGACATGCGGACCGGACCGAATACTGGTGCAATGCTTTCCAGTGCCTCCGGACGGCAAAACCATGAAAGTCCGCATCGGCATAACAAGCCCTATGGTGCTTCTCGATGAAACCAATGCGCTGCTGACATGGCCGCACTTCGCCGAACGCAACTTCACAATCCGCGACGTGTTCCGTCACTCAGTCTGGGTGGAATCGCAGGGCGAAATCACATCAAAGAACGGGGCGCTGGCTGCAGAACAACCAAAACCGGGGGTTTTTGCTCTGCGCGGGGAATTGACCGATTCGGCTCTCTCCGCCCACAACATCAGAATAACACGCGACGCTGGTGTCAGAGAGGTATGGGCGAGAGACACATTCTCGTCTCCGACAACCGTCGTTTGCCAGAAGCTGGTTGAAGTCCCGACAACTCCGCCGCAGCGCGTTGTCTTGGTCATCGACGCATCCACTGGAATGGAACATGTCTATCCATCTGTTGCGAATTGTGTTCGTAAAATGCCCGAAGGAATTGAGATCGAAGTATTCATTGCAGGCGACACTGTTACGGCTGTTCGTCCGGCAAACATCAAGACAGAGGCCGATTTCCGGGCCAAACTGGCCGAATGTATTTCGAACATCAGGGCGGTCGGCGGACAAGACAACTTGCCCGCTCTGGAACAGGCGTGGGATGCCGCAGCAGAAAAAACCAATAGTGTCGTGCTCTGGATCCACGGGCCACAGCCGATTCTTTTGAGTAGTATCGAGCCGTTGCGGCAGCGCTATCAACGGCGTGCACCTGGACCGGTTCTGTTGGCTTTGCAAACAGAGTCCGGCCCGAACAGAATCCTTGAACAACTCAGCGACATCAGCAGCGTCAAGAGTGTTGCGTTGTTCACAAGCCTCCCCGAAACGTTGGACCGGCTTTTGCGCTCATGGCAGCCGAATTCAAGAATCCTTGTCGCACAACGAACCAAGGTCGCGGAGTTTCCCGCCAGCGCGACCACAAATGCCACATCACACATTGTGCGACTTTGGGCATGCGACGAGGTGGGACGTTTGATTTCGCAACGGAAGACAAAAGAAGCCGCCGAACTGGCGATGCTCTATCAGTTGGTCACGAGGGTGACGGGCGCTGTTGTTCTCGAAACAGCCGACCAGTACAAAGCGCACGGCTTGCAGCCAGTGGACCCGGCGACGGTGCCGTCGATTCCCGAACCTTCCACATACGTTTTGCTCGGGCTCGGCCTCGCCGTGCTGCTTGCAAACAAGCGGTTGAGACGAGCAATTGCACTTTAAACACGAGCCCTGTTTGACTACCGGATTGTGTTGTGCAATTTTACCCTGAAATAGAGGGACAGACACTTTATTTGGGCGCCCGAGGTTCTGACCCGGACCTGCCCAAGCAGTCGGCCGGGAGGCCGGCTGCGAGCGTGTCGCTCTGTTGCGAGGAGAAGAACAAGACAAATTGAGGAGGTTGTAATGAGACTACCCAGAATCAAACTTCAGGGTAAAACCGCTGTTTTGTCGCTGCATGTCCAGCCCTGAAATCTCACTGGAATGAAGCATTGGTTGTCTTGGCCTGGTCAGGCGGCGAGATCCCCGGGTTAGGGCAGGGAAACACGGCCGTGGTAGTGGCGAGTGCTAAATGAATTTCCTGTGCCAAGAAACAAAGTGCCCGCAGCGCGGCCACATATTAGCGAGGCGAACCAAAGACAGACAACGGCGAGTATTGAGTTGGGTGTTGTGGCACGACACGGACGTTCGGTCTGAGGCGGAGCCACGCTAAATGTATGTGTTACGTGATCTGAAGGTGAAGGCAATCGAGTAAGGGCTGGGAGGAGTAAGTCGAGCAAAGAGGGCAGGAACGCCTTCAGAGATCGGAGTTGTGGGATGCCGAAGGCCTGGTGAAGCTGATCGGCGAGGGGGGATTGTTTTCACATGTCGTCATTGCCCGCTCGGTCAGCTTGGTGATCACAGTGAAATCCCCAGTGGGGGGTGGGGGGGTTATGTTCATGCCGGCTGAACAGGGATTGTAGCGTCACATCTGGAGTTTCCGAGAACCGTTGCGGGCGGTTAAGGAGGGGTTGGCGCTCGCCGAACAAATAGAGGGACAGACACGGTATTATGGCGGCCGCGTCGAACCGGGCTGGGCAGGGATTGGCGCGTTAGGCCTGAAGTTTCCAAGGACTGTTGAGTGGTGTTGGCGAGGTTTTGGTGCAGGCTGAACAAATAGAGGGACAGACACGGTATTTGGAACCAAGTCAATCACGCTGGCCTGATCAAGCCGGGCGAATGAACGGCCGCATGGGGGATCGATGCCTGACCTGCGACTCCGCCCCGTGACTCCTGTCCAAGGTTTCGGCCCGTCAGGGCGGTGCGATTCTGGAACGTGTCGTTTCCCGGAGCGGAGCAGCCATACGTTGCCCCGGGCTAAGGGGGAAAGCCTCGTCGGCTCGGCGCACGCGCAACGGACTGATCGCGGCGAGATTGACGCGTTCGTTGAGGGCGTGGCTCTCCGACACGGTGCGCTGGCCGGTCGGTCTGAGGCGAAGTGTCGATAACCGGTTTTTTTTGAACGCTTCAGCGATACAACGCCTGAGACGGAGCAAGGCGGTCAACTAACGCAACTTCAGCTTCGGATTTTCGGTAAACCCACGGCACCACATAACGTTCGAGCACCGGGTAAAGGTTTCTGCGAATCAACCGCTCGCCCAACAATTCCCATGTTTGCTTGCGGAGCTCGGGCGCAGGCGTCTTCCCATCGGAATCGAAATAGTACTTCAAGCCAAATGTGATATCCGTGGCGGATGCTCGGAATTTCAAGGCGGTTATCCGGTCGCCGGGTTCGAAACCGAAGTACGCGCCCTCAGGTCTCGACTGTCCGCCAGGCAAGGGCTCTTCCATGTAAAGCGCGCTGGTCATCCTCTGCCACAACTCCGTCCACTCGGGCACAACCTCGTTCAGAACCTGTCTGGCCTTGCGAAGACCGGTTTGGCCCTCGAGCTGAACGCAGCGCGCGAGTGACAACCAGAAATTGCATTGGTTGTCTCGAATTGCCTCCAACTCGGCCATTCTCCTCGCGTATTCGGCGCCGGACTTTAGCCGTCCAATTTCTTCATTGGTTGTTAACCGCACATCAACGCGCTCGTCCACGCGGCTTCTCAGCCGATGCTCGGCGTGGGTTTCTTCCAACAAATGAAGTTGACTGAAGGCTGCGGCGCGCGGGTCGCAGTCGCAGTTCAAAAACTGGCGGGCAAAATACGCAAAAGTGGCGCTCGCTGAATCGATGGCGCTTTTCTCGGGTGATGCCAGCGTTTTCTCCATGGTCAAGGTGCGAAGCGGCGTGCGGTATCCACTTCCGCGTCCCCCGCTTTCTTCCTCGAGACTCAGGATAAGCAATCGGCGGCGCCGGCGGATTGTGTGTGTTACTCCGGCTTGGTCAACGAACGTCAGGGTGCGCTGCCGTGAATTAAAGAACCAGCTTTCGATGCGATCCAGCGTTTCCTTGAGGTTCTTGAAGCCCACGCGGCAGTAAGCGAAGTCGTACTTGTCACCATACCGCCGGCGCAAATCCTGATCGAATTCCTTCCATGTTTCGCCTGAAACGACCGTGTGCAGGTGGATCACGGTGGTGTCGCCTTTGTCCAGCGCGGCCTTTATTTCCTGTTCGAAATCGATGCGGTCGAGTGTCAGGAAGCTCTTGTTTGGCGAGTATCTTGCCATGGCGCGGCGATTACCGAGATCGACGACTTCAAGAGCGAACTCTTTGCATTTGGCCACCTCGTCCTCCGAGACGATTTCCCCCACGGTGAACCGGTCTGCGTCATTGTCCAACTCCCAGATTTTTGTCCCCACCGGCATGTCCGCGGTGAACCGATGGTAAGGCACGGTCTTCAGAGCTGAAAGACGGGTCATATCGGACCCGTCATGCAAGACGGTCAACAAACCGTCTCTGCCTTTGGAGATGACAAACCCGGACTCAGGCCCGTCCTCAGAGGTCAGCACAAATCTGATGCGCTGCAGATTCGTCGCGCTTACGCCGATCGCCCGCAAGTAGGCCACGAAGTTCCTGTAACCAGCGCCATTGACGCTGTTGACGACGACCGGAAAGCCGCGGCTCAAGGCCATGTTTATGGATTCGACTTCGGCGGGCGATGGTTTCAGCACGTGCGCGAGCAATCGCCCGTTCAGCTCGTGTGTAATGGTTCGGAAAATGTTCTGATCATCACGCCGGGCTTTGATCGTCAGACCCGGTCCCATCGCAAGGTCAACGTGCTCCACACAATACCGGACGAGCGCCTCATAGGTTTCAGGCAACAATTGGCCGCCGTTTGGCCCCATGATTTTGAACCCGCCTGTTTCAACAGAGCTATGGCTCGAAGTCCACATCCCACCACCGCTCGCGCCCAGAATCTGGGTCAGAAGCGACACTATGTTGACCGCAGTACTGGTTCGGTAATCCTTGGTCGTGACCACTGTTATGCCTGCGCTTGCAAGGATTCGCGCCTGCAATTCAATCCAACGCGCAGTGTGCGGACGTGTTTCCCCGGCCAATACGAACACAGGCTGACGTTTGAGCAGCCGAACCACCGCGTCAAACTTCATCCCGCCAAACAAATCTTCAACCAGCCGCACTGTGGTGGTTCCGACGAACCTTGCGACGTCTTTGGCAGGCCGATCCAGCCGACGGCGCACGGCCGGGTAAATGTCGGTTTTCAAAAACTTCGCAAGCGCACACGCATGCACCGCCACAAACGCGTCACTGTAAAGGCGCGTCGGATCCCATGCGCCCTCAGGCAGCGGATTGCACAGATGCCGCACTCCTGCAGTTGCGATCTGCGAAAACTTTTGGTACATGTCCGGCCCGAACAGAAAGGGCAGCCCGTACCGCTCGGAGATGCGACGGTCAATGTGCCACTCCTCCGTGTCGAGGTCGAATGGCGGAACCAACGGCACCCCGTGCTGCCGCTCGAAGCCCGCCTTCACTTCTGCCCATCGTTCCCGATGCTGAAGAAAATAGCGGCGTTTTAGTGCCGGCTGCGCGTCGGCTATTCGCCGCCAATCAAGTTGCCCATCCCGCCTTAGTATGTCGAGCGCCGCCTGGACGCGCGGGTCTTTGCTCGGGAGGGTTTCATCTCCGACTGTCTCAAGCACGCCTTGGCGAACCAGTTCTCCGCGCCCCATGACAGCGCAGTCATCCATTTTTCTCAATCGGAATACAAGGGCGGCAAGGCCGCGAGGACGGTAATAATGGCTGACTGCCAACACGCGTCCATCAGAGCACTCCCTGTCGCTCACCATCCACACACACGATCCACCTTGATCCAGCTCGATGGCGCGCCATGCGCCTGCCTGAATGAGCCTGCCTGCCACATCTTCGAATGTACCCACGCACTGCACAAAGACCGCTTCACGCCCGTCTTTTGTAATTCCCACCGCATTGTGAAGACAATCAAATGCACGTTCATACCCGCGTTCAGCCGCCACTCTAACCAGTTCCTTTGCCATTTCCTCGGGCGGGCGATCGCCGAGCTGAACGAACAGATCGGTCATCTCCTCCAGTTCTTTGGACGACTGCCGCAATCCATCCTTCGCTGGTGTTTCTGAGACGGGAATCTGCCAAACGTGCCGCAAATCATAAGTGTAAGGGATGATTTTCTCGACGGGGTTCGGTTTTCCGTCCCAAACCAACTCCTGGCCACTGCATGCCCAAAGCAATCCCTTTGGCGCCCGCCCGCGAATCAATGGCCCGTTCGAAGAAAAAGTCAGGCGGTCGATCACCAACCCCGATTCGGTCTGGCACAAGCAGGTGTAAACCCGGCCGCTTGACACTGCTTCTTCGCCATTCAACTCAAAAAGTCCACGGCCTTTGGCCCACGCCACAATTCGCAGGTTATTGCCGAGGTTGCGTGCGCTGACGAAAAACCATGGCTCATCCGGTTTGAGGCCGGCTTCTTGCAGATGGCAGGTGTGGCGCACAAGACAGGCGTCGGTGTCGTAAGACCGATACGGCAGGGGCTGCCGAACGGCGAGCTGTGTTTCCGTGGCACCTCGTTGAGGGCTGATGTCGGCCTGCGCGCGGATGTTGTCGCGGCACAAGCCGTTGGTTTTGGCCACAGCATCCCATGCCGGGAAGCTCAAACGGCAATCAGCCATCAATGAGAGCGGGAACCTGAGTACAGTCGCCTGTCCCAGAAGGATTCTGTCGGCGTTCATGTAATCTCAGAACTGCGTCAGAAACCGCAGATCGTTTTCGTAAAACAACCGGATATCAGTAATGCCGTACCGAATCATCGCGATTCGTTCGATCCCAAATCCGAATGCCCAACCGGTCCAGACCTCCGGATCGTAACCGACGTTTTCAAATACCTGCGGATGGACCATTCCGCACCCGGCGATTTCGAGCCATTCTTTGCCCATCTTGCGCGTGAGCGGATTCGAGAAATCGATTTCAAAGCTGGGTTCGGTATAGCTGAAGTAATGAGGACGGAACCGGATGCGGGTTTCAGGCCCCATCAACTCCTTGAACACGAATTCGACAGTCCCTTTCAGGTCTCCGACAGTCACTCCACGGTCCACGTACAGACCTTCCACCTGGTGAAAAGTCGGGTTGTGGGTGGCATCTGCGTTGTCACGCCGGTAAACGCGACCCGGAACAATAATCCGTACAGGCGGCTGTTGCCGTTTCATCACCCTGATTTGCACCGGGGACGTGTGGGTCCTGAGCAAAAGCCCATTGGTCCCGGCGACATAAAACGTGTCTTGGGTGTCACGCGCAGGGTGATCCGGCGGGATGTTCAACGCCTCAAAACAATGATAATCATCTTCAACTTCCGGGCCGTCGGCCACGGCAAATCCAAGTTTTCGGAAGCTGCGGACAATGTCCTCGGTAACCTGTGTGAGCGGATGCAGGCGGCCCAAAGCCCGGCGTCGGCCCGGCAATGTGAAATCAGTCGGCAACTTCGGAAGAAAAGCCTCGGCGCTCAGTTCTTCCTTGCGCCTCGCAAGGGCCTCTTCCAGGTCGGCTTTGACCGTGTTGATCAATTTGCCTGCAGCAGGCCTGTCCTCCTTCGGCAGGCTGCCGAGTTGTTTCATCAGCAAAGTGAGACGGCCGTTTGATCCGAGGTATGTCGCGCGAGCGCGATCGAGGGCTGCAATGTCCGACGCAGCCTGAAATGCCGCAATTGCTTCTGCTCTCAGCGGTTCAATTTCTTCAACCAATCCAGGCATAACTCAGTTTCCTCCCGCCGTGTCTCAAGGTCCGTTCCGCAAAACACGAACCCAGCCGCATTTGTTCTTGATCTGGCGGTTGGCCGCACGCGCGACCTGGCCGATTCCGACTCGAAAAGCACATACCGCCCACCGAGAGCCCAGGCTCGTCGTGATCAAGCCTTGGCCGTTTTGGTCTGGAGAGCGTTCTGGGCGACTTTGATTATCTCGCCAAAAGCTTTCCCGTCCGTGGCCGCGAGATCAGCAAGAATCTTGCGGTCCAGTTCCACCTTGGCAGCTTTAAGTCCTTCGATGAATCGGCTGTAGGTCAAACCGGCTGCGCGCACGGCAGCATTGATCCTAATCTGCCACAGCGCACGGAAATCACGTTTGCGGGTTCGCCGGTCCCGGTAAGCGTATTGCCTGCCATGGTCGAGGGCGTCAGACGCATACCGATAAAGTTTCGATCGCCGCATTCGGAAGCCCTTGGCGGCTTTGATCGTTCGCTTGCGGCGTTTCCGGGACGCAGGAGCATTGGTCACACGCATGGCTCGAATCTCCCTAGATAAAACTCAAATTGCACAACAAGTTGTTGTTTACCTTCAATGCACTCAAAAACTCAACGCCCAAACGGAAGGCTTTCCTTAACCCGATGCACATCCGTTGGGTCCACAAGCACCTGCTCGCGCAGACGCCGGCGGCGTTTCGGGTTTTTCCCTGCAAGCAGGTGACGCCGGCCCGCATGCGAACGCAGTACCTTGCCGGTGGCCGTAATCTTGAATCGTTTGGCCACTGACTTCCGAGTTTTCGCAGCTCTGGGTCTTCGCATAGTCTTTCGATTTGTCTCGCTAAAAGAACGAACAGCATAGCAAGCCAGCTTCCAAGTGCAAGCCGTATCTGCTGATTTTTTGCAGCATTGCAGCATTCGCCGGGAGAATTGCCCTTGCATGTTGGAGGTATCTGTGCCTATAATGAGCGTTCTTTCAAGACGAAACTCGATTTTACTATGTCCAGGCGATGTGAACTGACAGGCAAAGGCTCAATAAAGGGCAACGTGGTTTGGCGAAGTGGCAAACCTAAAAGGCAGGGCGGCATCGGCACGCACGTTACCGCCATCACCAAACGCAAGTTTTTGCCCAACCTCCAGCGCGTCAAAGCTGTGGTCGATGGGCAGGTGCGCTACGTCCGGGTTGCCACCAGCGCAATCAAGAAAGGCTTGATCGTCAAGCCGCCGAAACGGACCTGGAAGAAGGAAGAAAAAGCCGTCAAAGGTTGAACAGTTGCACTTGCAAAGGGGTTAGCCCCGCTGCGACATCGATTGACGAGGCGGGAGCTGCCTCGACAGCCAGCGGACTCTCGCTGCTCTGATTGCTTGGCCCGGAAATCTCGCCACCTCAAAAGCCAAAGACACCCAAAGCTTCGGTTTGGTGAGATTTCTGGGCCAAGAGTCATCACGGAAAACACGCTCGGAAGAACTCTGACACCGGGCCGGGATAGACAGCGCGCCTGAGTTTCGACCATGTCTGCTGGTCTCCAACGCTGTAATACACGAAGGTGCGCCCCTCAAATTCGACAAGGTCCGGGTCGGAAGCGTTAATTCCGTCAGCAATGCCAGGGGCAAGGATCGGATTAGCTGCAGACAATTCCCATGACTTGAGGTCTTTTGATCTGGCGATGTACGTTTCGAAGTACCACCTCGGAGTGCGGTGCTCCAAATAGAGCAGGTAATACCAGCCACCGTTAAACCGGATGCAAGGACATGCCGCATAGCGGTCCGGCCCAAAAATTGCGTCCGGGAGTTTTACCCAATCCACAAGGTTGCTTGAGACCGCAAATTTCACCGTGAAAGGCGTGAACCTCGAGTCGTCTGTCTCATACGCCATCACAAACTGGCCACTGCCATCTGAGCAGACCGAACTGTTAAACAGATGCTCATTCTCCTGGGTAACGACCTGTTTTCGCTGCCAATCACGGAGATTCGTTGACCTGAAAAGCGTGATGTCATTCCATGTGCCCGACTCGTATCTGGACGCGAACACATGCAAAGTGCCGTCGTGCACAAGAGCCGAAGCGAGACCGTATCCTTCGCCGAACTTGGCGAGGACGCGTCCTGAGACAGCATCTTCAAGTGTCATGTAATAGTCACTTTTTGTTCCTCCACTTGCCGGGCGAACGCATTTCATCAGCATCAAACGACCCTCCCAAACGATTGGTGCTGCCTCGCATGTGTCTCCGAGGTCACCTTGATCTGGCCTCAGCAGGCTGGCCCGGAGCGGAACGGACGACGGCATGATGGTCTGGAAGGCCTCAACAGGCCAATGCCCGAGCCTGTGCATGCCTTTGGGCACATCCTGTTGGAATTGGACATAAGCTTTGACGTCGCCTTTGGTGGTGTAAACGACGTCGTTGGTTCCAGCGCCAAACACTTTGTAACCCATCAGGGTGCAATCTTCGAGATCGACTCGCAGCAGTTTCCCGTCAATCGTGCTGTGAATTACGCCAGTCCCTGGTTTCCCGCTGGGTTGCGAGAAATTGAATGAAACCAGTCGGCAATTCTTCAGTTTGACCCGCGTAAATCCCGCGTATCCCGGGTTGCCTGCCTGCAGGGCGTTGTCCGGCCCGGCCAAAGTGCAATCATCAAAGACCACATCAGAGTGTGATGGCATAGCAGTATGCTCGGCCCGAACGTAAGCGCCTGCAGCGTCTCCCCACCAGTCCAGGCACCACAGCTTGCAGCGTCGAAACACGCAGGGTTCATCAGGGCGTGAGAGGAAGTTTGCCACTCCACCGCCAAAGGCCCGTCCGATGCTCACGCAGTCTTCAACGACGACCGTGAACGGTTCCGGCTTGTCAACCAGATCAAAGAACAGCCCTCCGTCCCCGCCGGTGACGTACATCTGCCGGATAATCCATCGGTCCCAGCCAACAGCGGAGAACGTTTCTTCTTTGTGTGCCGTTGACCATCCTTTCTTGTACGCCCGTATTGGCCCCCACCAGTCGTAGCTCTTGAAACCACGCGCCGGATCACCCGAATCAATCACCGCCAAACCACTGGTGCCTGATCCAAGCCTGCCATCGTAGTCGCCTTCAAGCACGTTGAAGGCACCTGCGGCTCCCTTGTGTGCAGGGTAAAGGTTCGCTTCCATGTAAGTGTCCGGCCGAACAATAATATGGTGGCCGCCGCGTTCGTCAGGCACAGCATAAAGAGCGCGTTGGATCGTTCTGAACGCATGAACCCAAGACGAGCCGTCGGAGTCATCGCCAAGCTTCGAGACGTAAATCGTCCTGCCAACTCGATTATTCTGAGCCGGATGCTCGCCTCCACGGACAAGCAGGCACAACAGGCCAATTCCCACAATTCGCAATCCAAGACCAGCCCGTCCGCCTCGGCTTGAGAATCGTCCACTTGCTCTTTCAGATGCCATGGTCGTTTTCATTTTCTTTGCAGCTTGTGCCACAGAACGATGGATGCCAGTCCCCACATTCCCAGCGCAAACGAACTCGGTTCGGGCACAGCAGTGCCGACGTAAAACTGGCCAAACGCCGGCCACTGTGTTGCCCCCGGCGTTTCGGTGCCCTGGACCAGCAACCATGCTATAGGAGTGTCGCTGCTGAAACCCCGAAACAGGCCTTCCACGCCGCTGGCGCCGCTGTCTATTGACACTGACGTACCGTCGCTCAGCCGGACCGTCACCGAGCCTGTTGCAAGGTTTCCTGCGTAATCGGTCATGAAAAATCGCCCGCCCACGGCCGTCACGTTTGGCCTGGCGAAGTTGACCAGCAGATGGTCCTTGGAATCGAGAACCGAGACGGCCCTGCCCACGCCCTCAGGGCTGATTATGTAAAGGTCTTCGCCTGATGTGGAAGTAATACTGTAGGAATACTCCCCCGTTCCACTCACAAAACTTTGCGGGCTTGGGAGGTTGACATACGCAGCCGGGAACTTGTCGAAACGCTCGATGTAGTACCCCGAGCCGAGCAGCAGCAAAAAATCTGATTCCGAAACCACCACCGTGACGCCAGCCTGCAGAATCCGGCCAGCGCTGCTGAACAGCAGAACCGCCAGAGCCAAACGGCCCATCAAACAACGACGCCTGTTCTCCGACGCCATGGATCTTCTCATAATACTATCCAGCAAGACCTTCGCATGCGCCGCGAATTCTCTCGTCGAGCGAAACTCTTGCCTTGAAGCGATACGGGTTTTGAGCACTCGCCCATTTCGCCGCGGGCTACGAAGTCGCAGCGGACAGCCCGGCGCGGCAGAGCGCCAATCCTGCAACGATCGCCTTTATCTTGCCGTGATCATTCGGTTGCGCCTGTACCGCACTGTGGTTATTCACGTTCCATGCTCGCATTTCGGGCGCGGCCTTCAGCCCATTGCCGCAGACGCTGGATATGTTCCGCCATTGTGCGTGCCAGTGGGACCGATTGTTCGAGCACGGCCAACACATCCTCGGTAGTCAGCTCGCGCCCCTCGTCAAATGCATCGTACAACGCGCTAATCACGGCTTCCTCGATCTCAGCCCCACTGAACGCCTGACTCGCAGCCGCCAGCCTTCCAAGATCGAATCGTGCGTCGTCACGATGCCGTTTGCGAATGTGAATCCGGAAGATTTCGATTCGTTCTTTCTCGTTTGGCAGGTCCACGAAAAATATTTCGTCCAAACGCCCTTTTCTGAGAAGTTCGGGCGGCAGTTGAGAGATGTCATTGGCTGTTGCGACGACGAACACCGGCGCTGTTTTCTCCGATAACCATGTCAGGAACGTGCCGAACACACGAGCTGTGGTGCCGCCATCAACCACGCCAGACCCCGCTGATCCTGCAAAGGCTTTGTCGATTTCGTCCACCCAAAGCACCGCCGGCGCGACAGACTCCGCCACTGCAATTGCGCGCCTGATGTTCTCCTCGGAAGACCCAACCAAACTACCGAAAACACGGCCAATGTCGAACCTCAGAAGCGGCACCTGCCATAGTGTCGAGACCGCTTTGGCACACAAGCTCTTGCCGCATCCTTGCACCCCCAACAGAAGCACCCCCTTCGGAGCCGGCAGACCAAATGCGCGCGCTTCGGGAGTAAACGCTCTCGCACGTTTCCGCACCCAATCCTTCAATACGTCAAGCCCGCCCACAGCATCGAACGTCTCGGCTGTGGCATAATACTCGAGCAAACCACTTTTCCTGATTATCTGCTGTTTCTCGGAAAACACCTCTTCAACAAGGTCTGCGGCGAGGCGCTCGTGCTTGACTATGATTTTGGCCAGAACATTCTCGGCTTCGCCAAGCGTCAGCCCGAGGGCCGCCTGCGCAATTCGTTCGCGGCCATGCGAATCAAGATCGATTGCCACATTGGGCAGGAGACTGACCTCTTCAACGACGCGGTCCAACAGCTCCATCATCTCTTCCAATGTCGGGAGGGGGAATTGCAAGACCGTGACTTCTTTTTCGACTTCTGCAGGCATCTCCAACACCGGCGAGACTATGATAATCGTTTTCCGGCTGCTCTTAAGATGGGGCGCGATGTCTTTGAGCCTCCGGATCACAGCATGGTTCGCCCTTGTCAGGAAGGGGTGGAAATCCTTGAAGACGAAAAGTGCCGGGTCAACCTGATCAACAACATGATCGAGCGCAGACAACGGGTCCTTGGTGGCCGCATGACGGGGTTTCTGCGACTGAACCGATGTCCCAATCGGCACAATCCCGGAAGTGCATGTCCACTCGAACACCGCTTTGTCCCACCGCCTCGCAATGTCCGACACCAGGGCCAGAACACGGTCTTCTTCGCTGGTGACCAGATACAAGATCGGATACCGGGCGCGGATCAAATGCTCGATTTCTGCATGGATGCTCATCGGACGGACCGGCTCAAGCACTGTGACAGCCGCATGGACCGCATTCTGCCAAGCACGTCTGCCAAGCGTCAACGGCCAAGGAAACGATGCCACCAACGGCGCTTTGAACCAGCCTCGCGTTCGACCGATTCCTTCACGCGCTTTTCCAAACCTTCCGGAGGCGAGGTTCTTTTCGCATCGTGGCGAATCAATTCCTCCGCTGTTTGAAACTCGACCGCGCTTGTCTTCTGCGCAGTGGTTTCTTCCTGACGCAGGTGTTGTTCCTGCCGTGTCCCGTGCGTTGCTTTGTGCGATTGTGAGTGTTCTTCCATGGGCTCTTCAATGTGTGCTCGCGAATGCGGCCGCAAACGCTTTGCGAGCTCGATGCAGCTTGCCGCGAACCGCATCGATTGTTTGGCCTGTCAAATCTGCGACTTCCTCGTAACTCAGTTTCTCGTCCGCTACCAGCAGAAGGAGCAATCTGTATTCCTCCGGCAACATGTCCAGCGCGCGCTGGATTTGCTGGCCCAGCTCTTTCATCTCCAGAATCCGAAACGGGGTGTCTGGGACGGTTGCCGCTCGCTCCCAGAACCCAGGATCTGATTCCGTCACCATCGTCCGCGAATGCCATGATTTCACCAGATTGCGGCAATGGTTGATTGCGATCCGATAAAGCCATGTGCGAACAGCCGATTCACCCCTGAACTCCCCGTAATTCCGAAATGCCCTCAGAAAAATATCGTGCGTGGCGTCTTCCGCTTGATCGGGATTACCGAGCATGCGCAGCGCAAGATAGTATATCGCCGCCACATGCTCAGAATAAACCGCGCCAAACCCGGTCTTGTCCCACGCAGCCGATTCGAACGTGCCGAGTTGCACCGGCCGATTTGTCTCGCCAGTTCGCACAACGGATTCCACAGGGGATATTGACCCGACTCCCCATCAAATGTCACGCCGTATGCAAAGCGACCGACCCCGCGCCATACGTTGCAGGAAATCCCGCATAACTCAATCTGCCGGGCACACACCCAAACAACGTGCCTGGAACCACATCGGCATGACGCCGCGAACAACGTGTCTGTCCCCATATCGCGTCATGAAAAGCCCAGTGAGAGGGGCGTGCTTAAAAGGCACAAAACTCTCAAACGGAACTCTGTGGGTAACCAATCCCACCCGGCAAAGGCTAACCACCAGCCGGAAGCGAGTTTTGCG
>JAAYVR010000074.1 GCA_012517065.1 Verrucomicrobiota bacterium | reverse complement strand
TGGGAACGGATGCAGCGGTACTTGGATGAGACATTTGTATTTCAGCCGGTGCGCATTGTTCAGAGCATCTACGGTGCGAAGCCGTAACCGGAAGAACCGTGTGCGGGAAAACCGCTCGCACGGGTCTGTGGGGGAGCCGGTGGGAGACCACCGGCTCTACCCGGATCCGCGTGGGGAGGGGTTCTGCCCAGGCTTACCCAGCAGCGGATTGGAACCAGGGACAATCGGCGCGCCATGCCACAACGGGGGGTGAAACCCAAACAACGTGTCTGGAACCAGATCGGCATGACGCCGAAAAAACGTGTCTGTCGCCAACTATGGGCGCTTGGTCGCTTCGGCAACCCGGAAAACTGACCCGCGGAGCGGCCAGACACACTCAGAATGTAATAACGCTGAGGTCTTCGGCGCAGCTCTGTCATCGTGCTTGTGCGAAGAGTCAAGTGCTGGCTGCGGCTGTGCGCCGCCTTAAAACCGCTACTGCCGTCAGAACAAGCCCTGCAACAGACAAAGCAATGCCTTGCAACCGCTTGGATTCGGCGGGGCGCATTGGCACTTCAGCCTGTTGGATGACTTCAGGCTGGGAGGCAGCGCGAATGTCAGCTGTTTGAGTTTCTTCTCTCATGATTTGAAGGCGAAGCTCTTCGCAGGATTTCTCTCTTGCCTGCAGTTCGCGCTCGAGCTGTGCAATCAAGCCTGCCTGTTCTGAGCCAGCCGTCGCGGGCACCCGCGCAAGGTCAAGTTCGGCTTTGAGTTTGGCGATTTGCGTCTCAAGGTTTTGCAACTCATGTTCCACGGCGGCCATCAGTGTGACAACCCGTTGTTCAATTTGCTCCTGAATCTCGTTTCGCGTTTGCAGTAGCACTTCGAGCTGCGCATTCTCGGGCACGGTTTCACCCTGAATATTCTCGGTTTCGCTCTCGATCATTGCCAGCTCGGCAATTAGTTCTGGCAACAGCAGTTCGTTTGGGAACACAACTGGCAACATCTCGCGCAACGTTGTGCTGTCCAGGTTGCGCAACTCTTCCCAGCGTGTGCGGGCAAACGCAAGGTTTGCCTCCGCCCTGGCGAGTTCTGCAGCCAGCGCATAAGCTCGCGTAGCAGCAGGTGATTGGGTGTCAACGACTGCATTCGTGCTGGCGCGCATTTGAGACTCGGCCCGCAAATCTTCTATGCGTTTTCTGAGATTCGAAGCGGCGGTTGTTTGCCACGCAAGATTTTGCCGGAGCAACTTGACGACGTCGCCTCGAGACCGACGGATGGAATCAATGACAAACTGGACATATTGTTGTGCGATGCTGTTGGCGATTTCGGCGGCTTCGGCGGGGTCGGTGCTGGACACGACGAGGCGGATCAAACCGGAATTGTCGGCGACTGTTGCATGAACTTTCTTTCTGAGCGCGGCGAGCGCTTCTTCGCGGCCGAGGGGCGAATCCCATGTGCGGCCCCAACGCTTTGCCAAAGCAAGCTTTTCTGCAACCGGGTTCAGCACAGCGGTGGAGCAAATGCGTGCCGCTTCAGAAGCCGGTGAGAATACTTGGACAGGTGTCGAGTCTTGTGCGTCGGCCGCGTCGCCTGCGGACAGTCTTGTTCGCACGCCGATCAAGGCGTCTGCATGGTAAACCGGGGGCGACCAAGCCAACCGCAATCCATCGGCTGCGATGACAAGGCCAACCACGATCAACACAGTCGTGAGGCGCGAGCGGGGTGTTCCGGGCAGGCCATTCATCGTTGTGGGGTGGTTTGCAGCAAACAACGGGTGATTGCGAGGGTCGCCGGCACCGCGGCAGCCGCAGGGAGCGGTCTTGCTTTAATGCAAAGTTGTGCGCCCATTGCCTGAGCCATGGTACCAATCAGCCCGCGTGTTTCATACAAAAAGTTGTCTGAAAAGCGGATGTTTTCAAAAGAATTCACGAGATATGCGGGTTAGAGAGGCGGGCAGCGCGCCGAGATCGGCGGCCGTGAATCGGGCGTTAAGCCACTGTCCTCTCGATCGGTCTGAGGCCGCGCCCCGCCAATCCAAATCGATTTCTGCGGCTTTGACAGCGCGGCTAAGAGCTGACATTATTGACGTCTTGCGTGTGCGAACCAGACCGAAACTTCTGGCTAGTCGCGGCGTGATGTACAATAACATATGAGCAAAGTGTTGCCCAATTTGGTGATGGTTTTTGCGTTCTTGCTGTGCGGGCTCTGCCTCTACCAATGGAACCGGGAAGTCGCATTGCACAAGGACATGGCTGCAATGAGCGACGACCTGTACAAGAAAAAGGAAAGCATCCAGGGCCTTGAATTGAACCTCCGCAGAGCGTCAGACGAGATTGCAAGGCTTGAACAGGTCAGAAAAGATCTGATTCAAACGAAGATGACCAATGAAGCCACGATCGCCAGCCTCACAAATGAAGTAGAACGGTTGATCCGGCAAAAAGACGCTGTTACGGCTCAATTGGAACAGTACAAGAAAGCCCTCGACACCGCCAACGAGAGCATCGTCAAACAAAACGAGGACATCAAACGCCAGAACGAGATGCTTCAGAACCTTGCGCGCCAACGCGACGAAAAAATCGCCGAGCTGGCCAAGGTCGTCGAGGAGTACAATAAACTGGTCAAGGATTACAACAAGCTGGTTGAAGACGTAAATCGGATGAACGAGCAGGCCGCAGCCGCAGCCGCCGCTGCTGAGAAGAAGAAATAGCGCCTCTGCTCGATGGCGGCAGCAACGGAAATCTCACCGGCCGCCCGTGCGCATAAACCCACTTGGTCAGACCGGCGAGATTTACGGGGCCGGCATATTGCTCAATATCTTGAATGCATCGACTCGGCTGGCTGGGCAGGCTATATCACCATATTGAAAACTCCGTCATGTTCGCGAAGGTTTTCAGCCTGCAAGCTTGGTCAATTTCTCCACATTTCCTTCTCTGGCAGCCAGTAAGGCTGTCACAACGGCGCGATCTTTGGGGGTGAGTCGGATAAAGTGACAGGCTCGTTGTTTGGGCATAGAAACAAAGCGGCAGCAAGCTGCCGCACTCCAAACGCTTCGCGCCTGCCAACGCGCACTGCATCCGCGGCAGCGCGTGAGGATGCCGATATGGGGACAGACACGTAGTTGGCTCGGAGCGACCCGGCTCGCCCCTTGGTGCAAGGCACAAAGCGCTGGGGTGTCACAATCAGCACAAGAAAGCTTTCAGTTTTCCGCGTAAACGCGGAGCTCCAACAGCGATGGGTTGTTCCCCACGTTGCACGATGCCACGCCCGCGGCCGTCAGAGTCCCGCCTTTAGGCGGAACAGTTTTATGAACCTCCCCATGAGCACTGTCCAGTGAACTTCCTATGTTCCGCGTAAACGCGGAACTCTAGCGGCGATGGGTTGTTCGGTGCGTCGGGCGAAGCCAACGCCGCGGCTATTAGAGTCCCAGGTTGAGACGGAAGAGTTTAATGTAGTTGGGAGTTAAGCTGGCAGCGCCGCGTCCAGCGGAGGCTTGGTCAAAGTGGTTTTCCCGGCGACGGAGTCGCAGGCAACATTTCCCACTCCGGCGTGGCCGACAGCCCTCATCAGGGGGCGCAGGAGCCGGGGACGTTGCTCGCCAGGCCACTTTGAATCCGGCTATGCCGGGCTGGGAAATATGCTGGCTAATGCTGGTGTGTTTCAGAGTGGTTTGGCGGAAGTGTTGCTGTCTTGTTTTTCGGCTGGCATGGCAAACGCAGGTTCTATTGCTCCACATTTGACACACTCGAGGCAACGGATGCAGTTTGGCGCGTTGAGCTGCCGATCAACTTTTACTCCCATGCTGCATCGGCTCCGACAGAGATTGCACTCGACGCATTTCTCAGCTCTGAACCGCAAGTGAAATAGACTGAATCGATTGAAAAGAGCAAGAAGACCGCCCAACGGACACAAGAGCCTGCACCACGGGCGATGAATCAACACTGCTGCGCCGAGAAACACGGCTAGCAAAGCAATCTTTTGCCAACTCATCAGCCATGGTCCTCCCTGGACAACGCTCTGCAAAGAATGCGGAAGGCCAGCTTCGAGTGCTCCCGCCGGGCACAAACGACAGACGGAGACAGGCTGTTCTTCGAAAGGAACTCCGCGGGCACCGAGAAACAGCGGCAACACCAGCACAAGGCCGATCAACACCACATAGCGCAAATGGCCGGTCCATGACGGGATTTGCATTTTTCGGCGGTTGATTTTGCTCAGCAAATCCTGGAAGAACCCGAACGGGCAAGCCCATCCGCACACAAGCGAACCGCCCACAGCCCCCGTTATTAGTATAACGCCAATGAGAATGTACGGCACCTCATGCACGGCTGGCCACAAGGCAGCGTAGTTGGCGGCAACTCCAACCGGACAGGCAAACGAAGATAGCGGACATGAATAGCAGTGAAACACACAGCCGGGGATTCCATGCAGCCACCGGCCGAGCGGCGCGAGCCAAACCGTCAGAAACGCCGCTTGGAACCACGGCCTGATTCTCGAGAGCGGTTTTGCACCGAGCCCGGACAAACCTGTCACGTTCGATTTCTCGTCGAGTTCACCGTTCATTTCATGCTGCTTTTCTCGAGGATTTGGGCGGTGCACGTTCAACGTTACATTCAGCAGTCCAGATCGCGTCTTCGTACGGCCACACCATGTGGCCGGAGGATCATTTGATTCAGGTCGGGCACGGCGTGCTCGCGCCGACATCCACACGAACACGCCCGATGGCATGACGCTTTTCGGTGTCGGCTTTACGAGCGCGGTCGAGCGTCGCCACGGCGTCGGCCGGGTTATCCGGCAGGACCGGGGGAGCAGCGGCTGTTGCATCGGCGTATCTGAGTCCCCCGGTGGAGAAAGCCTTGACAAGCTGAGTCTCCCACGCCGAATTGCCGTCGAGTGTCTCGACGCCCGTTAGGTGACGCAATCCTGTAATCAAGACCAACAGACCCACGATGGTGATGACGCCGCCAGCCCAAAAATCGTGTTGCTCGGTTGGGCGGGTGCGTGGGTCGATTGGCGGCTGTGGGATTTTGCGGGTCATGGCGAATTTGAGGCTGGATCAGCGGGGGAAGAACTTTGTGGCGGAGGTGCATGGGAATCGAACCCACCTGGGACTTTGTCGAGCCCCACACTGGTTTTGAAGACCAGGAGCGCCAACCAGGTCGCCTTCCACCTCCGCTCTGGTTTTTTGGGTCATCATCGCCGGGGCGGTCAGATGCGCTTGCAAGGTGTATGGTCTGTGCAACACGGGGAACATTAAGAAGGCAGGGACGGCTTTTTGCAACCACATATGCACTTGACCTTGGTGCGGTCCTTACCTAACTTGCATGTGTGCTAAGCACGTTTCATGTTCGAACAACTTAAGGGCCTGTTTTCCAACGACATTGGAATCGATCTCGGCACGGCCAACTCGCTCGTTTACGTGCGTGATCGAGGTATTGTGCTGCGCGAGCCTTCTGTTGTGGCGATCCAGGCCGGAACGAACAATGTTCTGGCTGTGGGAGAAGAAGCCAAGAGGATGTTGGGGCGGACGCCCGGAAACATCATAGCCATAAGGCCGATGAAAGACGGTGTGATAGCCGACTTCGACATTACGGGGGCGATGCTGCGGCATTTCATAATGCGCGTGCACCACCGCAAACTCATTGCACCGCGAGTTGTTGTTGCTGTGCCGTCTGGGATCACTGAAGTCGAAAGACGCGCTGTAAAGGACTCCGTCACGAATGCGGGAGCCCGCGAGGTTTATTTGATTGAACAGCCCATGGCCTCTGCGATTGGCGTGGGTCTTCCTGTCCACGAACCGGCGGGCAACATGATTGTTGATATTGGCGGCGGGACATGTGAGATGGCGATCATCTCGCTGGCGGGGATTGTATTCAGCCGCAGCCTGCGTGTGGGCGGAGACGAGTTCGATGAAACCATTACTGCGCACATGAAGCGGGCCCATAATCTAATGATTGGTGAACGTACCGCCGAAGAAATCAAAATACGAATTGGATCAGCATATCCTCTCGAAGCCGAGCTGACGATGGATGTCAAGGGGCGCGACCTTAGCACCGGGCTCCCAAAGACAATCACGATCAGGTCAGAGGAAATCCGAGAAGCACTCAAAGAACCGCTTTCGAGCATCTTGGAAGCAATCCGCATCACTCTCGAACGCTGTCCTCCGGAACTAGCTGCGGACCTTGTGGATCGCGGCATTGTGCTGGCTGGCGGGGGCGCTCTGTTGCGCGGCATCGACCGGCTTATTGCAGAAGAGACTTACCTGCCCGTCCATGTGGCAGATGACCCTCTGAGCGCGGTTGCCGAGGGCACCGGCAGGGTGTTGCAAGAGCTTCAATTCCTCAAGCGCGTGGCGTCTTCTTCTGGATGAGGTTGACACGATTTCAGCGGCGAGCGTTCACCCGGTAAAATGACGGGTGATCGATGCTGAAGCAGCAGCATTTGGTGTCAGTCGCAGTAATGCTTCTGCTGGCGATGGTCCTGTTCAACCTGCCGGAGCAGGTTGCGATCCGGATCAAGGCCGGTATAGGTGGGTTGTTTCTCCCGTTATTTGGGCTTGCAGCGGCCGGACAGACTGTTGTGGACTCCGGCGTTTCGGCAACAGTGTCACGGCGCGTCCTGCTCCGCGAGCTTGCAAACACCCGCGCTGAAAACCAACAACTGGCTGTCCGTGCAATGCAGGGCGAGGAAGCGCTGCGCGAAAACGAGCGTCTTCGGCAGTTGCTGGGGTGGCAGAAGCAAAGCCCATGGAACATCAAGCTGGCCCGCGTGATAGCCCGCGACACGGCTGCATGGTGGCGGACGCTGAGGATTGATTTGGGCACACGCGACGGTGTGAGATCGGGCTTGCCAGTGCTTGTTCGCGAGGGGCTGATAGGGAAAACCGGGGACGTTACACTGACAACCAGTGAGGTGATTCTCATAGGGGATCCGAACTGCCGCGTGGCGGTTTTGGTGCGTGAAACTGGGGAAATGGGTGTTTTGCTGGGGATGTCTGAGGGGGTTTTTGATCATCGGCTGGTTGACCTGTCACATTTGCCCCGGAACAGCTCTGTCAAACCCGGGCAAACGGTTTACACGAGCGGATTAGGCGGTGTGTTCCCGGCGGGCTTGCCCGTCGGTGCAATCGTGGATTCGCGCAGCGTCGGCTACGGCCTTTACACAGAGGCCAGAGTCCGCCTTGCAGCAGACATCAGCAAGACCAGAGAAGTGGCGGTGCTGTTCCCATGAAGGAAATCCTGATAAACAACGCTCTGACATTTCTGCTGCTGTTGACAGCGTTTGTTGGAGTTTTCTTGCAGGCGGCGTGGGACTTTCCAAGGAACCTGTTGGGTGTGCCATTGAACCTGCTTCCGCCGTTGATGGTGTTTGCCGCGTTTCGGACGGGAGTGACAACAATAAGCCTGCTTGCTGGTCTGGGCGGGTTGTTCACCGACGCTTTGTCTGCAAACCCGCTTGGCGTGTCGATGCTACCGTTGTTGTGGGTGGGTTTGGCCATTCACCATTGGCGAGAACTGATCCTTCAAGAGTTCGCCTATGCACGGTTTATCGTGGGGTTGATAGCCAGCGCTGCTGTGCCGTTGCTGACCTTGATGATCATTATGACCCTTGGCAAACGCACGCTGGCGGGCTGGGCGTTTGTTTGGCAGTGGGTGATAATGGCATTAACCGGGGGATTGCTTACCCCGTTGTCTTTTTGGTTGCTCGACGGGGCCGCGGGGCGTCTTGTTCCCAGTCCCGTCATTCGTCCGTCGTTCCGTCCGGATCGCGAAATCAAGCGTGGCCGATATTAACATGCTGATCATAGACCAACTGAGACGTGGAGACAAACGATTGCGCGCTGTGGCGGCGGCAATTGCGTTGTGGCTGTTCGTCTTGGTGGTGGGACTGTGGTATATCCAGGTTGTTTCTGCAGACAAGTACCGCGCCAGCCTTGTCAATCAAACCTTCCGCAACGTCCGTATTCCTGCGAATCGTGGCGTGATCCTTGACAGGAACGGACTTTCGATTGCGGATAACAAGCCGAGTTACAATCTGGAGCTTTATCTTGAGGAATTGCGGCCGCTGTTCGATGCCGAGTTCACCCGCGCCAGAGCAGGCCGGCCGATGACCAGAGCCGAGCGGGATGATCTGCGGTGGCAGGTTCGGTACTCGGTTGTCAGCAAGACAGTGCATCAATTGGGGGAGTTCTTGCAAGAGCCACTGTCCATATCCGAACACGATTTCCGGAGGCATTACAATCAGTGGCCATACCGGCCGATCACCATTCGCGAAAATCTCGCGCCGGCTCAAGTGGCGCGTTTCCTCGAAGGATCTCCAAATCTCCCGGGGATTGATTTGGAGATTCGCCCTCTCCGGTATTACCCGCTTGGTTTGGTCACGGCGCATGTGGTCGGGTATCTCACGCGTGATGACCTTGCCCGGGATGATGATGAGGGAGGATTCAGTTACAGTCTGCCCACTTACAAGGGTGCAGTGGGCATTGAGCACGCATGTGACGCCGCTCTGCGGGGAAGCCCGGGGATGAAATCAATCGTCGTCAACAGCCTCTGTTACAGGGAATCAGAGACGGTATGGACCAGGGCGAGGCCGGGCCAAAACGTTGTTTTGACACTGGATTTGCCGCTCCAGAAAGCTGCGTACGATGCGTTGAACTCGGTTGCACACCAGGTTCGCGGGGCGGTAGTGGTGCTGGACGCGTACACGGGCGATGTTCTTGCACTGGTTTCGAGCCCGAGTTACGACCCGAACGAGTTTACGGGGCGGATTGCTGACGAGCGTTGGCAGGCCATGAGCGATCCGAAACTGCGTCCGATGTTCAATCGCGCTACCCAAGGAGCCTATCCGCCCGGATCGACCTTCAAGATTGTGACCGCCCTTGCGTGTCTTGAATCCGGCGTGTTGAACGAGTCCACACTCACCAATACCATTTACAATCCTGGCCACTACCAACTTGGACGTCGCAGGATCGAAGACCTTGCTCCTGCCGGGTACTATGATTTCAAACGCGGATTCAAGCGGTCCAGCAACTTCTACTTTATCCATTACGGTCTCATGGCTGGCCGCGACAGGATACTGTCTTTGGGCAGGCGGTTTCATCTCGGCCAGCGGATAGGTTTGCCGACCCGCCAGGAATCGCCGGGAAGTTTTCCTACGCCTGAGGAAGTCAAATTGCTGTGGAACGATGGCAACACGGCAAACCTATGCATCGGCCAGGAAATCACAGTAACGCCTCTGCAAATGGCGCTTTTGACCGCCGCGGTGGCAAACGGCGGCAGGGTCATGTACCCGCGCCTCATATCGCGGATCGAGCCCGCTGAGCCCGGGATCGAGGAAGGAAACACAACCGATTTTCAACCCCGAGTTCGCAGTTTCCTCAACATTCCGGAACAACACCTTGCACTGATACGTGAAGTTATGATCGCCGACACAGAAGAGCCTGAAGGCACCGCTTATCTTGCCTTTCATGAGGCCGACAGAGTCACGCCTCGGCTGAAAGGCTTTCGTGTCGGTGGCAAAACCGGCACTGCTCAGATCAAAGAAGGGAATCGTGTCGTGGACCACATTACATGGTTTGTGTCCTTCGGGCCGGGAGACAGTCCCCGCTATGTTGTTGTCGTCATGGTCGAGAGCGGGGCGTCCGGGGGGCTCACATGCGCGCCCGTGGCCTGCAAAATATACCAAGCCATTCAGAAACGGCTTGTGCCTGTTTCGCAGCCCGCGCCCGCGCTGGCGCAGAGTGAATGATATGGTTGGCACCGCTGTAAATCAACGTGAGCAACGCGTGGACTGGGCGGTGGTTATCGGTCTGATCGGACTGATGGCGCTGGGGGCGGTGTTTATTGCAAGCGCGTCGCTAGCCAAAGAAAGCGCAAACCGCATTGCGTGGTACCGATTGGAGCATGTCAAACAGATCATTTGGTACGCGCTGGGCATTGCCATGGCAGTGGCTGTATGGTTGACGGATTACCGGCGTTTGGCGCGGTGGTCGGTGGTGATTTACTGGTTTTCGATAGTTTTGTTGGTTGCAGTTCTTTTTGTTGGTACATCGCACGGATGGGGAGCGCGACGGTGGATTGATTTTGGTCCTTTTCAATTTCAGCCCTCGGAATTTGCGAAGCTGGCGTTTTTGATCATGATGGCAAACTATCTGAGTCGCCCTGAAGCCGAACTGCAAAGGCCGGGTGTTTTTGCCGCGGCCATGGGAATGACTCTGTTGCCGTTTGTCCTGATAATAAAGGAGCCGGACCTTGGTTCTGCGTTGGTGCTGCTGCCCACCGGGATTGCAATGATGTTTGCAGCCGGCGTGCCGACGCGGTTTTTGCTGAGGCTTGCAGGGGGAGTAGGTCTTGTGATTGCGCTCATTCTTGTGGACGTGTTTTTCGCTCCGCCGCAGTGGCGCATTCCCCTCGAGTCGTACCAAAGAAAACGGCTCATGGTGTATTTCGGCGTGAATTCGGTTCCAAAAACCGCCAGCACCGAGGAACGTCAACGTGTGCTCAAGGAGTTTCGGGATGCGGCCCACAGCGTCCAACAAGCGCTGATTTCTGTTGGTTCTGGGGGCATGATCGGCAAGGGCTGGCGGAAGGGGACACAGAACGCCCTTGGTTACCTGCCCCGTGCTGTGGCACACAACGATTTCATATTTTCGGTAATTGCCGAGGAAAGCGGGTTCGTCGGAAGCGTGACTGTTATCACGCTTTACTCATTGATTTTGTTCAGCGGGCTCCGCATTGCCGGCCAGGCGCGCGACCGCCTGGGCAGACTGCTTGCAGTGGGCGTGGTTTCACTGCTGTTCTGCCACGTCGGCATAAACATCGGCATGAACATACGGCTCACGCCTGTGACAGGCATACCTCTGCCGTTGTTAAGTTACGGCGGAACATCGGTGCTCTGCACTTTGATAGCGATTGGCCTGCTCCAAAGCGTGTTCCGGCATCGTCGCGCATAATGAACAACTGGACAGAAAATGGCTGACCATAACTTCTCACGACGCCGGCGAGGCGGACAGCGATTCCGCCCCGGCAAAGGACAATCGTTCAAGCCCGATCGGGCGGCATTAGAGGCACGGGCAGAAGCGCTCGGAGAAAAGCCTTATAGCGAAGAAGCCGTATTCGACTCTCGCCGCCATGAACGCGAAATCCTGCAGGCCGAAAACCTCGCCGCAGGTCTTCCGGGATCGCCAACGCCTTCGCCGACAAGCGCTCAGGAACCTGAAACGCCTGTCGAGCGAAAGGGAGATTTTCGCGCACCACACCTCGATACACCCGAACAGGTCGTGGAAGAACCCGAGCAGGAAACGGTTCCACAGACCCCGCCCCCACAAGGATTGGTTGGGTCTCTGCGTGCCGCGGCTGAAAAGGTAATCAGCAAGGTTAACCGCCTGCTTCGGCCCAAAAAGAAGATTCACAAAGAGGTAATCATCAACGCCGAGTCTCTCGAGACCCGCGTCGCAGTGTTGGAGGAAGGGCGACTTGAAGAGTTCACAATCGAACGCACCAGCGATGACCGCCTCGTTGGAAGCATATTCAAAGGAAAAGTGCGTAATCTCGAGGACGGCCTGAAAGCCGCTTTTGTGGATATCGGTTTTGAGAAGAATGCCTTCTTGCACTACTGGGACATTGTGCCATCCGGGTTCGACAGCAGCGTGGAGCTGGTCGAGCGTGACAACCGCAAACAGCGCGAGAAACCACGAATCACGCACAAGGACATCCCGCGCTTGTATCCGCCGGGGAGCGAAATCGTTGTTCAGGTGACAAAAGGCCCCATTGGCACCAAAGGCCCGCGTGTCACAACAAACCTTGCATTGCCGGGCCGGTTCCTTGTTCTGCTTCCCAATTCCGACCAGTGCGGGATATCCAGAAAAATCCAAGACCACCAGGAACGTCAGCGGCTTAAGAAGATTGTGCGGGAACTCACCCTGCCTGATGGCATGGGCGTTATCATTCGCACCGCAGGCGAGGGGCAAAAAGCAAGGTACTTTGTCCGCGATCTTGCTCTTCTGCTGGAAGAATGGCGCGGTGTTCAGGAGAAAATCGCAACGTTGCCCGCGCCGGTTTGCGTGTACCAAGAACCGGACCTGATCGAACGAACAGTGCGCGACTTCCTTACAGATGATGTTGAACGGATTGTCATCGACAACTACGAAGAGTACGAGCGAATGCGCAACACCATCGCCCAGATTTCGCGGCGGTCCGCCGCCAAAGTGCGGTGGTATAATGATCCGCAACCCATATTCGACCGATTCAATGTCACACGCCAGCTCGAGACAGCCTTTTCTCGCATCGTTCACCTCAAGAGCGGCGGGTATATAGTCGTGGATGAAACCGAAGCTCTTGTGGCAATCGACGTCAACACCGGACGCCACAAAAGCGCCAAAGACCCGGAATCAACAATCCTCAAGGTCAACCTCGAAGCCGTCGATGAAATCAGCCGTCAGCTTCGACTGCGAAACATGGGCGGCCTGATTGTGCTCGATTTCATCGACATGCGGTCGCACAAGGACCGCCAAATGGTCTATTCGCGAATGAAGGAGTGTTTGAAACGCGACCGCGCGAAAACGCACGTCCTCCCCATTTCACAACTGGGCTTGATGGAAATGACCCGGCAGCGACACACGGAAAGTGTCCGCGAAGCTGTTTACGATGATTGCCCGTATTGCAAAGGCCGCGGCAAGGTCAAGAGCGCCCTCACCATGAGCGTCGAGATACAACGCAAACTGGCCGAAATACTCAAGAAACGCGAAAGAGACGAATCCGATTTCCAGCTCCGCATAATCGTCAATCCGCGTGTTCTCGAACGCCTGAAGACCGAAGACGAACGGCTCATAATCGAGATGGAAAAACGGTACTTCGGGAAACTGTCGTTCAGGCCGGACCCAACCTTCCATGCCGAGCAATTCAAGATCATCAACGCAAACACGAACGAAGAGCTTGTGAGCGTGGGCGGTTAGCCTGGGCGTTTCGCACTCTAACCTGGAAATCTCACCGTTTCACCAGCCCAAAACACCCAAAGCTTCATTCCGGTGAGATTTCCGGGGCCCGCATATTCCTTAATTGCTTGAAGACACTCGTTTCGCAGACTGCTCAGGGTATGAAATATGCGGGCTCAGTGATCTGCGCGGCAGCGCTGTGGTGCGGTCCTGTGCCTGCCGAGCCGCAGTTTTTCCCCGGGTGGCCCGGCAGTTTCTCGGTTAGTTTGATGATTGGCCTCGCTCGGGCCAGATAAGATCATACTTGTCAAGCGAAGCCAGCAGCTCCGGTACGGTGGCGAACTGGGCGCACACTTCTTCAAAGGCTCTTGTGTGCGGCGCAATCCAGTTCTTGTATTCAGGGGTCACAACAAAAGCGAATTGCCTGTCCTTGCTTTGGGCCATTCCAAGCAATGCATTTCCTTTAAACTCGAGCGGTTCAGACCCCAAAGCCGGCAACGCCAAACATTTGTCCGGCCCCCACTCAAGCCGTCGGCCGCGGCACGAGTAAACCAGTTCGATCTTATCCGAATGAATGTACGTGAGGTAAAAACCGTAGAAATCTTGGCTGCGCAGGTCCAATACAGTTTCCAGAAGAATGCCTGCAAAGTTGATGACTTCGAATCGCCTGTTTTCGAAAACGAAGGGCAAACTCAGGTATTTCTCTTCGACGGGAACCCCGAACCACGTGGCGAGTCTCTCGAAAACTCTGACGTTCACCTCAACAGGATTTATGCCGCGGAAGAGCTTTGCCATCGGGTGTTCCGGGGTAACCTGTTTGTCCGTGTCCGCATGGGCCGCGGCAACACTGGCCGCAGCAGGCGTCAACGGCTTGGTTGAACCCTTGGGTTCTGTTGAAGCCGCTGGCGGACCGCATGGACCTGTCGGCGGTTCAGAACGCCGATTTTTAGGCGCTGCTGCGATGACCGGGGGAGGCTCGATTGTCTTTTTCGGGACCTCTTTGATTTGGGCTTGAGCGGCGGTGTTTGGCTGGGCATTCGGCACAGGTTTTTCGGTCGGGGCGGTGACACTCTCGAGAGCTATGGGCGGTTTTTCACTGGCAGGGACAGCCGCTGGCTTTGTGGGCGGCGCGCTCGGTGGTTTCAACGCCGCTGTGAGAGCCGCGCCAGCCCTGGCAAGGTCATCTTCAGTGCTGTTTTCACCCACTTGAAAGTGGGCTTCCCTGCCGGTTTCTTTATCTAAAATCGAAAGCGTACGGTTGTCCAAGGACAGGGACACTTCATAACGCGGGCGGAACACTCCAGCGGCTTGGAGGTCTGCCACATTGTGATGGGTAAGCGCACGTTGAACAGGATTCTCACCGTGCGCCGGCACGCACTCGAGGCAAAGGAACGGCCGCGTAGCGGGGTTCTTGCAAATGCGTAGTGCCACAAGCTCCAGTGGCATCTGTGCTGTTTCAGTGTCATCAGTGACTTCTGTGCCGCCGCGGCGTATCAAAGGATGGTTCAGAATCTGCTCGAGCTGGCGGGCCGTGATTTTTCTGTACTGAATATCCGGAAACTCCGGTATCGGTTCCTCCCCGCCGTCGGGTCTTTTGCGTCGTATGATGAGATTTGGCGGCGTGAGCTTGATCACGATCCCCGGTTTCAGCAAATCGCACCGCGATTGGTCCTGTAACAAATCAAGGTGTTCCTGGCACAGATGTCCCTTGACCTCGAACTTTGCGCCGGCCCTCGTGATGAAAAACCGAATGTCAAATCCGGTCGCAGCCGCCGGATTCTCTCGGATTTCGATAGCAGCGTGATGGGATGTCAGTTTCGGCGCGTAACGTTCGTTCAGCGTGGTTTCGAGTGCGCGCGCGCCAGCTTCATTGCATTCGAATCTCACCCCGTCCAGTTCTATCCATTGCTGCAGAGGATGCACGTGCATCGTCCGCGGCTTGAGCATCAGGTCGTTTTCAACCAGTCCAGGCAGCCCGCGCAATCCGGTCTCCACCTTTTCTTCGCCTCTAAAACATTCAACTGTTATGTGACCGAGATGATCCAGTTTCACCCTGAACTGGACCTTGTCGGAAACAGGACGCGTTGGAGCCGCCGCTTGTCTTGGTGCGGCAGGTTTGTGTTCGACCGTGGCATCGGCAAACCGCTTGTTTATTTCAGTCTCGAAACGGGTGCACGCGTCCGGGTCGGCCAAACCAATTTTCTCGCCGTTGATCTCGACTCCGCCATCGGGGAAAACCCGGAATGACTGCGGTGCATCCATCAGCCCCCGCGTCACCCACTTGAAATGGTCTGTCTGAATCCATGTGTTCCCAGGTTCAACCCGAACCGATTCTCGGTCCACCGACAGGACGAACCTCCTTGGTTTGCCTTCTGAATCACGCTCGATGCTTACCTTGACGCGTCGCTCTCCCCCGGGCTGAACCACCGTGGCACTGGCAAACAGAACCGCAAACGCCGCAGCCGTGGCTCCATCGCCCCAAAGCATCAGACATCCAAGCCCAACAAACGCCCCCAATGCCAGTGTCCCGCACGCCATCCAGAACCGACAGCTGGAGAAATCGCCTTCCACAGCGTGGTGCGACACAACAGCATTGCTGCATCCTACATAGTTGTCTCGGAAAACCCACTCCGTCGGACTTGCGCAATGCTGTGTTCGCATATCCACGACTTATGCCAGATTTGAAGTTACACTATGTCATCCTGCGCTCTGCCTTCAAGCCCGCTCTGAACCGCAGGCGAACCAAAAGATTGCCGCTTATAAGAACCTCACGCGTTGTCCAACTGCACCGCTCTCTTCAGTTCGTCGAGGAAATCCGGCAACGCCGACTGCACCCTGTTCCAGTTCGAGATCAACGGTGACCAGAGCGGGTCATCGAGGAATGATTTGCCTGCCATCTGAATGCTGCGGACGAAGGTTGTGACTGCCTTTTCCTCTTCGTGCCTGGGAAAATGCAGGCCGTTTATGGCAGAATCGGCCGAATAAAACCTGAGGGTGTCCTCGGCCTGACGTACATATGCGCTCAACAACGTGTTCAACAGACCGGAATCGAGCTTGATCCCTTCAGCGGCCATCCGACGGAACAGTGACTTGGAAATATCCGTTGCCATCTTGTTCAGGCCTTTTTCCGGGTCCCGAGGCGAAAGTTCCTGATGTTTGTGGTCGTAGTTCTCGCAGAGTTCCGACTGGCAGATTGCGCGTGGGGCGACGTTTCTGAACACCTCGGACAACACACCCACTTCGAGCGCCCAATCGTACGGAATTCTCAGACGGCGCACCAGATCGATATCCAGCGAAAACTCACCCGCCAGTGGATAACGGAACGTGTCCATGTAAACAAGGAATGGATGCGTGCCCAGGATCGTCTTCAGGGCCCGCAATATTGGCGTCACCATAAGACGCATTACCCGCCCGTTCAGCTTGTCTGAGACCCGCGCATAGTACCCTTTGCAGAAGTCAAACGCGAGGCTCGGGTGCGCCACCGGATAACAAAGCCTCGCAAGCAGCTCGCGACTGTAAGTGATGATGTCGCAGTCGTGGACAGCGACCATTCTGGCCTGCTGGCTTGCCAGCACGTAACCAAAACATATCCAGACGTTCCGGCCTTTCCCAGCCTGACCAGCGCTGAGTTCGGCCTCTTCCAATTGCTCATACAACCGCCTGAGCCGCGGTCCGTCATTCCAAACAAGTGCATGCGGTTGGGGCAACTGATTGAAAAATGCGCGCGCCCTCTGAAATTCGGTCGGACGGTTTGCACCGTCTATTCCAATCACCACCTGCTTCAGATAGGTGACATTCTTCAGCTCGCGTACTATCAATCGCAATGCCCTTGAGCCCAGTTCTTTTACATGGCACGGCAGAACCAACGCTATCGGAGTCTCATCTGCGAACTCGCGTAACTCGTTTTCCAGCCTTTGCACATTGGGCTTGCCCAATCGATGCAGAGTCGCAATCGCTCCCGTCTGATAAAAATCCGACATGTTCTCGATGTTTGTTTGGATTTCTGTGGACAACTGTTGTTCACCCGGCGCGGCCCAACAGAAACTGAACGGTTACTTCCGCAGATCGCGTTGGCGCCATGCATGCCGCTTTCTCAAGCCACACTGGTCAGGCGTTTCTTTGTTTGTTTTCTGGCCCTGACAGCGGGCTTGTCGGGCCTCCAGGCGGGGCGTTCCCGCCAGCACCAATGCTGCCCTGAGCAATGCTCAGACCAGAGTAGGCAACTCGTATCAGCATTGCAATCGAAACCACAAAAAGAACCGTGATTACTATCGACGCCTTCCGGTAATCAGGCCCTTTCCTGGCTTCGTCGGCCCACATATGGACCGTTTGCGACAGGAGCACAAAACTAACTGCCACCAATGTCAGGACAGGCAGAACCTTGCCGCACTTGCCCGCGAGCGCCCACACTGCCCACGCAGCGCAAACAACCCCTCCCGCTACTGCGGCATAAAAGGTCGGACGCGTCGGCTCCGACGCAAGACTGTTCGCAAACAAGCCAAGCACAGCCAGCAGCAGACTGTAACAGAGCAACTGTATCGAAACGGCTTTGTTCATCAGGCACACCATTTCCGGTTTAGAATTGTCCTTGCCCGGAAACGCAGGCCATCGACGTCACTCGCTGGCAGGCCAATTAGAAGCTGACCTCGCCGTATGGCTCGCGCATTACCGCAATCGCCAGAACAATTCAAATTCTCGGATGGCGGCCCGACCATCCATGTCTTCCTTCGATGGCACTCGCCATCGAACCCTTGGCTTTCGTTTGCGAACGCGGCAAACCGTTCGCAACATGACCATATTCGCACAATACGGGACCATGGTCAACAAATACCACATCAATGCGGGGAACAAAATGGACACAGACCGGCCGCTTTCTCCCTTCGAAACTGAGTGCGCCGGCAAATGAATCGATTCAGTACATCCAGCCCGCCACCCAAGCACATTCAACAGAAACACAAATAGAGTGCCAGGCTCGTTGTTTGGGTGTAGCTCCAAATAAGGTGACAGGCTCGTTGTTTGGGTTTTGACCCCGGCCTGCAGCGTGTCCAGCAAATCGCCCCATGTTCCAATCGCCGGCTGACGAAGTTTTCGGAAGAACCCCTCCGCTGCCGATATGGGGACAGACACGTTGTCAGACACGTTGTTCGCGGCGTCATGCCGATCTGGTTCTGGGCAAGTTGTTTGCGCATAGAAACAAAGCGGCAGCAAGCTGCCGCACTCCAAGCGCTTCGCGCCTACCAACGCCCACTGCATCCGCGGCAGCGCGTGAGAAACCATTGGGATTAGCGCGCTCTTCCTTGCGACGGAGTCGCAGGGCATATTCCCCAGCCCGAGGTGGCTGAAGGTCCCGGGGGGAAGAGCCGGGGGGGGCGTTGCCCGTCAGGCGGCTTTGGTTCGGGCTGCGCCGGGCTGGGGAGTATGCGGGCTGGCGGTGCCAGTAACTCATCGCGGCCGGATTGCGATCCAGACAACCAAAGAAACAGTTGGCCGGCAAACATGCTTCGTGCAATCCTTAATCGATGTTGTTAGTTGTCTTCCATCACCATTTCCGGCCCGGCGGGGTGAGACGGGTTATCGACCTTGCGACGCCGCACTTGGTCGGGTTTTCTGGCGGACTGTTTGATGGGGTCTTGCTGGCAGGCGGAGAAGAGCCCGATCGGCTGTGGTTGGCGGGCTTCAGAGAAAGGCTTCAGGGTGTTCCTGTGAACGTCCTTGTAAGGCCAGAGTTCGGTTATGTTTCCGAAATGTCCCGGTCGCAGAATTATGCCAAGCGATTGCGCGGTGCTGTTGTTGATCTGGTCAACGAATGTGGACATCATGGAGGTTTGATCTGGGCGCACAATCTCGGCCTGGGACGCAATCTGCGGCTGGCACGCGAGTTGAGCTTCCATTGTCACCTTGGCCGCATCCCGCTTGTACTCCATCATCATGATTGGTGGTTTGAGAACCGGTGGCATCATTATTCGGCCTTTCGAGAACCCGGTTTCAGATCGCTGAGCAGTATTGCCCGGGCGATACTGCCCAACTCGCGGACCATCCGATTTGCTCTTATCAACCGTGCTGACGCGAGATTGATGGCCAAACATTTTGGCAAACGCGCCGCATGGCTTCCCAATCCGGTCGAACGCACAAAACCGCCTTCAATGGAGCGAGTGCGAGCGGCGCGCCGCTGGCTGGCACAGCAGCTTGGCGAGTCAGCGCCGGTCTGGCTGATGCCCTGCAGGCTCCTGCGGCGAAAGAACATTGCTGAGGCCCTCCTTCTGGTCCGGTGGTTGAGGCCTGAGGCATGGCTCGTAACCACCGGTGGCGCAAGCTCCGCCGAGGAAGAGGGATATGCTAAATCACTCGCTGCGGCCGCGCATGCCAACCGGTGGCGGCTGCGGCTCGGCTTGCTACAAGGTGATCTCCAGTCCAATCCGACAGTCGAAGATCTCATCGCTGCAAGCGAGGCGGTACTGCTTACATCGGTGCAGGAGGGTTTCGGGCTTGCCTACCTTGAAGCCTCGGCGGCTCAGCGCCCGCTGATCGCTCGAAGGCTTCCTAACATTGGACCGGACCTTGCGCACTTTGGGTTTAGGTTTCCTTACTACTACAACGACATTCTAATTGACCCTGCCTTATTCGATTGGGACGCGGAATACGCCCGCCAGAAACAGTTGTATTCGTATTGGAAAGGCCACATTCCGAGAATGGCAAGCCTTCTGATGTGCAAACCGTTGTTACTGAGGTCCGGCCCCCGACCTCGGCCGGTACCTTTCAGCAGGCTGACGCTCGAGGCGCAGCTCGAGGTTTTGGCCGTTCCTCCATCGGAATCGTGGGAAAAATGCGCTCCCTTGAATCCTTTTCTTGTCCGCTGGCGAAAACTGGCGTCGGCCGGTCAACTCAAATCAGCAGCGTGGCCTGCCAAGGCCGACGAGCTGTTGGGGGGCAAAGCCTATGCAGCCGCATTTCTCGACTTGGTGTTGCTGCCGCCGCCTCTCAACTTGAAGGAAACCACAAGTGTTGATGCGCAAAGAGACTTCTTGCGCGCCAAACTTCGTTCCGAGAATCTCTACCCCATTCTCTGGCAGGATGTCTTATGAGAATTCGCGCCGCAATAATCGATATCTATGGCACGCTGCTCGACAGCGATTCAACAATCTCTCAGAATGCCGCGCACTGGGCCGAATTCTGGAAAGACCATTTGCATGCAACTCCGCGCATCACGCCCGAACAGTTCAGTACCGAGTGCGACCGCGTAATAGCAAAAATGCACGCGCTCGCACAGGCGCGCGGCATCAAATACCCGGAAGTGTACTGGCCTCACGTGGTCGCGGAAGTGCTTCCGGAATTCTCTTCCCTGGGGGAACCCCAATTGAGCGAACTACGCTACTATTACAAGCCCATGCCGCGGGATCCGCCGCTCGCAATGGGTGCCGCAAACGCGTTGAGAGTTTTGACAGGTGCAGGGGTGTTCCTTGGCATTGCGTCAAACTGCCAGCCATATAGTCTTCGTGAACTGGACGCCGCACTGGCTCACGAGGGTTTGTCACGAAAGGTTTTTCAGCCTGATCTGTGCTTTTTCTCTTTCGAACACGGATTCAGCAAGCCGGACCCTTACGTCTTCCAAATCCTTGCAGCACGGCTTGCGCCGCGGGGGATTTACCCGCGCGATGCGGTAATGATCGGCGACCGGATTGACTCCGACATTGAACCTGCCATGGCAGCCGGATGGCAAACATGGCACCTGCGCAAAACAATGGACGGCGATTGGACAGCCCTTCGCAATTGGCTGGACAGGCATTGCCGCGTCATATCTTGAGTTCCCAATGACCGTTGAGTGCTGTTGGCGGGCTTTTGATGTTGGCGGACCAATAGAGGGACAGACACAATGCGTTAGGCGCGCCGGATCTGAAGTGTCCGAGGACCGTTGAGTTGCGTCAGTTGGGTTTTGGCGCTGGCGCAGCAAATAGAGGGACAGACACGATGTCGTGGTGGCCGTGTCGGACCGGGCTGGGCTGGTCTTGGGGCGTCACGTGTGGGGTTTCCGAGGATTGTTGTGACGGGTTGGTGGGTGGTTGCCGTGGACGTGGCAAATAGAGTGACAGACACGATATATGGCCACCGCCTTTGTCACCATGTCCGCTCTGTCCCAAGACTACGCCTCATTACCAACGGTTTATGTGCGAAAACCTGGTCGTGGCAGGTCAGTAAAAGATCGGCGCTTTTCAGCGACGTCATGGGGTCTGAGGCTGTTATGACGAGGCAGACCGCCTTTGCTCCCCGCACAGGGCAAGTCCGAGACGCGCTTTGACCAAATCAAACGTTAAATCTGAACAAGAGCACGTCGCCGTCCCGCACCACATAATCGCGCCCTTCGTGTGAGTAATGTCCGGTCTGGCGCGCCAACGCCACAGAACCGCACTTTACAAGGTCTGCCCAGTGTATCCGTTCCGCCTTGATAAAGCCCCGCTCGAAGTCGGTATGGATAATGCCGGCGGCACGCGAGGCTGTGTCTCCGGCCCGCAACGTCCAAGCTCTGACCTCTTCGTCGTTGAATGTGAAGAAGGTGCGCAACCCCAAGAGATTGTATGTGCTGCGTATCAGTGCTGCCACGCCGGATTCTTGAACTCCAAGCGTAGCAAGATATTCACGCGCTTCCTCTGGCGACAGGTCGGCGAGATCGGATTCAAGCTGGGCACAAACAACAACGGTTTCACACAAGTGATGTGTTTGCACGTAATCGCGCACGGCCGCCACCAACGGGTTGTCTGAGGCAGTCGCCAGTTCCGATTCCTTGACGTTTGCAGCGTAAATGACCGGCTTGGCCGTGAGCAGAAAACAGTTCCGCGCCAGTTCCCATTCCTCGCGCGCGAAATGCAAAGTCGCCGCTGGTTTGCCCTGGTTCAGATGCGCTTCGACCCGATCAAGTATCTGGTTTTCGGCCAGCGCATGCTTTTCACCGGATTTGACGTCCTTGCTTATCCGCTCACGACGCCGCCTCAACGCTTCAAGGTCTGCAAGAATCAGTTCTGTTGTGACTATGTCTATGTCTCTGATCGGGTCAGGCGCACCTGTCACATGATGTATGTCCGGGTCCTCGAAGCACCGCACCACGTGCACTATCGCGTCAACCTCGCGTATATGGCTGAGGAACTTGTTGCCCAGTCCTTCGCCGCGCGATGCTCCTTTGACCAAACCGGCTATATCGACAAACTCGATTGTTGTCGGAACCTGGCGCGAAACCTTTGCCACCGCCGCGATTTGCGCAAGCCGCGGTTCAGGCACCGCAACCACACCGATGTTGGGTTCGATCGTGCAAAATGGATAATTGTCTGCAGGCGCCTTGTGAGACCGTGTGAGCGCGTTGAACAGCGTGGACTTGCCGACGTTGGGCAAACCGACAATTCCGGCTTTCAGCATGCGTTCTTCTTACACGTTTTCCAGCCAACTGGTCACTCAAAAAGTGCGGCTTTTCGAATCGCTTCCTTGAACTCCTCGATGCCCTGATCGAACGCCGCCGCCATAGGCAATACACGGCTCCGAGGGACGCGCCGCTTGAATGACCGCAGATTCGCCTGTGCCGAAGGCTCGTCCATTTTGTTTGCGACCACCAACCGCCGCTTCTCCAACAACGCCGGATTGTACAACCGCAACTCCTCGAGCAATTGGTGATAATCGTCCCATGGCTTTCGGCCTTCTGTTCCTGCCATGTCCAGAAGCAGCACAAGCAGCTTGCATCGCGCAACGTGACGCAAAAACGCATGCCCCAGCCCAACATTCCGATGCGCCCCCGCGACAAGGCCCGGGACATCACAAACCGTCAAACGAGTCCAATCCGGATACTCAACAATCCCAACCTGCGGATGCAAAGTGGTAAATGGATAAGGCGCAATCTTCGGTCGCGCTTTTGAAATGGCCGTCAACAACGTCGATTTACCGGCGTTCGGGTATCCCACCAGCCCAACATCGGCCATTATCCGGAGTTCCAACAAAAACCAACCCTCTTCACCCGGCTCGCCCGGTTGGGCAAATCTCGGTGCCTGGCGCGTTGGCGTGGCGAAATGCTTGTTACCCAAACCGCCCCGCCCTCCTTTGCAAAGCACATGCCGCTGGCCATGCTCGGTCAAATCAGCCACCAATTCACCGGGTGGCCGACGCGATCCGACCGCAGGCGATGCTGTGGGTTTGACGTCAAGGGCGGTCTCGGTCGATTGCTTGCTGGTGGCTGCCTCGTGCGTTTGGGGGGGGTAGCGACGCTCGACCGAATGAGACTGCGCGCTCTCTGCAGAATCGTCAAATGTCGCTTCCGCGTGGTGCTGCTCCTGGTCGCGCTGCCAGACATGCTCACCGGAATCGACGTCCAAAAGACGCCAAACCATCGTTCCAGCCGGTACAGGAACTATCAGGTCCTTCCCGGCGCGTCCGTGCATTCCTTTGCCCATGCCGTGCTCGCCATTCTCGGCGATAAGACGAGGCTGGTAGTACTGAGCAACAAGATTGTTCAGGTCGTGGTTGACCTCGAGAATAACGTCGCCACCCCGTCCGCCGTCGCCGCCCGAAGGGCCGCCTTTCGGACGATGCGTCTCGCGGAGAAACGCGACGCATCCTCGCCCCCCATGCCCCGCACGGGCATATACTCGAACTTCATCAACAAACATCCGATTTCTCCCGGGCAACGGTCTGGAAAACAAAACGGGCGAGGTCCCCCAACCTCGCCCCGAGTCGTGCGCAATTGCGACAACCCACTATCGCGTTTGGCAAGCCCAGCCAAACCACGACAGAAACAGAAAGTTCAGTTGTTTGGAGTGGCTGACTCCGACGTCACTGTGGCAGCCGGCACGACGTTCACACGCCGCCCGTTCTTGTCGAACTTCACTATTCCGTCCACCAAAGCGTACAACGTCCAGTCGCGTCCGACTCCAACGTTCAACCCGGGGTCGAACTTGGTGCCGCGTTGGCGCACCAATATGCTGCCGGCGCTCACAAACTCGCCACTGAACTCTTTTACTCCGAGCCGCTTGCTTACGCTGTCGCGCCCGTTCCTAACGCTGCCGCCGCCTTTCTTGTGTGCCATACGACTTACAAAACAATTTGCTTAACACGTAAAACCGTCAGGCTCTGCCTGTGGCCGGCCTTCCGCCGGTAGCCTTTCCTGCGTTTCATCTTCCAGACCACCAGCTTTTCACCTCGTTTGTTCTCGACCACGTCAGCGACAACCTTGGCACCCGCCACAGTTGGCGTGCCAACCGCCACTTTGTCGTCTTTGCTGACCAAAAGGACGCGATCGAATGTCACAGTCTGCCCGCTTTCGGCGGTCAACTTCTCGACCTCGATCTTGTCGCCTTCGCTAACGCGGTATTGTTTGCTGCCGGTTTCGAAAACTGCGTACATAGTGTAACTCAAAAGAGCCAATAATTAAAGCAAGCACCGGGGCAACTGTCAACCGCGATTTTGCGCGTTGATCGATGCTCGAAAACAGGCTACCATCTGCGCGCCATGACTTTGACCGAAAAAATACTTGCGCGCGCCGCTGGCAAAGCACACGTCCAGGCCGGCGACAACGTCTGGGTCGATGCAGACATCCTCATGACACACGATGTCTGCGGCCCCGGCACAATCGGCGTCTTTAAACGCGAATTTGGTCAAAACGCCAAAGTCTGGAACAAGGACCGCGTCGTCATCATACCCGACCATTACATTTTTACCTGCGACCCCAAATCCAACCGCAACGTCGATATCCTGCGCGAGTTCGTGCGCGAACAGGGAATCACGTATTTCTACGACGTGATCGACGACCCGGCGGGGTCGTGGCGTTTCGATCCCGCCGCCGGTCCGGTCAAACGACAGCACGGATCGCATTACGCCGGCGTTTGCCACGTGGCTCTCCCCCAAAAAGGCCACACACGCCCCGGCGAGGTGCTCTTCGGAACAGATTCACACACATGCATGGCTGGCGCGTTCAACGAATTCGCCACCGGAATCGGAAACACCGACGCCGGGTTTGTCCTTGGCACGGGCAAGCTTCTGCTCAAGGTCCCCGCAACCATGCATTTCCGGCTCGAAGGCAAACTCCAGCCCGGCGTCATGGCCAAGGATATCATCTTGCATCTCATAGGCGAAATCGGATTCGACGGTGCCACATACCGCGCTCTCCAATTCAGCGGTTCGGGCATCCCACACCTGTCAATGGACGACAGAATGACAATCGCCAACATGGCAATCGAAGCAGGCGCCAAAAACGGCATCTTCCCTTTCGATGGCCGTACTGCTGAGTACGTCGATTCGCGAACAAGGTTGAACGGGACCAAGACCACATACGATCCAGTGGAACCCGATCCAGATCAAAACTTCGTGTTCGAGCACGTGATCGAACTGGACAAACTCGAACCGACCGTTGCCTGCCATCCGGACCCGGCACGGCGCCGGCTCGCCAAAGAACTGGGGCATGTCAAACTCGACCGCGCGTACATAGGGTCATGCACCGGCGGCAAGACCAGCGATTTCGTCGAGTTCGCCAGAATACTGCGCGGCAAACGCGTTGCCATAGATACATTCGGTGTTCCTGCAACACCGGAAATTGTCCACGAACTCAAGTCCACCCGTTGGGGCGGCAAACCGGTCTGGGAGATACTCGTCGATGCAGGTGTGCATTTGACCGAAAACCCGGGCTGCGCCGCGTGCCTTGGGGGACCGCTTGACACGTTTGGCCGAGTCAACTCACCACTCAAGTGCATAAGCACCACAAACCGAAATTTCCCGGGCCGAATGGGCCACAAAGAAAGCCAGGTTTTCCTTGCTTCCCCGGCAACAGTGGCCGCAAGCGCAGTGGCAGGCCGGATCGTTGACCCGCGAGAGTATTCCTAGCGAGGCGCCACTTCAGATAGACCAAGCGCGGGGTGCCATAGAGCCCAACGGGCTCTCATCGTTCTGGGTGTTTTGCCAGCCTCGCTAGCCCGGAAATCTCACTGCCTGACAAGCCCAAGATACATAAAGCTTCATTCCGGTGAGATTTTCGTGGCCCGCATATTCCTTGGTTGCTCGAAGACACCCTATTAGCAGACTCAGACTTCCTGATCCCGCCGCACAAGAGTTCCTCGGACCAGAATTTGGCCTGATACCAACTCTCCAAAACTTTGTCTCAATACCAACGGTTTATGCGCGGAAAACTCGTCGTGGTGGGTCAGGAAGGGTTCAGCGCTTTT
>JAAYVR010000073.1 GCA_012517065.1 Verrucomicrobiota bacterium | reverse complement strand
ATGGTGTAGCTGCGACTGTGACGATCACGGTGGTTGAAGCAGTGCACTATGTGTCTTTGAACAGTATCAACCCGGTGCCTCCATACAGTTCATGGGCGACAGCGGCGACAAACATTCAGGATGCAGTGGATGCAGCGACTGGGACCGGGGCGACCGTGTTGGTTAGCAACGGGACATTCGCTGCGGGCGAATGTCGAGCTTCGGGCGACAGCAGAAACCGTGTGGTGGTTGCAAAGCCACTGATCATAAAGAGTGTCGAAGGTCCAGAAACTACGATTATTGACGGCAATGGCAAGATGCGCTGCGTTTATCTGGCCAATGGGGCGATACTGTCCGGGTTCACTTTGACCAATGGCAGTGCTGAAAATGGCGCCGGAGTTTACGCAGAGTCATTGGCGTGTGTCGTAACCAATTGTATTGTTATCGGCAATTCTGCCGACGCAGGAGGTGGCGCTTTTCAGGCCACGATGTACAACTGCAGGCTGACAGCGAACTCAGCGAACAAGGGTGGGGGGGCGTGCAAATGCAGGTTGGAGGACTGTGTTCTGTGCGAGAATCATGCATATGCATGTTGGAAACACTACCGGTTCGAGTGGTGGTGGAGTTTGGGGGAGGGGGGTGGAGCACTGTCCTGCGCGGTGAACAACTGCAAACTTGTTGGCAACTCCGCCGATAACAACGGTGGCGGCGCCTGCGACAGCACGCTTTACAACTGCACCGTGACCGGCAACTCAGGTCAGCGCGGTGGTGGTGTTCATGGGACCACCGCCTACGACTCGATCGTTTACTACAACATGGCGGACCGTGGGGAGAACCATTCTGACAGTACACTCAACTATTGTTGTACAACGCCGCTGCCTTTCGAAGGTGTCGGCAACATCGACGCTGATCCACAATTGGTCAGCTTGGGGCACATCGCTGCGAGTTCTCCGTGTCGTGGCGCAGGCAATGCTGCATACGCGGCCGGTGTTGATACCGACGGCGAACCTTGGGCCAACCCGCCATCGATTGGTTGCGACGAAGTGTACGCTGAGGTGCTCACAGGGCCTCTGGCACCCACGATCCGGGCGAGCTTCGACAATGTCGCAGTTGGCTATCCACTGAACCTCGAGGGCTTTGCCGAAGGCAACGTAACAGCGAACGCCTGGGAGTTTGGGGATGGAACCCGGGCAACCAATCGGGTGTACGTTACTCATGCATGGACTTCGGCTGGGGACTACAAGCTCACGTTCACGGTGTTCAACGACAGTCATCCTGAAGGAGTAAGCACAAACGTGACCATCCGAGTGTCCGAGGCGGTGCACTATGTTTCTGCAAACAGTGCCAACCCAGTGCCTCCGTACAGTTCATGGACGACTGCCGCGACGAATATCCAAGACGCGGTTGATTTGGCGACTGTGAGCGGGGCGACCGTGTTGGTTGGCAGCGGAACCTATGCGACCGGACAAAGAGAAAGCGAAGACATAGAATTATTTTCGTGGTACATATGCCGTTTGGCGGTTGCGAAGCCACTGATCATAAAGAGCGTCGAAGGTCCACAAACGACAATTATTGACGGTAATGGCGAGATGCGCTGCGTTCATCTGGCCAATGGGGCGATCCTATCCGGGTTCACTTTGACCAATGGCAGTGCTTGGTATGGCGGCGGAGTTTACGCTGAACCATCGGGGTGTGTCATAACGAACTGCGTGCTTACTGGCAACTCGGCTTGGGAGCATGGCGGCGGTGCGCACGGAGGCACTCTCTACAACTGCACTTTGACCGGCAACTCGGCTTGGGAGGGCGGCGGCGCCTACTGGGGCACGCTTTACAACTGCACCTTGACCGGCAACTGGGCCGATTCGGAGGGCGGCGGCGCCTCGAAAAGCACGCTTTACAACTGCACCGTGACCGGCAACTTGGCTACGGGAAACGGCGGCGGTGCCTACGGCGGCGCACTTTACAACTGCACCTTGACCGGCAACTCGGCTGACTCCGGGGGCGGCCTGAGTTCTGGATTTGATTTCGAGACTGGTCGTGATCTGCCATGCGCTGCGAACAACTGCATCGTCTATTTTAACAAAGGGGGCAACTACGCAGGGGCTACGATGAACTATTGCTGCACAACTCCATTGCCAACGAATGGCGTCGGCAATATCGATGCTGATCCGCGGTTTGTGAATGCGGCTGCAGGAGACTTCCGGCTCCTGCCAGACTCGCCTTGTATCGACGCCGGCACGAACCTCATCAACATCATCGCCACCGACATTGTCGGTCTGCCGCGTCCCTTGGACGGTAATGGCGATGGCGTGGCCCGGTTCGACATTGGCGCCTACGAGTTCAATCCGTACCGGTTCGAGCCGACGCTCCAGTTCGACGCCGGGGGCTTTGCCTTTACGGTCCGGGGTGAGCCGGGCAAGTTGGTCCGCATCGAGCGCAGCCGTGACTTGGTGACCTGGGAACTGGCAGCCATCGTGCCGCTCCCGGCCAGTGGCCAGCGGCTTGTCGATCCGGCTGCCACGACAGAGCCGTTTGTGTTCTATCGCGCGGTTACTCCGTAGTGCTTGTGGAGACATCATTTGAGCTCATGAAAACATCATTAGTCCTTATGAAAACAACATTCTCGAAACCCATTGGACTCCCCCGCAGGGAGAGAGGAGGGAGCAGCACCGCCAGCCGGCTTGGGTGGTTCATCGCGGCGATGCTGGCATGTACCCCACCGGCGTACGCGGCCAGCATGATCCAGTTCAGTTCAGCAACCTGCACGGTGTCCGAAGCCGCGGGGACCGTCACGCTGACGGTCCAGCGCACGGACGATGTGGACACTCCGGTCAGCGTGGACTACGCCACCCTCGACGGGACGGCAATCAAGGGAGTGAAATACATCGCGGTGTCAGGGACACTATTCTTCGCGGCTGGAGAAACCAACCAGCCGATTCTGGTTCCCATCCTGAACAACGGTGTGATCGACGGGAGCAAATACTTCAAGGTCACCCTGAGCAACCCCAGTGAGGGTGCGTCGCTGGGAACCTGCACCAACGCTATCGTGACGATCACGGACAACGACAGCGCCCTGCGGCTACTGAGTTCAACCTACAGGGTGAACGAGGAAGCAGGTTTTGTGGAAATTGCTGTTTTTCGGGGCGACGACGGTGATTATACCATCACGGTGGACTTTGTGACAACCGACAGCACGGCGTTGGCCGGGATTCACTACGCGGCCATGACCAACACGTTGACATTTACCAGCGGGGAAAGGCTCAAGACGGTTTGGGTGGAGATTCTCAATGACGCAGTTCGGGACGTTAGCAAGACCTTCCGCGTCGCCTTGAGCAATCTGTCGGGCGGGGCTCAGCTCGGCTCGCCTGCGCAGGCCATGGTCACCATCACCGACACTGACGACCAGACCATCAAGTTCGAGTTCAGCAATTACTACACGGGCGAAGAGGCGGGTTTTGTCCGAATCGGCGTTGTGCGCGGCGACAGCGACAGCAGCGCCACCGTTGATTTACAGACTGTTGACGATATCGCCCAGGCTGACCTTGACTACGGTGGGCTCACGAACACGTTGAGCTTTGCGCCGGGGGAACGGTTGAAGCTCATCGACATTCCGATCTTCAACGACGGGTTTAAAGAGGGCGATGAGACCTTTCTGGTACAATTGGCCAATGCGACCGGCGGAGCATTGTTGAGCGCGCCGGCATCGACCATGGTCAAGATTCGTGACAATGATCCTGGTGTTCAGTTCATGGAGAATCAGCTCTGGGTCGAGGAAGACAAGGGGAGCGTCTTGCTGACGGTAACGCGCGGCAACGACCAATTGCTCGACGCTTTCACAGTGGACTACGCGACTACGAACTCGACGGCCACCGCGGGCAGCGACTACATCAAGACCCAGGGCACGCTGGCATTTGCGGCTGGCGAGATGCGCAGGTCCTTTGCGGTGCCGATTCTCGACGACGGGGTTGCGGAGGTTGACGAGCAGTTCAAAGTCGTGCTGAGCAACCCGACCGCCGGGATGATTCTCGGAACCACCAGTAACCTCACGGCCACCGTAACAGTGTGCGACAGAGAGTTGCTGCCGCACCGGTTTGACGGAGTGAGGGTGTTTCCGGACGGGTCTGTGACGCTGACCTTGGGGGGTGGCTTTACTCCAGGTCTCAGTTTGCGCAACCGGTTTGTACCGTACCTTGACCTTTATCCGCTGGAAGTCTCCTCGAACCTGGTGGACTGGGCTCCGCTTACGCTCCTGGTCCGCACGAACTCGGCGACGAATGCGCTGGTGTACACCGACGCCAGCGGCGTGGGAAACCCGCAGCGGTTCTACCGAGTAGCCACGCGGACCTTCATCACCCCTAATCAACCTCCCACTGGGCCATACAGGGTGGGCCGGATCGACCGGTGGTTGACCGATCCGACGAGACGGAACCGGGCGTTGATTTCCACGAATAACTCGTTTCAAGTGGCGATCTGGTATCCGACTCCGCCACGAACCGGCAGCTGGCCTTTGCCCTGCTACGACATGCCAGTGTTGGAGGACGAGACTTTTTGGGTCGCATGGACAGACCGCACGCCCTCTTTTGTCGGCTATGCTTCCGCCGGCCTCGACCTCGCACCCTCACAACCCAGTTTACCGGTGGTCCTGATTTCCCCCGGTTTGAGGGGCACCCGGCACGATCTTTGGGAGAAGGCGGAGGAACTGGCCAGCCACGGCTACATCGTAGTGGCACCCGACCACTTTGACGCCTGGGCTGTCGTGCTGCCCGACGGCACCTATGTGAGCGGCGGTGAAGGAAAGGATAGGACAGATCCTGGTCTTCGCGATCGAGTCAAAGACCTCAGTTTCATAGTTGACCAGATGGAGGAATGGAACCTGGTCGATCCCACTTTCGCGGGCTGGTTTGACCTCGGCAGGCTGGCTGCCCTGGGCTTTTCTTGGGGCGGAGGGGCAGCGGCAGAGTTCTGCCGAGTCGATTCCCGCGTGAAGGCGGTCGTTGTCCTGGAAGGCTACTTCCAGAACGCCGAGACATTGCTCAGTATGGGTCTGGCCAAACCGGTTCTGTTGATGTACAGGGGGGACTCAAGTGCAAGTGACAGCCAGTATTTCGACAAACTGGCGTGTGACGCGCTATGGCTTCAAGTCAGCGGCACTGCGCATGCGGACTTTGGGGGATTCGGTTGGTGGCCGGCGGGCACCGTCGCAAGCGCTGAGCGTGCACGGGACGCCAACCGGACGATCAACGCCTACATGGTTTGGTTCCTGGACAAGTACCTCAAGGGCAGCACCAACCCGATGCCGTCGATCGAAGACAACCCGCGAGTCTTCAACCTCAAGCAGAAATAGAGTGTCAGGCTCCGTGTCCCGCGGCCACTGTCTCCTGTCTCCTGTCTCCTGGTCCGTGGTGGTCACTTACGGCGGAGGATAATTGGCTTGCAATTTAGCCGTCTTTGAGCAGTATCAGGCCAACCTATGTCTCCGGCTAGCGACACAGCCGAGCACTCGGACAGGAGTGAGGGACTATTCGGGACGACTCAGTGGAGTCTCATACTCGCGGCCGGGGGGGAGGATTCGCCTCAAGCCAGGGAAGCGATCGAGAAGCTTTGCCGGACTTATTGGTATCCGGTCTATGCCTTCGTGCGGAAGCATGGCCACGGCCCGGACAACGCTCAGGACGTGACGCAGGAGTTTTTTGCGCGCGTACTCCAGAAAGGTTTTCTGGGGGAGGCCCGGCCTGAGCGGGGCAGGTTCCGTTGGTTTCTGCTGAGCGCGCTGAGACACTTCCTGGCCAATGAATGGGACAAGGCCAGGGCGCAGAAGCGCGGTGGGGGGATGCGGTTCCTGTCGCTGGATCAGGCGGCAGCGGAGCAACGTTATGCGGGCGAACTCAGCGACGAGGAAACGCCGGAGCGGGCGTACGAGCGGTCCTGGAGTCTGACGGTCATTGAGCAGGCGCGGCGCCGATTGCGGGAGGAGTATCAGGGCATGGGCAAGAGCGCGCGGTTTGAATTGCTGCACCGGTTGTTGCCGGGTGAAGATGATGACTTGACCCAGGCGGAGCTGGCGCGTCAGTTGGGTATGCCGGAGGGGAGTGTGAGATCGGAGGTGTGCCGGTTCCGGCAACGGTTTGCCGAATTGCTGCGGGTGGAGATTGCGCACACGGTGGCGGACCCGGCGGACATCGACGATGAAATCCAGCATCTGATGGAAGTGGTTAGCAGCCGAGGGTGAAAATTTTTCTGCAGCGTTTTGCGATTTTTTCTTCATATATCAATGGGCGTCTAATGGCCATGGGGCCGAGGTACCAGGTTGAGTTTTGCCTCTATGTCAACAGCAGGCATATGCAGCAGGTGCGGTCGTCCGATTCCGGCCGGTTCGGAGGGGAAGCGGTGTCCGCGTTGCCTGCTGGAAAGCAGCCTGGCCCGCAGCCTGGTACAAGAAGTACCAGCGTCATTCCAGCCGCCGGCCTTTGATCGGACCCGGTTTGGCAACTATGAACTGTTGGAGGAGATCGGGCGCGGCGGGATGGGGGTGGTGTACAGGGCGCGGCAGGTCAACCTGAACCGCACGGTGGCGGTCAAGCTGCTGTTGGGCGGCCAGTTTGCTAGTCCGGAGTTTGTGCGTCGCTTTCGGGTGGAGGCGGAAGCGGCTGCGGCGTTGCACCATCCGAACATAGTGGCCATACACGAGTTCGGGGAGGAACAAGGGCGGCCCTACTTCTCGATGGACTATGTGGCAGGCCGGAATCTGGCGGAGATTGTCCGAGACCGCCCGCTGGGGGCGAACCAGGCCGCACGATACCTGCGGGACATTGCGCGGGCTGTGCAATACGCCCACGAACATGGGACGCTGCATCGGGACCTCAAACCGTCGAATATCCTGATCGACACAGACGATGAGCCGCGGATTACCGATTTCGGTCTGGCCAAGCGGATCGAAGCAGCCGGCGGCGGCGACCACGACGGGCGGAGTGGGGCGGCTGATTCCTCGGGTCCGGCCTCGATCTCTGATCTAACCATCACTGGGCAGATGCTCGGTTCGCCCAACTACATTCCACCGGAGCAAGCGGCGGGGCGGCGGCACGAGATTGGGCCGCGCAGCGACATCTATTCGCTGGGCGCAGTGCTGTATAACATGATGACAGGCCGCCCGCCGTTTTCAGGGGAGACATTGACGGCGATATTGCGGCAGGTGCAGGAGACCGAGCCAGTAGCTCCGCGCCTGCTCAATCCGAGCGTGCCGCGGGACCTGGAGACGATCTGTCTGAAGTGCCTGGAGAAGGAACCGGGGCGGCGCTACGGCTCGGCGCAGGAGTTGGCGGAAGAATTGGATCGGTTTCTCAACGGCGAGCCGATCCGGGCCCGTCCGGTGGGTTTGCTGGGTCGGCTGAGTCGGTGGTGCAAGCGGAGTCCGAAACTGGCGACGCTGGCAGGGGTGGTGGCGGCCTTGGGCATCGCAATTGTTGTAGGAACTCCAGTTGCGGTGTTGCGCATCCGACAGGAGCGCGACGCGGCGGTGCGGCACGCCGCAGAAGAGGAAAAACAGCGTGGGCTGGCCGACGAGGCTTTGTGGCGACTGGAGATTCAACGGACGCAAGACTACTTCGCCACCGACAACGCGGCTGGCGGGTTGGCGAGCCTGGCGTTTCTGCTGCGGCAGAATCCGACGAACTGTGCCGTGGCAGAATGGTTGCTGAGCGAACTGACCTATCGCAGCTTCGCCCTTCCGACGATGCCGCCACTCCAACACGACGACATGGTGTTTTTTGCCCTGTTCAGTCCGGATGGGTCCCGACTGTTGACGGTATCGCGCAACAACAGCGCGTATCTCTGGGACGCCAAGTCTGGCCAGGCCCTCGCACCTCCGCTCCGCCATGATCCCAGCCTGGTGCGCAGCGGCCACTACCGTGGTCCCACCGAGCCGCTTTTCGCCCGGTTCAGTCCCGACAGCAAACGCATCGTCACCGCGTCCATCGACCACACCGCGCAGTTGTGGGACTCCGCCACGGGCAAACCTGTCACCGGACCGTTGCCGCACCCGGACTCGGTGACCTTCGCAGAGTTCAGCCCGGACGGCAGGTTGCTGGCCACAGCGTGCAGTGATGGAGCGGCCCGGCTTTGGGACACCAGCGACGGGCACGCGGTGGGCAAACCGTTGCGCCACGACAAGGAACTGTCCGCGCTGGAGTTCAGCACGAACGGCCAGTGGTTGGTGACGGCGTCCGATGACACGACCGCCCAGGTCTGGGAAGTACATACCGGTCAACGGGTAGGCCGCCCGCTGCGCCATGAGAAATCGGTTCGGGACGCCACCTTCAGCCCGGACAGCAAGCTGGTGGCGACGATTTCGGGCGACTTCACAGGGCGGCTCTGGAATGCTCGGACCGGCGAACCTGCCAGCCCGCCGCTACATCACGAAGGCGTGGTGAACACAGTCCAGTTCAGTCCGGACGGTTGCTGGCTGGTGACCAGTTCATTCGACAAGACCGCCCGGATTTGGGATGTGTTGACCGGCCAGCAGCATGGCCAACCGCTCCAGCACAAGGCCACGGTCCGGTGCGCCTGGTTCAGTCCCGAAGGGTATCGCGTTGTCACCGCCTCCGAGGATGGGACGGCGCGTGTCTGGGACCTCAAGACGGGCAAACCAATTACCGAGCCGTTTCGGCATCGTGCCGCGGTCTGGTCGGCGCAATTCAGCCCGGACGGCCAGCGCGTTGTAACTGCGTCCTCCGACAAGACGGCGCAAGTCTGGGAAGTTCGTCCGGGCCAGGCAGTCAGTTGGCCAAGGTCATTCGGTCTGACACTCAAGTCCACCTCTTGGAGTCGGGATGGGCGATGGGTGTTGGCAGTTACGACCGGTTCAGCTTTTCTCCTGAACGCAACCAACGTCGAGCACCGAATGTTCCTTCGCCACCGGCCCGGCGTTCGCTTCGGGCAGTTCAGCCCGGACGGACGACGGGTTGTCACGGCCAGTGCCGACAAGACCGCCCGTGTCTGGGATGCGGAGACCGGCCAACCCGCAACCAAACCGTTGCGTCACGACGGGGCAGTGCACTGCGCACAATTCAGTCCCGATGCGCGCTGGGTTGTCACGGCGTCCGACGATCACACCGCGCGCGTATGGGATGTGCAAACCGGAGAACCGCTCTACCCGCCCCTTATCCACGACAACGTTGTTTACACCGCGGAATTCAGCCCTGATGGGCGCTGGATTGTCACCGCGTGCGCCGACAAACAAGCGCGAATCTGGGACGCCCGCACCGGTCAACCGGCTGCTTCGTCCTTGGCTCACCCGGACGAGGTCGCCTCGGCCAGCTTTAGCCCGGATGGCCGACTGGTCCTGACGGTCTCCAAGGACAACGCGGCTCGTGTCTGGGACGTGCGCTCGGGCCAACCGCTCAGCCCACCGCTCCAGCACGATGGCTTGGTCAATTCCGCCCGTTTTAGCCCCGACGGACAGCGAGTGGTCACGGCGTCAGCGGACATGACCGCACGAGTATGGGAGGCCTCCACGGGCCGGCCCGTGACCGACCCGCTGAGGCATGAAGGCTCGGTGGTCGTGGCTGATTTCAGCCCCGATGGCCAGCGAGTGTTATGCGCGTCATCTGATGGAACCGCCCGGGCTTGGGATGCACAGACGGGTCAGCCGCGCAGCAGCTCAATCAAGCATCCAAAAGGTCTTCGCTATGCCCGGTTCAGTCCCGATGGCCATTGGATTGCCGCGGCGGGTGGTAACTGGACGGTTTACATCTGGGAATTCACGCCTGCGCCCCTTCCGATCCCGGATTGGCTGCCTGACTTGGCGGAAGCCGTTGCCACGGAAAAACTCAATGCGCAACGCGGCTTCGAGTTCGTCTCCACACGGGCGCTGCAGCAACTCAAGGAACGCCTCGCTCAGTCCCCTGTGTCCGACACCTACACGACGTGGGCCGGCTGGTTTTTGGCGGATCGCTTCGATCGCCGTCTGTCGCCCTCGGGGCACGAGACGCTGCGTCTGCGGGCCAGGTGCTGCATCTTCGATTCGCACTGGGGGAATTGGGAGTCCACTCGCCTCGGTCTCTGGGAGGCCCTCCCGTATCAGCCCGGAGACGCTTATCTCATCTCCTGCCTGGCCCGAATGGTTGTCGCCCAAGATGCCAGTGAGAACCCCCGGTTTCTGGCCGAGGCCGATTGGCTCAGCCGACGCGCCATCGCCCTGGCGCCGACAGGCGAACCGGAGGCTTGGTGGGCACGGGCAATCTGCTTGGAGCGGGCCGGGGATTTGGATGCTGCTGTCCAAGCGTGTGATGAAGCAGCCCGTTTGGGGCGGGAGAACATGCACATATTCCGTGCCAAGGGACGGTTACTTGAAAAAGCTGGGTGCATCCCGGAGGCCTTTGAGGCGTTTACTCGCGCCATCGAGCTCATGGAGAAGACAGGTTGGGACCCAAACTTCACCAGCTTCTTTATCCGAGAGCGGGCGGAGTTCCTCGAGCGAAACGGCCGCCTCCAAGAAGCGCGGCAAGACAAGCTCCGCGCCAAAGGCATTGTGCCGCGTGACCCGCAGACGCCTCGCAACCTGATCGATCTTTGGTCCGTGTACAACGCCGGATTGGGCCAGTCTTGGGTGGCTATCTCTGTCAACTGGAAGACGCTCTCTGCACTGCCGCGCGGTCGCCAGAACCTTGCAGGGGTGGAGTTTGACATACGCGGCATAGTCCAACTGTCCGGAAGTGATCTGAAAGTTTCCTGGCCGGAGTATCCAGACAAGGCCGAGGGCATCCCCGTGGGCCAACGCTGTCGCAAACTCCATTTCCTCCACGCCGCCGAAGGGGAAGAGTCCTACGACACGTCGATAGGCGCCTACGTGGTCCGCTACGCCGATGGCCAACAACAGGAGATCCCGATCGTATATGGCAAGGACCTGATCGCCTGCGATCTTGGCCCGCCTCAGCACCGCAATCCGCCAATCGTGGCGTGGGAAGGGCAGCAAGCCCCTACCTTGCCTATCCTTCGACTCTTCATCAGCACGTGGGACAATCCACGCCCGGACATCCAGATCGAGAGCATCGATTTCGTCTCT
>JAAYVR010000072.1 GCA_012517065.1 Verrucomicrobiota bacterium | reverse complement strand
GAACATTCGACGCCGATTTCGGATTCATTCGAGACTGGTGGCCCGACCAGCCACCAAAGCGCCAACGGCGCGGTCCCATACCAGCGTGGGGCGTAGCCCCACGAAGGGCGCCCATATCACCTTCGTCAATCGAAGGGCTGAAAGCCCGCTCTATTGCATTCCCTTTCGCGTCTTCAGCGTATTTAGCGGTTCAAAACCTGAACCTGTACACTCCGAAACTCCGGCCTTCGAAACTCCGGATTAGGACGGGCTTTCAGCCCTTGCTGTCACTGATTTGGCCCACTTACCTGGGGCGTTGCCCCAGGCTGGTATAGATCGGGCCTTCGGCCCTTCTCAACTCGTGCGGACCTGCAGCGGTGATTACATTGAGACTCTTGTTGCTGTCCGATGATCCCTGTTTGCTGTCGCCCGTCTCCTGATTTCTGACTCTTGCGTCATGCCGCCTGTGCTTTGTTCCAGGTCTTTGGTCTATGGTCTGTGGTCTATGGTCTCCATCGCCGCGCTCCCAAGACGCGCTGGGCAAAGCAACGGCGCCAGGAGCGCGGCCGTCCTCGGCCGCATCAACGTGACGACCGATCGTACACCTGCTTCAATCACGCAAACCCGTCGCCCGATCGTTGACCGGCTGGGGGCGGGCAAGAATGCCCGCGCTCCCAAGACGCGTTGGACAAAGCAACGGCGCCAGGAGCGCGGCCGTCCTCGGCCGCATCAACCCGACGACCAGTCTTGCGTGAAAGACAACTGATGTGCGTCAGGGCGTCGCGGGTAATTTCTCCCGCAAATACCGCGTGAGCGTTTCGAAAAGATGGCGCCGCGTATTGTCGCCTTCCCTGATTGCGTGGGTTCGGTTTGGGTATGGAACGAGTGAGAACTGCTTGTGTTGTTTGATGAGCTCGTTGACCAGCAGCTCGCAATTCTGGTAGTGGCAATTGTCGTCGCCGGTGCCATAGACGAGCAGGAGATTCCCTTTCAATTGGTGCGCGAAGGTAATGGGCGAACCGTCCCGATAGCCAGCCGCGTTGTCCTTCGGCAATCCCATGTAGCGCTCCTGATAGATTGTGTCGTACAACCGTTCGTCAGCGACAAACGCAATTGCAATGGCGGTCTGGTACAGATCTGGATAACGAAATATGGCGTTGAGGCTCATCGAACCGCCACCGCTCCAGCCCCAGATGCCAACCCGCGCTGCATCCAGATACGGCCGTTCCCGGAGGATTTCCCGCGTGGCTGCCGCCTGGTCCGCCGAGGCGAGAATGCCGATTTGCCTGTAGATGCTTTTGCGCCAATCGTGTCCGCGTGGCGTGGCAGTGCCGCGGTTGTCGATACTCATGACGACGTAGCCTTGCTGGGCGAGCATGGTGTGCCAGAGATAATTCTCGCCTCCCCAGACGTCTGCAACAGTTGTTCCTGCAGGTTCGCCATACACATGAACAAGCAGCGGATATCGTTTCGAGGGATCGAAGTCCGGCGGTTTAATGCACCATGCGTCCAACTGCACGCCATTGCCAATGGCAACGCGGAAGAATTCGACAGAGCAAGGTTTTAGCTCGGCCAACCTGGCTGACAACTCGGCATTATCGACAAGCACGCGAACAACCTTGTGCTCCGGCAATCGTACCAACTCAATAACTGGCGGCTGGCCAAAGCGTGAATGGGTATGGAACGCCCAGTGGCAATCAGGTGACATTTCGTAGGAATGCGTGCCAGGCTGGTCTTCGGGTGACACGCGCTCGACTCTGCCGCTGCCGTCGAGCGTGGCGCGGTAAAGGTATCGCTGGGTGGGATTGTCCGGGGACGCGATAAAGTAAACGCACCCCAACTTCTCATCGACCCCTGCGATGCGGATGACATCGTATGCGCCGGGGGTTAGCAGCGTGATTTGCCCGGTTGCGCGGCTCACGGCATAGATGTGCTGCCAGCCATCGCGTTCACTGAGCCAGAGGAAACGCCGGCCATTTTCGATCCAATGCCAGTCTTCGACCACCTCGACCCAGGCGTCATCCCGGTCAACAAGGAGCGTCTGAAGTCTGCCGTTTCTGACGTCGGCCTGGATGACGAGGTTGGTGTTCTGCAGTCGGTTGAGGTGTTGAAAAACCACGTGCCGGCCGTCCTTCGACCATTCCATCCTCGGGGTATAATTGTTCCTCGGGTCGGTGTTTGGGCGGAACCAGCGTGTCTTTCCGCCGGTGGCTCTGATCACCCCGACGCGGCATGCGGAGTTAACTTCACCGGCTTTAGGATAAGCGAAGGTGGTGACTTTCGGGTAGAGTGCGTCGGTGTTGTTGATGAGTGTGAATTCGGGCACGCCCTTGGTGTTAAACTGCCAGTAGGCAATGAATTTCCCGTCCGGGCTCCACCGAAACCCGTTCCGCAAGCCGAACTCCTCCTCGTAAACCCAGTCCGATGTGCCGTTGATGATCTTGTCCGATCCGTCCGATGTAAGGCGAGTAATCCGCAGGTTGTCAATGGACTGGACGAAAAGGTTGTTTTGGCACACGTAGGCGACGCGCCGACCGTCGGGCGAAAACGTGGCAAACATCATCGTGGAAGGGGCGGCGCTACCTCCGAGCTTTTTCAGCTCCCGCCTTTTCAGGTCGAACACCCAGTAATCACCGCGGGTTTCCTTTCGCCAAACGCGTTTGGTGTTGGTGAAGATGAGGAGCTTTGAAGTGTCACTGGACCAGGCGTAGTCTTGAATTGCGAGCGGGCGGGATTCGCCACGAGGCACAAGATTTGACGCGGCGACAAGAACCTCGCGTTGCCCGGACTCAGGATTATATCGCACGATGTCCTTGCCATCTTTGACCAATGCGGATTTCTCGAGCGTGGTGTAGCCGGAACCGTCTTTGAGCCATACGGCGGGCCCCCAATCCTGCGTCTTGAACTCTTCCTTTCCGAAAATCCGATCCACGGTCAGCAAAGAGCGATCGGAAAGTTTCTCGTCCGACCGCAGGAACGGTGGCTGACACAACAACAAAAAGAGACCAAGTACAGCAGACCAGTAACGGACCTGTGACATGGATGGGAGGGTAGCTTTTGGCAATCTTGTTGGCAAACAAGGCTTTTGGGCGTGGCAACGCCGCTGAAAACGAAACGCCGTAACCGGAAATCACACCGGGATCAAGCTCTGGGTATCTTGGGCAGGTGAGCCGGTGCGATTTCCGGGTTAGGCATTGTGGCACCGCGTGCATGTTCGGTCTGAGCCGAATCTCGCCAAGCTGTTTGTGCTTGCTGCAATTTTTGGGATGCGTCTTAATCGACGTGGTTTTGCCAGGGCCCGCGGAATGTGGACTTGCCAACCCCGCCAGGGCCGGAAGGCAGCAACGGTAACAAGCTCTGCATCTGCCGCGGTCGCCCTGGCACTTGATTCAGACCGGAAGAGCGCAGGACGAAACGCATTCTGCCTGACCACGCGCTCTGTGAGCGGACGGGTTTTTCGAGTTTACTGCAATGAGTTATCAGGTTTTGGCACGCAAGTACCGACCACAACGATTCGAAGAGGTGGTCGGACAGGAGCACGTTACCCAAACACTCACAAACGCAATCAAACAGGGCAGGATTGCCCATGCATACATATTCTGCGGCCCGCGCGGCACCGGGAAAACAACCATCGCACGGATTTTTGCCAAGTGCCTGAATTGCACAGGCGGGCCAAAAGTGGACTTTGACGATTCTGACCCGCGGTGTGTCGAGATCGCCGAAGGCCGTTCCATGGACGTGCTCGAAATCGACGGCGCAAGCAACAACAGCGTCGAGCAGGTCCGAGACCTGCGCGAAGCGGTCAAGTATGCGCCCGCCTCGTCGAAATTCAAAATCTACATAATCGATGAAGTTCACATGCTGACTGCAGCGGCGTTCAACGCGCTGCTCAAAACGCTCGAGGAACCCCCGCCGCATGTGAAGTTCATGTTCGCAACCACGGACCCCGAGAAGGTCCTTCCGACCATTCTTTCGCGTTGCCAGCGATTCGATTTGCGGCGCATTCCTGCTGCCCTTATCGTCAAGCACCTTGCACGCATTGCCGAAGCCGAGGGTGTAACCATCGAGGAAGCCGCCTTGCACGCAATTGCACGGAGCGCCGACGGCGCGATGCGCGACGCCCAATCAACACTGGATCAGCTCATCAGTTTCTGCGGAAACAAAATCGTCGAGGCCGACGTCCTTGCAATGTTCGGCCTCACAGCCCGTGATCAGATTCTCGCCCTTGCGAACGCGATATGCAAAGGTGATGTCACGGCTGCGCTCGGACAATTGGACGAACTGGCGCGCAATGGCAAGAATCTCGGCCGATTACTGTCCGACCTGCTGAATCATTTCAGAAACCTGATGATTTATCAGGTGTCCAAGGGAAACATGAGTTTGCTGGATGTTTCCGAACCCGAAGCCGCCGCTTTGCGTGAACAATCGGCGTTGTTGAGCACAGATGCTGTTACCAGGATTCTTGACGTGTTTACGGACACCGAGTGGCGCTTGCGCGACGCGGTGTCCAAACGAATCCTGCTCGAGGTCGCCCTGTTCAAATCTGCACAAGCGAAAGACTCGGCGAACATTGACACCATCCTCAGCAGGCTCGTTGCTCTCCGTGATTCGGCGCCTTCGGAAAGTGCGCAAGCACAAAGCCCAGTTGGCACCAAAGTGCAGCAAGAAGTGGCTGAACCAGTTGCGCAGCCGCTCAGAGCAGCGGTGGCGGAGCCGGGCCATCAGAAAGCTCGGGTTGCTGCTGATGCACCCGGTTCAAAGACTGAACAAGATGAGCCAGATTCAGAGCCGCAACAATCCTCGACTGTGGACCTTGGCAGGACATGGTCGGCTGTGTTGGAAGCGGTGGGGCGTGTCACGCCGTTTGTGCGCAGTTATTTGATAAAGGCAAAGCCCGTCGCGGTTTCGCAAAAAGCATTTGTGATCGGGTTTGAACCGAAGTATGCCGAATACCTGCCGTTGATCGACGTGCCGCGCAATCACACGCTGCTGAAAACCAAACTGAAAGAACTCGGAATCGAAGTTGAACAAATCAAGTTTCAGAAAATCGAGGAAGGAATGGCCCCCCGCATTTCGATTCCGGCAGATGAAAAAAAACCAGAGCCAGCCGCCCCGAAAATTCCTTCGCCGGCGGAGTTCAAGAATGATCAGTTGATCAAAGATGCGCTTGAGACTTTCAAGGGAACAATAGCGGAAGTTCGTGACTGAAACCGCATAATAACTTCAACAGGAGATTTGCACATGTCCAGCCTTGGAAAACTCGTGAAACAAGCGACGCGAATCCAGCGTCAAATGGAAGCTGTCCAGGAACAATTGGCCGGCCTGACCGTCGAAGCCAGCAGTGGCGGCGGCGTCGTGAAGGCTGTTGCAAAGTGCAACGGCACGCTGTCGTCAATCAAAATCGATCCGCAGGTCATCAACCCGTCCGAGCCGCAACTGCTCGAAGACCTTGTGCTGGCCGCCGTCAATGCCGCGCTCGAAAAAGCAAGTGAGGTAAGCAAAGCTGAAATGGCAAAAGTGACCGGCGGGCTACCGTTTCCCGGACTGATGTGAAGTGGCACGGCCAAGCCTGAAAAGGCTCGTCAAGCCCGACCTTTTTGGATTTGGCCGTTCAAATGGAAACAGCTCAAGGCAGCCAATCATGCGATCGCTTCCACCCGCAGTAGCAGAATTGATTGCGGCGTTGAGCCAGCTCCCCGGTATCGGTCCTCGCACCGCCGAGCGCCTCGCGTTGTTCCTCGTCCAAGGCCCGAAGGAAACCGCTGAAGACCTTGCCCGGGCACTCGTGTCAGCCCGGGAACGAGTCGTCCACTGCAACATTTGCGGTGCGTTGACCGAAACGCAGCCTTGCGCGATCTGCGGTGATCCGTCGCGGGACATTTCGGTGGTGTGCGTTGTGGAGCGCCCGGTGGATATCCTCTTGATCGAGAAAGCAGGGACCTACCGGGGCCGATTCCACGTTTTGGGCGGCAAACTCTCACCAATAGACGGCATAGGGCCCGAAGACTTGCGAATCGCCGAGCTCGAGTCACGAATCGACCAGGAACCAATCCGCGAGATCATCCTTGCGCTGCCGACGGACGTCGAAGGCGACGCCACAAGCCATTACCTTGCAAAACGGCTCTCACAGAAAGGTGTGAAAACCACCAGATTGGCCCGTGGCCTGCCAGCAGGCAGCGCACTCGAGTTTGCCGACGAACTCACGCTCGCCCGCGCCCTGGAAGACCGACATCCGTTGGATTCAGGTTCTCAGCCTTGAACGCTCACGCACGGCAAGACCTAACCCGGAAATCTCACCGCTTGACCAGCCCAAGACACCCAAAGCTTCATTCCGATGAGATTTCCGGGCCTGCATATTCCCTGGTTGCTTGAAGACACCCGTTTCGCAGACTGCTCAGGGTATGAAATATGCGGGCTGACCGCGCGGACAAACAGTCCCGCTCAGTGACGCAAACGAAAGAATCCAGTGGCGCCATCGATGCGTAGCAGCACTGTTATATTGAAAAGGCATTCATGTTCGTGAAGATTTCCACGCTGCGGGTTTGGTCAATTTCTCCGTAACCCATTGTCTGGCCGCCAGTAAGGCGGTCACAACAGCGCCGCGTTTGGGAGTGAGTCGGAATAGAGTGACAGGCTCGAAGTTTGGGGTTTGCCCCATGATTTCGGCCTGACCCGCAAATTGCCCCTTGTTCTGATCCGCGGCTGCCGAAGTCTGCGGAGGAACCCCTCGGATGCAGATATGGGGACAGACACGGTGTTTGTGCATCCCCAGCCGGTGAATGTTCGGGCGCCGCATTTGCGTGATCCAAACGGGTCGTAGGGTCGGTCGTCACGTTGATGCGGCCGAGGACGGCCGCGCTTCCGACCGTCGGTGTTTCCTACAACGCGCCGGTAGGAGCGCGGCGATTCTTCGCCGCACCCAACCGGTGTATGTTCGGTGGCCCGATTTGCGGGATCGAAAAGCGTCGCATGACCGGTCATCTGGCTGATGGGAAATATGG
>JAAYVR010000071.1 GCA_012517065.1 Verrucomicrobiota bacterium | reverse complement strand
GACACGATATTGTGGTGGCCGGGTTGGACCGGGCTGGGCGGGCATTGTGGCGTCGTGAGTGACGTTACCTGGAACCGTTGTGAGGAGTTGGCCGGGGGGGTTGGCGCTGGCGGATCAAATAGAGTGACAGACACGATATTTTGGCCGAGCGCGATGCCGCTGGTCTGATCAAGCCAGATGGATCAGGGCATTGGTTAAAGTTCGATTTGGGCAAGAGAGCGTACTTGGACAAGAGCCCCATTCCACTGAGGTCCGAGAGGACTTCAATCAGCCGTTCGACGCTGCGCTTTCGTGGGCGGCGAAGTGGGTCGTTTTTCTGCTTGATGGGGATGTTCCATTTGGTGAGTCTGGGAGACATGAATGGGACAGGGCTTTGACCATGGGGAGCATCGAGTGGGTTCAGACAAGAATCGCTTCCTGTTGCGTCAAACTCTTGGTAATTGGGAGAGGATACAATGGCTGACGAAGCCGAATTGCGACGACTGTACGACGTGCACGCCAACGCGTTGTACGCCTACCTGCTAAACCTGACACGGAACGAATCCGATTCGCATGACATTCTGCAGGATGTGTTCTGTCACGTTGCGCTACATCACGACGCTGTCGCGAAGGCGCGTGAAGAAAGGGCATTCCTGCTGCGGATGGCGTACAATGCTTTTGTTGATACAACCCGACGCAGACACGCGCGTGAGCTTCGCGAGCAATCTTTTGCACAGGAGTCGGTTGGGCTTTTCGAGCAAGCGGCCCAAGCCGATGAAGCGGTCTTCCGAAGAGAGTTGGAAGCCGCAATGGGAGAGCTGCCGGTCGAACAACGATCCGTTGTGCACCTCAGGCTTTGGGAGGAACTGACGTTCGATGAGATTGGCACTTTGATGCAGATACCGCCTGACACTGCCGCAAGCCGTTACAGGTACGGCATAGACAAACTGCGCGATCGTCTGCGTCACTTATATGACGAGATAAAATGAACGGAATGAACTCGGAACAATTTGAGGATTATTTGCGGCGGCAACCGCTGCGGGGGACGCCTCCCGGTTGGCGGCGGAAGATTCTGGCCGAGGCCGCCAACGCTTCTAGTGCCCGCGCGCGCAGCGGGTCGTCTGGGCGGTGGGCGAAGGTGCTTGTTGGGTGGATGTGGCCTAGGCCGATTGCATGGGCTGCATTGGCAACAGCGTGGGTTGTCATCCTCGTGTTGAACCAACTCGCGGCTCCTACGCCGGACGAGTCAGCTCGAGCTTCGGCAGGTGCGGCGGTTGCAGAAGCGAACTTACAGCTTTTGGGGCGTCTTGATGAACTCGACGTCGCTGCAGATACTGCACCGGTTCGACCTAGATCGGCGCCGGAAAGCAAATCGCCGGATCAGGGAATGTTGGAATGGCCTGAAACACCAATCGCGTCTCAAACATGAAACCAAAGAGTTCCAGGCCAAAATGGTTTGTCCGCGTTGGGTTTGCGATTGCGACAGTCATCACGCTTATTCTTTTGGTGATTGCCGTGGAAGGCTACCGCGCAAGGCGCGCGTGGGAAGCTTGCAAGCTGCGATTTGACCAGAAAGGCGAAACTCTCGATTGGGCGTCTCTCATTGCTGGACCGGTTCCTAACGAGCAGAACTTTCTCGCCACGCCGGTTCTTGGGCCGTGTTTCGGTTTTGGGAAAGGCTCTGATGCCAAGAAACCGGAGACGGGGGAGACCAATGCTTGCCAGCAGTTAACCGCTCAATTCGAGCAGATCCAGCGAAAGCTCCCTGGTCAGGGTGACTGGCGAAGCGGCACTTTGCGCCCGCTGGCTGATTGGGCTTCGGAATTGCCAAGAGAAGACCGTGAAAAACTTCAGTCACTGTTAGACCGGAATCGGGACTTTTTTGCTGAAGTGAGGGCTGCTGCGCGGCGTCCGTTTGCCCAGATCAAACTCAGTCCCGAACTTGTGTGGGGGGCGGAGGGTCCGCTATCTGAGCAGTTGGTTTTATTCAGAACGCTCAAGAATCTTGCCCAAGTGTTTAGCATCTCTGCCCGGCTCAATCTGCTTGGCGGCGACGCGGAGTCCGCGTGTTCGGATATCGAATCGATACTTGCTCTTGGAGATGCTGCGGGAAGTCAACCTTTGCTGATCGGGTTTCTGGTAAAGGCTAGCGTGATCGAGCTTGGCGCACAGCCACTATGGTCAGGTCTGGCTGAGCGACGCTGGCCCGAGCCTCAGTTGGCAAGGCTTGAATCGCGTTTGGGCCAGGTGAACCTTGTGGCTGACTACCGGCGGTGCATGCGTGGCGAAAGGTCTTTTGCTTTGGCGATGCTGGGTGCAGAGGCGAAGATTGGCGTGTTCGCCGCAACCAAAAGCACAAATCAAAGCTCGCAGGCACGCACGCAGAGGACTACGGCGCTCTTCCGCGGATGGCCGCGGGCGTTAATTTACCGGAACCAAATCGGTGTTGCGGAAGGGTTCCAAGCGTTTTTGGAAGGGCGGGTTGATCCAGCGGGGCCCAGTGTCCGGCTTTCGCCTCCGGTCGAAGAAGACCCTGCGTTGGCCGTTTTCAAAAAAAGTTCAATGTACAACTTTTTGTTCCCAAGGTTGTTTCATGCCACGGGAAAAACCATTTACAGGGCGGCTGCGAGCCAAACCACGATCACCCTTGCGCGAGTGGCATGTGCACTTGAACGACATCGCCTGGCCATAGGCCGGTATCCGGAAACGCTTGCCGAATTGGCGCCGAGCTTCATTTCCCGGGTTCCTGTGGACCCGGTCAATGGCGGGCCGTTAAAATACCGGTTGATTGATCGGGACCGTTATGTGCTTTACTCGGTTGGTCCAGACGGTGTGGACGACGGTGGAAAGCCCATCTCGAAGGCCCAGGTCAAGGAAGACGTGCCCGCAGGCGACTGGGTCTGGCAAAGCCCGGAGCCGAAGGGAAGATGATTTCCGACCACGACCATCAAAGCTCACGAAAGAGAACGCTCATTCAGTACTTGGTTTTTCATGTCGTCACTGCGCCAGCTAACGTGGTCGGTTTGAGCCGGGGCTCCCCAACGATTGGACTTGGACGAAACAATTGAGCTTGATCTGTTGAGCTTTCATCAGCATCAGAAGTTGTGTCTTTTTGGTTGCGCGCCGGGATTAGCATGGACACGGACAAGTCAAAGGCGAAGGTAATGCCAACGGACACGCCTGAACTGATGGCACAGGCGGTTCGGGAGGCTGTGGCACTCCTCAGGGCGGGCGAGCTGGTAGCCGTGCCGACTGAGACAGTTTATGGTCTTGCGGCAAACGCACTCGATCAGCGCGCAGTGGCGCGGATTTTCGAGGTCAAAAATCGGCCGCCGCGAAATCCGATCATTGTGCATGTGGCCTCAGTTCGCATGGCGAAGGAATGTGTTACGGAGTGGCCAAGAACTGCAGATTTGCTCGCAAACGCATTTTGGCCGGGGCCTCTGACACTTGTTCTTCCGAAGGCGGAGTGCATCCCTGAGATTGTCAGTGCCGGTGGAGATACAGTAGGAGTGCGGTGGCCGGACCATCCGGTGATCCACGCGGTCATCAATGCGTGCGGGTTTCCACTGGCTGCGCCGAGTGCCAACGTTTCGACTCAACTTTCGGCTACAACCGCGCAACACGTCCAAAGATGCCTCGGCGACAAGCTGCAGTTGATCCTCGACGGCGGACCGTGTCCGATTGGAATTGAATCAACGGTGCTTGATCTGACGTGCGACCCACCGCGCGTGCTGCGACCCGGGTTGATCCATGAATCTGCTATTTCTGCCGTGCTTGGTAGAACGGTTGCGGCAGTGCAAGCCGGAAAACACGAGGGGCCGATTCGAAGCCCGGGCCAGATGCTGCGACATTACGCGCCCCGAGCGCGGTTGTTCATGTGGCGGTGGGACGACGAAACGACTCTGCGGGTATTGCTGACGAAACACAATCTGGTGGCTGCTTCATGCCATTTGATAACTCACCTGCGCCCGCCAACGCAGATCAAATTCGGGAGCGTCATGGTTCTGCCGCGAGATGTCCGGGCTTACGCAAGAGTGCTTTACGCAACGCTTCACGAGTGCGACGAAGCAGGCGCGTCTGCGATCATTGTGCGTGCGCCTCCTGAAAGTTCCGAGTGGTCTGCTGTAGCGGACAGACTGGCGCGGGCGTCTGCAGGCGAAGCTCATTCTTGAGCGGCATGCCTAGCCCGGAAACGTCACCGCAATCAAGCTTTGGGTGTCTTTGGCCGGTCAGGCGGTGAGATTTCCAGGGCCCGCATATTCCTTGGTTTCTTGAAGACACCCGTTTCGCAGACTGCTCAGGGTATGAAATATGCCGGCTAGCCGCCAGTAAGGGTCACAAGGGCACGGCCGTCAAGAGTGACCCGAATAGAGTGACAGGCTTTTTGGTTGTGGACTCAAATAGAGGGACAGGCACGTTGTTTTCTTCCTGGTGACCGAGTCAGAGCAGGTATTTCGCAGTCCGGCGTGGACGACGGCCATCAAGAGGGGGTGCTTGGGCCGGGTCACTGCCGGTCAGGCGACTTTGGTTTCAGCCAGGCCGGGCTGCGAAATATACGGGCTTGGTCGGGAACGCTGCATTTCTTGCGGGTTTGCGATTTGCCTGCCATTCTTTGCGGCATTCGATGACACCAAATGGCAAATCGGAGACATCGCCTAGCGCGGGCCGGACACCGTTCCCGCGGGTGTTTTGGGTGGCGAATGCAATAGAAATCCTCGAAAGGTTCGCCTATTACGGCATCTACTTCGGGTTTGGCATATACCTGACTCATCTTGGGTATTCCCGGGATCAATTGGGATACATCCAAAGTTTGTTTCTATTGCTCTCGTACGCGGTTCCCGTGGTTTCGGGCACATTTGCGGACAGGTACGGATTCAAGCCGGTGCTGATTGTGTCGTATCTGGCCTACTTGCCGTCGATCCTGCTTCTGATGCTAACCAAGTCGTTTTCGGGCATTGCATTGACGATGCTGAGCATTGGACTTGCGGCCGGCATATTCAAACCGCTGATTGCCGGAACAGTCCGCGTGACAACAGACACAACCAACAAGACACTCGGATTCGGGATTTTCTACGCGATGGTTAACGTGGGCGGGTCGTTTGGTCCGATTGTGGCGGGTCGTTTGAGAGCGATTTCATGGAACTATGCGTTTCTCGCCGCTGCGATAGCAGTGGCGCTGATGCTGCTGATCACGGTTTTGTTTTACAAGGAACCACCACGACAGCGCCAAACGCAAACACTCGGACAACGCATTGGCGAGATTGGGCGGGCATTGGCAGATGTGAAATTCACCGTGTTTTTGATTCTGCTGGGTCTGTTTTTCTGGCTGCCGTTTTGGGCTTTTTTCAACCTGTGCGCGCTGTACGTGGACAGCAATCTTGACACAGCAAGATTGTATCAGGACATGCGTTCGGTGTTGGGTGGAAGCGTTGCGGGGTTCTTTGCGCGCAAGGGCGAGGATGGCTCGCTGAGGGTCATTGGCGAGACGATCTCGCACACTGGCTACATCATAATGATTTTGCAGCTCGGGATTTCGCGCGTGTTCGAGAGATTCAGGCCAATGCCGTCTTTTCTTTTCGGGCTTGGCGTTGCGGCTGCCGGGCTCGGTGTAATTGGCGCGGCGCGCATGCATGGGGTGTCGCTGGTGTTCGTGGGCATTTTCCTTTTCGCGGTTGGCGAGATGATTACTTCGCCTCGAATTCAGGAGTACATTACGTGGATTGCGCCCAAGGAAAAGGCGGGGTTGTACATGGGCTCGAATTTCCTTGCGGTGATGATCGGCGGATTCTTGAGCGGGATTGTTTACACGAAACTCTACGCGTGGTTTACCGCGGGTGGGCGTCCCGAGCTTGTTTGGTATGCAATGGCGGCGCACGTTGCCGTGGCAATCGGCGTGTTTGCGGTTTTCGTCAAGATCGGAGGCGAGTTCCGTGAACAATCAGCTTAACCAGGCTCCGACTCAGGCTGGCAGCGGATTCAGTGTCATTATGCTCGATGGCGACAGCTTCGCTCAGCTCCAGTTTGGCAGGTATTCCTTGGGGAATTTCCAAGGGGCTCTGTATGTGGGCAGTGAGCGGCGGGTGGCTTCAGGGTCGCCGACGATTTGTTCTTTTGCCGGGTCGAACTGGATGGAACGGCCAAGCCGGTACGAAAGCACGCTGAGCACGATTGGGACATCGACTTTGACGTGATAAAACACGCTGCAACTGGGCTGTTGCCTTGACTTGATTGAATCGAGCCATTCGCGTTCGTGGCCTGGTGAAGGGGGGATGCTCGGTTGCGGCGGCTGCTTATCTTGCATTCGTTTGCCCTCGGCCATGACTCTGAACATGCCGTAATTGGCATAGAGAGTTCCGTTGACGCCATGGAAGTAGATTCCAAGCCGTCTTTCGGGTTCGGCGTCGCCGCGCATGACAAAATCGAAGCTGTTGGTTAGCGAGAGCATCCACGTCATGGTGAGCTTGGGATACTGCCAGAGCACCTCGTGATGGTCATAGGCGTCGCCGTCGTCTTGGACGACGTACCTGCCGCCGGCGGAGCTGATGCGCGTTGGGTAACCCAGCTCGAGTGCCCATATTGGAAGGTCGATGATGTGTGGTGCCATTCCCGGGGTCCAGCCACCACTGTACTCGAGCCATGAACAATGGTTGTAAGATTCACGGGCCAAAATCGGGTTGAAATCGCACTTTGGCGCCGGTCCGCACCAAAGGTCCCAGTCAAGCCCCGGGGGCGGAGTGCGCACGTCGGTCTTGCCGACTCCTTCGACGCCCTGATTCATGACGTTGAACGTGCGCACGACACCAATCGGGCCGAGAAGACCCGCACGGACAAACTCGACAACTCGGCGATAATTCTCGCCTGCGTGTATTTGGGTGCCGACCTGGCTGATTCGGTTGTGTTTCTTGACGGCGTTTCGCACTGCGAGGCTTTCTGCGAGGTAAAGGGTCATCGGTTTCTGTATGTAAATATCTTTTCCTGCCTCGCAAGCAGCGATCGCGATCAAAGCATGCCAATGCGGCGGGGTTGCGATTATGACTGCGTCGAGGTCGGGCTGCTGAAGCATTTCACGGAAATCGCGATACCCTTTGCATGTGTCTTTGAATTGCGCGACGACCGAGTCACAGCGTTCCTTCCAAACGTCGCAAGCGGCGGTAACTACGACGTCCTGGTGTTTGGCGCATTCGTTCAGGTTGACCCGTCCCATGCCGCCACATCCGATCAATCCCAGGTGGATTCGACTGTTTGGTCCAGTGCGGGGTCCCGATTGTTCCTGAGCTGTTATCAGAGGCCGCGCTGCAAAGCCGATGGCAGTGACTGTTGCAGCTTTTTCAATGAACTTGCGACGGGTGACTTCGTTGTTTTTGTTCATAATCGTGTCGAATGGGTATGGTGATGCAGTAAATTTCGAACCATTTCAAAGCCGGTGTAAATGCCGGAAAAGGTTGACAGACAGTTGCCTTGTTTTGCTATCGCGAAACCGCGACCAATACGTTTCGGAGTGGCGAATTCGTTGGTGGTGCGGCGCGCTGCGGGGCGCACTCAATCCCCCCGAACGACTTGTCCGAAGCGCTGCGATGTTACGGTGCATAACGAGTGCAGTCGGAATGAATTCTGAGTGGTGCGGTGCGGAAGTCAAGCGTGTGGGAACGCATCTCAGATTTGCCGATGTGGACACTGTATGCGTGTTTGGCCTGCGGCTGAGGGACGCCAACGAACAACTTTGTCTTGCAATTCTCGGCGCAAGATCAACATGTTGGTGTTCGTATTGTCAATTGCATGAAGGCACTATTGATCTTACTGGGGCTGGTCACCACTCGAATTGCACTGTCCGCGGAACCCGCGGCAGTTGGAGGTCCCACACCATATCCGGCACGCATGCGTTGGTGGGGCGACGCAAGGTTTGGTCTGTTCATCCATTGGGGGCCTGTCTCACTCAAAGGCACAGAGATTGGCTGGTCGCGTGGCGGAGAACGCCGCGGCTACGGGTCTCGGGGGACCGAAATACCTGTCGAGACGTACGATAATTTGTACCGGCAGTTTAACCCGACAAACTTCAACGCGCGCGAATGGGTTGGCATCGCGAAGCAGGCGGGAATGAAGTATCTGGTTTTCACCAGCCGCCATCACGACGGTTTCAGCATGTTCGACACCAAAGCCAGCGATTACAAGATCACCTCCCCGAACAGCCCTTTCCGGAGGGACGTGGTTAAAGAGCTGGCCGATGCCTGTCATGAAGCCGGATTGAGGTTCGGGCTTTATTACTCGCAGCCGGACTGGCATCACCCAGACGCCTTCACGCCGGACCGGCACGGCAATTACCTTGCCTACCTCAAACAGCAGGTGACCGAGCTGTGCTCGAATTACGGGCAATTGGACATACTGTGGTTTGACGGACTGGGCAAGTCGGCACGCGACTACGACGGAGAAGCCCTGGTGAAGATTGCGCGGTCATTGCAACCAAACATCATCATTAACAACCGCACGGGCCTACCAGAAGACCATGACACACCCGAACAACGCATCGGCAATTATCAGGACACCCGTCCGTGGGAGTCGTGCATAACGATTTGCCAGCAGTGGGCATGGAAACCCAATGACACGATGAAATCCCTTGCTCAATGTGTTCACACGCTGGTTCTTTGCGCGGGGGGCGACGGCAACTTGCTGCTCAATGTCGGCCCAATGCCAGACGGGCGGATCGAGCCCCGTCAGGTAGAGCGTCTCAAGGAGGTGGGCGCGTGGCTCAGCAAGCACGGTGAAAGCATTTACGGCACGCGCGGCGGCCCATGGAAACCCACCAGCGCCCTTGCAAGCACAAGAAAGGGCAGCACCATATTTGTTCACGTTCTCAGATGGGACTCGGACAAGATCACCTTGCCGGGTATTCCGAGAAGGATCTTGAAAGCTTCGCTGCTGGGACATGGGAACGCAGACTTCGAGCAGCAACAAGACGCGGTGGTTATACGTGTCGCGGAATCTGACCGCGACCCGCTGGACACCGTGGTTCGGCTTGAACTCGACGGTTCGGCAATGGACATCCCGGCCTTGTCCACATCAACCGTCAAAGCAACAGCATCGAACGTTTACCAGAACATGACGAATGAGTTTGGGCCTGAAATGGCTTTGGATAACGACCTTGAAACCCGCTGGGCAACGGATGCCGGGACAAAGCGGGCGTGGTTTGCCATTGACCTCGGGAAACCTGTGGCTGTGTCGCGCGTCGTTATCCGCGAAGCCGTTCCATACGACGGGCGTGTAAAACAGTTCGAGTTCCAGTACCGGACTGAAGACGGATGGAAGACAATTTTCACTGGCAACAGTCTGGGCAGATTATTCGACCGGCGTTTCGATCAGGTCACTGCCCGCGAGTTCAGGCTCAACATTCTCGATGCCACTGAAGGTCCGACGATTTCCGAAATCCAGCTTTTTCCGGCCGGGGAAAAAGCATGAGAAGGTAGGCCGGTCGAAACTATCAGTTGATTCAAAACCAGAGTTGATCTGCTGTTGACATATGAACGCCCTGCAAACCCGCGCGTTAATGTTGGCTCTGTGCGGCGATTGTCTGGTTTGCAACCTTGTGGTTGCGACCGCTGCGCAGGCCGAGTTCGATTCCTCTTCACCGGTGGTTCTTCAAGCTGGTGCGGACTGGATTCCCTTGCGGGCCGAGCTGGATATCGAGCCTGGATCGGCTCTCGATTTTTCTTCCATGGGCTTGACGGACGCTCCTGCAGGCAAGCACGGGCGAGTAATTGCAAGGCCTGACGGTCAGTTTGCGTTTGCCGATTCGCCGGATGTGCCGCGCAGGTTTTATGGTGTGAACCTTTGCTTTGGCGCGCAATACATCGAGCGCGCCGAGGTGGATCGTCTCGCAGAAAGGCTTGCGCGGCTCGGATACAACGCGCTTCGGATACACCATTATGAACGGGACATGACAGACGGCCAGTCCCCAACAACGCGGCTCAACCCTGAAAAGCTCGATCAGTTCGATTACCTGATGGCGGCGTTGATCAAGCGCGGAATCTATCTGACGACCGACCTCTACGTGTCGCGCAGCGTGCCATGGCGTGAGGTCGGTGTTGACCGCGATGGCCGAATTCCCATGGACACGTTCAAGATTCTCGTGCCGGTTCACGAGGGCGCGTGGGAGAACTGGAAACAATTCACTCGTGCTCTGCTAGGTCATGTCAATCCATACACCGGCCGGCGCTACGCTGAAGAACCCGCACTTGCGTGGCTGTCCATGATCAATGAGGGAAACTTCGGCAATTTCTATCGCGACCTGCGCACGATTCCAGAATGGACGCGTGCATGGAACAGATGGCTGAACACGAAGTACGGCGGCCGCGAGGCGCTTTCAAGGGCATGGGGCAATGAACTCAAGGATTCAGAAAACCCCGCCGACGGCACGGTTGCGTTGCCCGAAAACCTCCGAGGCGACGGCCCGCGCCCGCGCGATTGCATCAGGTTCCTCTCGGACACCGAGCGCGACATGATAGATCGGATGCGACGGTTCTTGCGCGACGAGCTTGGCTGTCAGGCTCTGATCAGCAATGCAAATTCGTGGACATATTTTGTGACCGACCAAGCCGCACGTTCTGCGTACGATTATGTGGACGATCATTTCTATGTCGATCATCCCCAGTTTTTGGAGAACCCGTGGAGGCTCCCGAGCAAGTGCCCAAACACCAGCCCGCTCGCCGAGGGCGCAACAGGCGGCCGGAGCAAAGCTTTCACCCGCCTCAGCAACAAGCCGTTTACAATCACTGAATACAACTACTCGGGGCCGGGCAGATTTCGCGGTGTCGGCGGCATTTTGACCGGTGCTCTCGGGGCGTTGCAGGGGTGGGGCGGCATTTGGCGCTTCGCATACAGCCACAGCAGACAGGCGATGTTTACGCCGTCGCAGATGGGGTATTTCGATCTTGCGAGTGATCCACTTGGGCAGGCCTCGGAACGGGCGTCGCTGTGTCTGTTTTTGCGCGGTGACATGCGCGCCGCGCCGCATTTGATTTCAATTGTCATGAGCCAGAGCGACCTCGCTGAACCGGCGTCGCGCATCCCAAACTTGCATCCGCAGTGGCATTGGGCTGCTTGGGTTACAAGGGTGGGCACACGTGTTGTTAGCTCACCTGCTGATCCATTGCCAGACGATGTCATTTTCCCATTGGGCTGGCAAACTCCCGCATCCGCATGGAAAGCCGGGCACGTTGCTGACATCAATCCGTACAGTCTGGCCGATGCGCGGTTGCTCGACCTGCTGCGGTCGCAGGGAATCCTGACATCTGATAACCCAACCGATCCGGCACGCCGGGTATTGCGAAGTGAGACGGGCGAAATCTCCATAAACGGCGCCGAGAACACTCTAGCCATCGATACTCCGCGCACGGCCGGAGGTTATGCGCCTGCCGGGAAAGCGGTCAATTCGCCAACCGGTGGAGTCAGAGTAACAATCAAGGGTAGCGACGCCACAGTTTGGGTCAGCGCCCTTGACACAGCGCCAATCCGCAAAAGTCGGCGCTTGCTTGTGACGCACCTGACAGACCTGCAGAACACCGGCATCAAGTACCGTGAGGAAGCCAGACAAACCCTCCTTGCATGGGGTACGCTGCCGCACCTGGTGAGGGCCGGACAGGCAGAGGTTGCGATCAAGATCGACAATGCCTCGCGATTGAAGGTCTGGGCATTGTCAACCGGAGGTAAGAGGATCGCTCAAGTCCCGGCGCAAGCGCAGAATGACACGTTAACATTCACCGCCGACGTTGCGGGCGATGCACAGGCCGGGGCGCGCATGTTGTACGAGATTGCCGAACGCTGACCAACAATAGCGAGGCCGATGTGGGGACAGACACGTTGTTTACGCATCTGTGTAATCCGCGCCATCCGCGGTCAAGAAGCTCAACGAGCACAAGATGAAGTCGATCGTCCACGGATGCCAGGTATGTGGTTTGTCAAGTGGCTTTGTTCAAAATTCTTTCCTGATTCGAGATTTTCGGCCCGTTGTTCGGCTTTGGCCATGGCAGCCTCCCTCCCCTTGGGGAAACCGCAAAGAAACGTACCCGGGACGCCAAGGAGGAGCTTTCCCAAACCCGCGCGGGCCGGTGGGGT
>JAAYVR010000070.1 GCA_012517065.1 Verrucomicrobiota bacterium | reverse complement strand
TTGCCAACGCGAAGCGCTTGGAGTGCGGTGGCTCGCCACCGCTTTGAATTGTTCCGCATCATGAAAGTTCCGCATACGAAAGCGCCGGCAAGCCGGCGCACTCCAAACGCGATGCGCCTGCAGTGCGCCTTGCCAACGCGAAGCGCTTCGAGTGCGGTGGCTCGCCACCGCTTTGAATTGTTACTCATCATGAAAACTCACCATCCGAAAGCGCCGGCAAGCCGGCGCACTCCAAACGCGATGCGCCCGCAGTGCGCATTGCCAACGCGAAGCGCTTGGAGTGCGGTGGCTCGCCACCGCTTTGAATTGTTCCGCATCATGAAAGTTCCGCATACGAAAGCGCCGGCAAGCCGGCGCACTCCAAACGCGATGCGCCCGCAGTGCGCTTTGCCAACGCGAAGCGCTTGGAGTGCGGTGGCTCGCCACCGCTTTGCCGCATTCCATCAACACCTACCGAGCCTTTCGCCCGCCACCCCGCAGCGCTCAACCAAAAACTCTGCAAACCTGTAATCCAGCTCGTCGTTGATATCGATCGACCGTTCCCGCGGCATCACATAGCCCCGACAATCAGCGCCAATAATCTGACCTGACTCGATAACATAACGGCGCGTGGCATAAACAGCGCAATTCCGGACGTACAACACTGGTAGCTCATGCGCGGCCAGCCGACCGCGTTCTTCCTCGAGGTAGGGCAATAGTCTGTCGCCCTCCATGATCTTCAGTTTTACCGGATGAATCGCGTGGTCGAGTCGAACGACCGACACTGCGGTGTCCGCACCTGTGCGGAGCAGCAATTGAACAGTTGCATTAATGTCGTCCGGCTGGGTAAGCGGCGAGCTCGGCTGCAGTATTACTACCACGCTGAACGGTTCTTCACCGCGCCGTTCCAAGGACACAAGCGCGTGTTTGACGTATTCAATCGCCGGTGATGTATCGGTCGCAAGTTCGGCGGGTCTTTCGAGGACAATCCCCGGGTCATATCCCGCCGCAAGCGCAAGGACCTCGGGATCGTCAGAAGAAACAACAAGGCGGTCGAGCGACTGCGCCTTGCGCGCGGCTTCGATAACCCAGCAAACCATCGGTTTGCCGCCGAGAGGCAAAACGTTCTTGCGAGGCAGTCGTTTCGACCCCGCACGAGCCGGTATTATGCCAAGTGTTCGCATCGGACCGGGATTGAACCCTCACATTTCGCAGCCCGGCGTGGCCGGAACCAAAGGGCCTGACGGGCAGTGCCGCAGCCATTGGACAGCCGCGGGCTGTCACACGCGCCGGCCTGCGAAATATCTGCTGCGACTCCGTCGCCAGGAAAAGCGCTCTGATCCAGCTTCCACTGCATGCAGCGTTGCCAGACTAACTCCCAACCACATCCAGCTCGTCCACCCAAAGGCGGCATCCAAACAGCCGCGGGCGTGAAAACGTTGCTGTCATAGTCCGGGCTTTCAGCCCGTGGATTGTGGAAAGTGATGTCGAGTTGGCCGTTATCGTGGGGCTTCACCCCACGCTGGTATGGGCCGCGCCGTTGGCGCTTCGATCACCGACCAACACAACTCTGTTGTGCATGGTGGCGCAGTTGATTGTTTAAGGCGTAAACGCCCTTCAGTGTGTTCGAGACCGTTGGTGTTCCTGGACCAGTAACTCGAGGGCCGAAGGCCCGGCACCATACCAGCCTGGGCCAGCGGCCCAGGTGACAGATGCCAGGTCAGTATCAACAAGGGCTGAAAGCCCGGATCATGCAAGTTTCCCGACGGTTAACTATCCGAGAACGTTCAACGTACAACGCTCAACGTTCAACCGGGACACGAAAACACGAACCGAATAACAACACAAAGCGCTGGCTTGCTGCCGCTTTGCCGGGCTCCACTTCGTGGCGCATCGCCCGTTTCAAGTTTCCGGTTTATCCAATCGTTTCCAAGCCTCGCGCACCTTTTGTGCAAGAAAAACCTCTGTTTTCTCGAATGATTCGACCGTGTTGCCGCCGATATGCGGAGTAATGATGAGGTTGTCGTGCTCACGCGCATAAGCAACCAAGGGATTGTCAGCACGGATGTCCGGTTCGCCGTCGAGCACGTCGAGGGCGGCGCCCGCGAGTTTTCCGGTTCGCAAAGCGTCCAACAACGCAAACTCATCGATCACTCCGCCCCTCGACGTATTGACCAGTACAGCGCCCCGTTTCATTGCTGAGAAGACTCCGGCGTTTATCAAGCGCCGCGTTTCGGCACTATAACTCACATGGACGCTTACAACGTCAGCCTGGCTGACCGCATCAGGCAACGCGGCCACGGGTACAGCAAGATCCTCAGGGAATGCTTGATAAGGATCAAACCCGATAACTCTCGTCCCAAAAGCTCTGAAGTATCCGGCCGTGATCCGGCCCAAACGGCCCATACCAATGACCGCTACTGTCTTGCCGTACAGCTCGCGGCCCTGAAACTGATCCCGATCCCAGTGACCCCCGAGGACGGACCGACACGCCGCGGGCAACCTGCGAAGCAGAGCAAGAGCGAGTGCGACCGTCAGCTCTGCGGTGGCTCGGATCTCGCGCAGGAACTCCGTTTCGCCACGCAGACTGACAACGGTAATACCGGCCGCCTTGCACGCCTCGAGGTCAATGTGATCAAGGCCCGTGACCGGGGTGGCAACAATCCGACATCGAGCAGGCGGGCGAACCGTTTCAGACGTCACACGGAAACCAAGTCGCAGCCAGACGATCTCGTAATTCTCGAACGCGGCTCTGAGCGAGTCACCCGCGGGGCGGCGCGCATCGACCTCCGCCCATTCAGTCAATGCCGCGAGCGCGCGCGGACTGAATCGGTCGGGCTCAGCAATCAGAATCTTGGGACGCATTGAGTACAAGGACAAAAAGTCTCGTGGGCTTACATTGGGAGCATCGCGTCAATACGCAAGCCGTTTCTCGAACACCGGTTCGATCTGCACGAGGAGATTGGCGATCCGTTGACCGGCCTGGCCGTCGCCGTAGAGCGGATCGGACGGGTACCTGCCATTGCTCATCTGCCGGGCCACAGCAGCGTGGATTTCGCCAGGGTCGTAACTGACATCAATCACGTTCCGGCCACGCTCGCGTCCGGCCTGTCGAGAGCCGATGTTCACCACGGGCACGCCAAGGTATGAGCATTCGCGAATCCCGACACTGCTGTTCCCAACCAGACAGCGTGAGTGATAAAGAAGCTTTAGAAAATCGCGGCCTTCCATGTTCTTGAAGAAATGGAGGTTTGCTCCGGGATGGTATTCGCGAAATGCTCGGATGCCTTTTGATGTGCCGTCAGACCCGGCATCGACGTTCGGCCAAAACCAGAGCGCTGGATAACCCAGAGCGTGCACAACTTCGAGCAACTGGGTCACTTGTTGGCGCGCAAGGTGATGTTCGGTCGTGACAGGATGTTGCACCACCACGAGATAACCGTTGCTCAGGTCCACGGGCCGGCCAACGCCGCCGTACCTTTTGAACGGATCAAAATCCAATGCCGGATTGCGCAACACCTCAGCCGCCAAATCGATCGACGGACAGCCCGTAACAAAAACTCTGCGCGGGTCTTCACCCATGCGTGCCACGCGTTCCGCTGCTTTCTTGGTCGAGACAAAATGGTAATCGGCAAGTTTGGTGATTGCATGGCGGACTTTTTCGTCGATGGACCCTGTGACCTCGCCGCCCTGGATGTGTACCAACGGGATGTTCATGTACGACGCGGCAATTGCCGTGGCCATGGTTTCATATCTGTCAGCCACGGTGACAACGAAATCCGGCTTGAGATTGTCGAACACAGTTGCCAGCTCCATGAGGCCCACGCCAGTCGTCTTGGCCATGGTCGTCAGGTTTTCACCTTCGAGCACCATGTGGACGTGCGCGGCCGGCTTGAAACCGTCCTGTTCGATGTATTGCAGCGTGTTGCCGTAGCGATCCAGAAGCGCGGAAGCGGCCACGACAAGTTGCAGCTCAATCGCGGGATGATTCTGCATCGCGATCAGCGCTGTGCGGATTCGCGAGTAACTCGGACGCGCAGTAATGACAACGCAGATTTTGCGTTTGTTCATGGTCATGTTCATCTGGAAGTGCGCACTTTTCTAACTATTGGTTGAACTTTGCAAGTTCTCATTGCGGTAGCCGGTCGCATCGTGTGCTTGTGAACTTTCAAAGTGCAACGCTCAACGCCCAACTCTCAACCGGTACACGAGAATATGGCCCGAGGGGCGAAACAAAACGGCGGCAGGTCTGCGTTTCGCTGAAACTCCGAAACTCCAGCCTCCCAAACTCCGAGCCTTCGCCTGCCACATCCTACCACTCCAAATCCGACTCTTGCAGTGGGGTGTCCGGCGCAACATCACGGATAAGCTTCCTGCCCAGAACGTCTTTCCAGCGGTCTGGGCCCAGCCCCGTACCCGGCTTCTTGAGCGCAAGATCGCTGTCGGTCAGAACCGTCCCAGCTTTGAGTGCGCGCTTTGCCACGATGCTCTTACCGAACATGCGACGCAATGGTTCGAGATCTTTGGCGGTTGCGTCTTTGTCGATACAACCTGTCCGCATTTTGTGGATTTGGCGGATGCCGTCGGCAAGCACATGGAGCTGGTCAGGGTCCAGCGAGGCAGGCACGTCAGGCCCGAACATCCGCTTGTGAAATGTCACATGAACCTCGATGAACGCCGCCCCAAGAGCGGCTGCGGCAAGTCCTGAGTAAACCTCACCCGAATGATCCGAAAGCCCGACGGCACAATCGTACCGGCGGCGCAGCTCGTCGAGAACGTTCAAGCCGATCTTTTCAGGCGGGCACGGATACGCGGTTGTGCACTGGAAAACTGCGTATGGCACTCTCGTACGCCTGCAAACTGCCACAGCAGCATCGAGTTCCGACCACGCGCTCATGCCGGAAGAAATCAGAACGGGCCGGCCGGTACCGACGATTCTTTCGATCATTGGCAGGTTTGTGATCTCGCCGGACGGGATTTTCCATGCTGGTACACGCAGTTTTTCGAGCAAATCAACCGCCTCGAAGGAAAAAGGCGAGCTAAGAAAAACCAGCCCGCGCTGTGTTGCGTGTTGTTTGAGTTCGCGCCACTGAGCAGGGCTGAACTCCATCCGTTTCCAATAATCGTAGCGTGTCGCGTCCTGTCGGCTGAACTTGACCCGCCACGGCTCAGCAGCGGTGCTTTCAGCGGCGGCAATGTGGGTCTGGAATTTTACGGCGTCGGCGCCTGCATCAGCTACTAGATCGATAAACGCGTGCGCCATGCCCAGACTGCCGTCGTGCGCCTGAGCAACCTCAGCAATCAACATGGGCGGACAGCCATCGCCCACGGTTCGTGCTCCGATTTTGAAATTATGCGACACTGATTTGGCTTCTTTGGGTTAGTCGGAAAAAAACGGAAAAAGACAGAAAGGGATGGACGCAAGCGGGCCAAACGCTCCGCGCCTGCAGTGCGCCTTGCCAACGCGAAGCGCTTGGAGTGCGGTGGCTCGCCACCGCTTTGAATTGTTACTCATCATGAAAACTCACAATCCGAAAGCGCCGGCAAGCCGGCGCACTCCAAACGCGCCGCGCCTGCAGTGCGCTTTGCCAACGCGAAGCGCTTGGAGTGCGGTGGCTCGCCACCGCTTTGAATTGTTACTCATCATCACCATCCGAAAGCGCCGGCAAGCCGGCGCACTCCAAACGCG
>JAAYVR010000069.1 GCA_012517065.1 Verrucomicrobiota bacterium | reverse complement strand
TGCCGTGGTCTGGTCAGTCGGTGAGGTTTGCGGGCTGGGCGGAATAGTGTCATGGAACCGAGCGGATTTGGGAAGGAGCGACCGATGGTTTGGTTGGTTGTAACCACGAAAAACGCGGAATACGCGAAAGCGGTCTTGCGGATGACGCGGCATGGGGACAGACACGTTTTTCGAGCATAAAAAGAAAGCGGCAGCAAGCTGCCGCACTCCAAACGCTTCGCGCCTACCAACGCCCACTGCATCCGCGGCCGTTAGAGTGCCGCCTTTAGGCGGCTTTGAAACGAGCATTCATCGAGCAGTAGTGCCTCTGAACGTTGCGCGTTGAGCGTTGGACGTTGAACGTTCTCAAGAACAACCTGGCCGTCATGCCGGCACATTAACCCGGCCATGCCCGGTTGCATACGGCGGGTCTGGAAACAGTTATTGGCCAGAGTGCATCTGATGGAAAACGCCTTTGGCCGGGTTTTTCCGGCTATTGCATCCTTGACTTTGGCTCTGATCCGAATTGAACATGGCGACCAAAACCCATTCGCCCCTCAACAGATCATGAAAACCGGACGATTATTGTTCCTTGTGCTCCCATTGACGCTCCAATTCGTGGCCAGCGCCCAACCCATCGTTACCAACTTTACCACGTCAGTTTACGCCGTCGTGCAGGATCCGGTCGCAATCTCATTCGATGCGGATGGCGCACTCTATGTTGGCCGTGATGCCAGCGGCTCGGGAGGCGGCAGCGGCGACGCGGTGAAGATTCATCGCGTGGCGCCGGGCGGTTCACATGTCACGGAGTTTGGCGACATCGCCATCAGCGACCCTGACGCCTTGATCGTGGACGTGGCTGGCGCGGTATCCGGCACGCCTGGTTCGGTTATTGTGGGTGGCGTGCATGACAATGGTTCCACTGGCAAGATCATGAAGATCGCGCCCGACGGCGCAGTGACCACGCTCTTTGCGCCCAGTGCCACTTGGTGGAATCCCAGCGATTTCGCGTTCGACTTGTCGGGTCGCCTGCTCCTCACGGAGAACAACAGTGGCCGGGTGCTGGCCACCACCGGCGACGCGCCCGCGCAACTGTTTGCGCTGACGCAGGCGCATCGGATTGCGGTGGACGCGTTGGGGCGCATCGTGGTGAGCACGAGTGGCGGCACGCAGTTACGGCTTTACGCAAACGACGGGACTTTGTCGAACGCCGACTTCGCTTCGGTGAGAACCAGCAGCCCGGTGGTGCGCGGCCCGGGCGGAATGTGGGGAACGGACATTTACGCGATCGCGCCCGACGGTCATCTTGTTCGCATCGCGCTCGACGGTACTCCTTACCAAGTGGGTAGCGGTTTTCTCATGGCCTCGGGGGCGGTCATGCCCGGCCTTGCGTTTGGTCCGGACGGCGCGCTCTACGCGAGCGATTTCGAGGCGGACCGGATTTATCGCTTCGCGCGACCGGCAGTGCCGAGCGCAGAAACCAGCGTCTATGCCCACGTGACGGATCCGGTCCGGCTGTCCTTCGCACCGGACGGGACGTTGTTCGTAGGACGTGATAATTCCGGTTCTGGCGGCGACTATGATGACGCGGTGAAGATTCACCGCATTGGCCCGGGTGGTTCACCGGTGGAAGAGTACGGCAACGCAGCAATCACGGATCCGGACGCTGTCGTTTACGACGCCAGCGGCTCGGCTTCCGGTATCCCCGGGGCAGTCATCGTCGCAGGCCACGAACTCAACGTCTTGTCGGGGAAGATTGTCGTGATCCGGCCTGATCAAATCATCAGCACGCTTTACGGTCCAACGACCTTTACGTTCAACCCCAATGTGTTCACCTACGACTTGAACGGTCGCTTGGTTTTCTCCGACGACGAAAGCGGCAAGGTGTGGACGATGACGAATGGTGTGCCCTCCGTTTTGTTCAATCTGGCCGGCGCACTGCATTTGGCCGCCGATGATCTCAATCGGTTGGTCGTGGGCGTCAGCGGCACGCAAACGCTCCGCCTTTACGACTCACAGGGCGTCTTGCTGACGAATGCCTTTGCCACCGTGGCAGCCGACAGCCCGCTCGCGCGTGGTCCGGGCGGTTTCTGGGGCACGGGCATCTTCTGCGTGAACACGAACGGCGACCTCATTTCGCTGGACCTCAACGGCGCGGCAAAGACGTGGGGCACTGGCTTCGGGTTACCTTGGGCCATGGCATTCGGTCCGGATGGCGCGCTCTATGTGAGCGAGTTTAATTCAGACCTGATCTGGCGCATCGCGCCGCCGAACTGCGTGCCACAGCCTGCGGGTCTGGTCAGTTGGTGGTCCGGCAACGGCACCCCCGAGGACGCCACAGGGCTGAACGATGCCACGGCAATGGGTGGGCTGAAGTATGCAGACGGTATGGTGGCTCAGGCGTTCGATCTCAATGGGAGCAGCGCTTTTGCCCAGGTGGCGACGCCCGCCGGACTGCCGCTGGGCAACGCGCCGCGCACGCTCGCGCTGTGGTTCAAGACGCCGCGCAATCTCTCTTCCGATACGGAGTCCGCACTGTTCCAGTACGGCTCGGATGCCAACGGCCAGATGTTCGGATTGATTACATCGGCCAACGCCCCGGGCAGGCTGTACTTCTTCGGCTACAATCGTGACCTCGCCGGGAATACCGCACTGGCGGCCAACACGTGGTATCACGCCGCCGTGACCTATGACGGCACGACGGTGACCCTGTATTTGAACGGGCAACCAGATGGCTTCCGCGGGGTTGACTTGAACACGACTCTCAACGCGAACGGCTTGACCATTGGCTACCGGCCCGGCGGCTCAAGATGGCTGGGCCAACTCGACGAAGTCATGCTTTTCGATCGTGCGCTGGCAGCCGGTGAAATCGCGGCGATCTACGCCGCCGGCGGCAATGGTGTCTGTGCTCCAGCCTCCCGCCCAGGCCTCACGCTCGCGCGAGCGGGTGAACAATTGCTGTTAAGTTGGCCGTCCCAGGCGGGCATTTGGTACCAACTCCAGTCGGCCACCAACCTGCAATCGGCAGCGTGGCTCCCCGAGGGGTTGCCGTTGGCCGGAACCGGCGGCGTGCTGACAACCAACTTCCCGATGGGCCCCGAGCCACAGAAGTTTTTCAGACTGCAAGCGACCCGCTGACCTCAGCCAAAAGCCAACGCCCGCCATCAAGGCCACCGACGCCTTCACTGTCATCGTCAACGAAGTCAACACTGTAATCGTCACTCTGTACCCGGGCAGGTTTATCACCTGACGCACCGTTGTCGTGACCGGCAGTTTTTTCTCAAGTTCGTTCGGGACCGAGGCGCTGCTCGACTTATACGAGTTTGCTTTTTCGGCGTTTCTGAACCCTGCCCGAGCGGGTGGGGAACGTTAAGGTGGAATCGGGCAGAATCGCCGCCCGACCAAGGCTATTTCATTTGCAAGGGCGACATTGGTCATGTGGCGCTTTGCGCCTCAATTCGAAGCCCCCCGGTGGGACCGGCGCGCCGAGCTTATCAGCCCAGGGCAATGCCGCTGATCACCGCGCCGACCGCTTCAGAATTATCGTGATTACTCACCGAGTCGCTTTTGCGCTCTGCGCTTGGCTTCCAGGAGACGGCTTGTGGTCTCAGCCCGGCTTGGCGGTTGAGGCGTCGAGGTCGGCGGCTTGGGTTCCGGAGTCGTCGTCGCTTGCGCAGTTGCGGGTTTTGCCTGCTGTTCGAGAACACCGCCTGTCTCGGCGGGTGGCGCTGGGCCGGCTGCGGTCCGCCGGGCGCGCACCTGGTCGCGCCGCGCGAGCAACGCAGCCAATGATTCTTCTGCTTCGACCACCTTTGGTTTGCGACGCCAGAACAGGAAAGCGCGCCTGAGTGTGGCCGTGGCTTTCACCCATTCAGCGCGATCAATATCGACTCGCCGGACCGCTACATCGATGACGAACATGACAACTGCGAACTTGAGCAGCCATTCCCACAGATCAACTGGTCGCCACACGCGTTGCCGGTCATGGCGGAACGGGTTTAATTCGGCGTTCCGCGGAGCTGACAAATCCAGGAGTTTGCCACCGCCTGCGGCGGCAATTCGCGAGAGCAGATTGAGGTTGGGTTCGGCTGTCGCAAACTCGGGCGCATAATTCACGCAAGCGCCAAGCGCTTGCGAAGCGCGGACGCGCCCGTTCTCGAAGTCAAGAAGCTGAATCAGGTAGGTGCCGACTTCGCGTGTTTCGAACCGGGTTTCGTAGCGGCCGGGGCCTGTCTGTTCAAGGCGCACGGGTTGTCGGTCGCCTTTGGGGCTCACGACGACGGCGCGCAAATCGAGGAAATTCCGGTAATTGCCTGCCTGGTCGAGGGCTTCGACTGTCAAGACACCCTGTCCCTGTTCAACCGAGATTTCGGCGTTGAAATCGGTGCTTTCGAGCCGCCTTAGAGCCCATTGCGCCACTTGCGTCCAAAACTGCCGGTATTGTCCCCATCGCAGCCAATCCACAGCCCACTTTGCCCTGGCATCGGATGTAAAGGCGACTGCTCTGCCAAGCCCGAACTGCCAATGCGCGAGAACGGGATCGCCTTTGTCTGAAATGATCGGCACTTCAGCCCGGGTTTTTGGCGTGGTGCAAACATAGCCGCGCAAGGTGGGCAACGCAGACCCGGAAATGCCCCGGACAGGCTCGGTTGAAGCCGCCAACTGAGGCACGAAAGGCTCCTCGAAAATCGCCGACTTCAAAATCACCATTGCTTCTTTGAGGAAGATTTGTGGGAGTTCGTCCGGGTTGTTGACCGCATAGAACCGGCCTCCGCCCAGTTCGGCAATCCTGATCATTGTGTCGGGACCGGCGTGACCGGCGATGAGCACCGTGCTCACGGTGATACGGTTTTGGACGATTTCGTTCATGAGACTGTCAGAAGGCGCCGCGGGATCGCCGTCGCTGAACACAATCATGTGCTTGAGGTTTGCGGTTGACTGGAGCAGTCCCGGGTTTCCGTCGCTGCCGCGAAACGCCATTTCCATCACGTGCTGGAACGTCGGGAGGTCGCCCTGGTTCATTCCGGCGATCAGACGGCCCATTTCCTTTTTGTCTCCGACTTTTGATAGTGGGAACAGCCAGCGGTCGCTCCCATCCCATAGAACAACGCCAAGTTCGTCCTGTGGACCCAGCGCATCAAGAACGCCCTGTGCACATTCACGTGCGACTTGGTTGCCATTGTTGAATTCCATGCCATGCATGATGAGCACCACCGCGCCGTTGGGCAGGACTTTCTTGCTGCTCAGCTCCATGTCAACGGGCAAGACTGTCTCCAATGGCGTTCCCCTGTAACCGCCCGCTGCGTAGGTTTGGTCGCCGCCAACGCACACAAGGCCAATGCCGAAATCCCGCACTGCACTTTCAAGCAGGCGCATAAGAGTTTCGCCAAGGTCGCCTGCAGCAATGTTGCTCAGGAAAATCGCGTCGTAGCTTTGTATCTCAGCCAAAGAGCCGGGAAATCCGCGAACGTCAACGACCCGCACGTCCACGCGCGAAGAACGCAACGCATCGGCAAGCGGCCCGTCCAGGGCGGGGTCTGAAGATACCACCAGTATTCTTGGATCACCTCTGACGCTTGTGAATGCGCTGGCGCGATTGTTCTGCGGAACAGGATCGTCAGGCACATCCAATTGAACGTCAAAAGTGTAAAAACCGGGTTGGTCCAGAGTTTGTGGCAGGGTGAACAGGTTCTTACCCGGCTCGAGCTCGATTCGTTGTTCGCCGATAAACTGGTCGTTCCGCAACATTCGCAGTGTTGCTTCGCGGGGCTGATCAGCATTCGCAAAAATCTTAACCTCGAATGCCTGGCCACGTTTCAGGGCGGCTGGCAGGGTAACCTTCTGTACCGAGACGTCGCCTTTCCGTTCTGTGCCCAGCGGCAGTACGTCAATTGTTACGCCGAGCGATCTCGCCGCAGCCACGGCGCCCATTGCGTCGCCGACGTTCTCATTTCCATCTGAGCACAGCACAAGACGTTTCTGGCCTGACTCGGGAAAAGCTGCCGTACCGAGACGGAGTGCGCTGCCAATGTCAGTTCTGGCCGGGTCGACCACCGCAAGTATCTTGGCAACGTTCACTTTTGGCGCTGGCGACGACTCGATGCTTGCGTCGCGGCCGAACACGATGATGCTGGCCATGTCGCTTGGCCTTTTGAGAGCAGCGCTCTGATTGATGTACTCCCGAGCGGCTTCCTGATGCTGGGACGGCACGCTGTCCGATCGGTCCAGCAAATACGTCACTACCATGCCTTCAATGGGCCGTTTCCATTGCAGTCCGGCAAGCGCCATCACAAGCGCAACAGTCAGCGCCAGCCGAATCGCAAGAGCAGACCACCGCCGCCATGCCACCAGTGGCACGTACGAGGTCTTGCTCAACCAGACAACCCATGCCACGCCCGCCGGGAGCAAGAGCAACCAATATGGATTGGTAAACTGAAATGGCATGGGTTAGTGCCTGATCAATTTTTGAACGCGATCATTCCCCGCATCGGCTACATAAAGGTTCCCGGCTGAATCCAGCGCGACACTCCACGGATTCGCAAACTGGACCGGCGCCCGGCCCGGTCCGCCTATGACCTCGACAGGCCGAAACTCAGAATCGAACACCTGAATTCGGCTGTTGCCAAACTCACAGACAAATTGGTTCCCAGAAGCGTCCACGCAAACGTCGTACGGGTAACTCATTTGACCCTGGTTTCGACCCGGCGCTCCGTAACTCCGGAGTAACAAACCGTCCGGCCCAAACACCTGAATCCTGTGATTACACGAATCCGCCACGTAAACCCGCCCTTCCTTGTCGATCCCCAAACCTTCCGGGCGATTGAACTGTCCCGGCCCGTAACCGTAGTGGCCGATAACATCGAGCAACTTGCCGCCATCGGCCGAAAACCGCTGAACGCGATCGACGTGACCGTACTCGCTCACGAGAATTTCGCCCGCGCGGTTCACAGCCACAGCGCGCGGGAATGCGAGCTGACCCGCATTTGTCCCTCGCTGTCCCCACTGGCGCACCAGAACGCCCTCGGATGTGAAGTGGTTGATCCGCGAATAGTGCGGTTCAACTACAATGACATGGCCGTCCTTGTCGATGCCCATACCTTTTGGTCTGCCAAGGTCAGTCTCGGGCATCTGCCATGATAACAACCACGTCCCGTCCGGCGCGAACTTCTGCACCCGGCCGGTCATGTCAACCACGTAAAGATTGTCGCGCCTGTCAACTGCCAAAGACCGGGGTTTGTTGAACTGACCGGGCGCTGTCCCTCTGCTTCCGATGATTTCGATGCGCTTGAAAAAGGCGCTCTTTGCGCCACCGTCCGCTAGTGGCGATTGGGAACAACCCCCGAGAAAAAACACCGAACCGCATCCCACTCCGGGCAAAACAGCGTACAGAATGCCGGTTGCAGTTGACCATGCCGCTTGCCGCAGCCCGGTGCTGAACCAACTCCGGGCTTTCGATCCCAACGTTCTCACAGCAACCAACACCAACGGCGGCAGCGCGGCCACCCCGAGCAGCAACAAACAAAGCGCGTTTATCTCCGGATTGTGGCCGTAGTGAAGCAGATTGAATATCCTCAGTGAAAGAGTCTCTCCGCCCGGAGGAACAACAAACAGAATCGTTTCCACATCCCACAATCCAAGCAGGAACACAATGTACCATGTCACCGCCAGTGTGGTTCTCATCTGTGGCCAGTAAATGCGCCACCACATTTGCCATGACGAAGCCCCGTCCAACTGAGCTGCATCGGTTACATCACGGTCCACCGAATTCCGAGCAAGCACAACGCCTGTTCTTCCGATTGCGAGGTAACGCAGAGCCAGTGCAATGAACATCACCGCAACGCTCCGGTACAACTCGAGAAACGGCGGCCGATTTAAAGCTTTGATCAACAGAATCCCTAAAACCACACCGGGCACCAAGAAAAGCAGCCACGAGAGAAAACCAGCCCGGACCCGCCAGAGCACAAAACCCAACGCAACCGCCAACACACCGCCAACCGTGGCTGTGCAAACCGACATTGCGCACACTTTGCCAGACGTGACCCAGACAGAACCAATCATCCGCCATGTGTCCCCGTTGCACACCGGCTCAAATATCGGGACCAGCACCGAAACACCGACCACAGCAATCGAGACAACACCGCAGCCAACGAACCAATTCCGTCCCACGTTGGCCCGCCATACCGACGCCGAAACACCAGCGGTCCATGTCGGCCACCGGATTTTTCTGTGCCGCAGACATGCAAGAAGTGCCAATGGCGCCGCCACAAGTGGCCAGCTCAGCAACAGCGCGCCTTGGTAGTCCAGATTGGTGTTCGCGAGCACATAGATTTCTACTGGCAATACTTTGACTTGCAGCACTGCGGGCACGGCAAAGTTGTTCAGCGCCAGCACAAATACCAGCCCCAAACCAAATGCCATCGCCTGTGCACCGGAAGGCACCAGCAACCACCGGAACAAAGCCGTCCCATGCAGTAACGGGTCACTCTCGAAATGTTCTCTCGACAATCGTTGCCATGCGCCAACCAATGTGAACATGGGAACAGGCCATAACAACGTCGCCAACAGCCATGCGACCCCCGCCCGAGATGCAAGCTCGAACGGCAGCAACCGATGAAGCAGCCCCGACGGCCCCAATAATCCCAACCACGCGTTTGTGACAAGAAACGGCGGCATTGCAAAAGCCGCCGCTGCAAACGCGATCGCGCATGCGCGTACGCCACCTTTCAGTCCCATGACAAAAAGCGCCGCTGCAAAACCGATCACACCCGCCACCGCCGTGGCGAGAATGCTCGTTTCGATGCTGTTAACAAGCAGCGCCCAGTTCATGTCGTGTCATCGCAAGAATATCTCGCGCATCCGCGCTGTTGCGTCCTCGAGGTCTTGCAGAACCCGCGACCAATCGGGGCGCAACGTGCCGCTTGCCGCAACCTCGGGAGGCACATCGAAGCCTTCCAATGCGCCGGCTTCAACCAAAGGCGCCAGCGCAGCCCGAGTCTGCAAGAACTCGAAAAGTTCTTGTGCTGCGGCAGGGTGCGGCGCTCCGCGCACAACACCGACCGTGTTAGGCAAGAGCAACGATTCTGAAGTGAGCGGCAGTGCCGACAATGGCGCTCCACGACGCTGCTCGACCAGAATGTCATCGGAATCCGTCAGACCAATCCACGCTTCGCCGCGTGCGACCATTTTGGCTGACACCGAGTTTCCGTCCACCATGAGCGGTCGATTCGCCATCAACGCGCGGCACCACGATTCCCATTTTTCAGGTCCCCAGTGTTGCCGCAGCGCCATGAAATGCGTTGCGGTGCTTCCAAACAGGGGATAGGCCAGCACAACACGCCCGCGCCATTCGGCGTTCGTCAGCTCGAGCAAAGAACGCGGCGCCCGGCTTATGTCCAGCAGGTTGGTGTTGATGACAATGCGCCGGCTTCTATATCCCATTGCAGCCCAGCCGTTGGTTGGCCGGAACACGTCTTGAGCAGCAAGCTGTCTTGTGCGGAGTTCTTCATTGCCCCAAAACACGTCGCATTGCGGGTGCGCCCGTTCAGCAAGGAGGCGATTTGCAAGGCCAACAGTTTTTACCGCCTCGCTGTCGTAAACCGACCGCACACGAATCCCGGTTTGGCGGGTAAACTCGGCTAGGATTGGTTCTGCATAGACATGGTCTTGTGCGCAGTACACCACCACCTCGCTTCGAGTCGATGGCGCCGCAGGCTTGCATCCTGCCGCCACAAGGACCATCAAGCTGACAATTGCAAACAGGCATGCCGTCCTTCTCATGCGGTCCTCCGATGATAGAACCACCATTCGAACATCATCACCGCGAGCGCCGCCGCAGCAAGGCGCCGCCACAGTTCAAGATTCGCAGGTTTCAGCGTCGTGGCCAATGCGCGCGCATAACGGCCAAAACGCAATTCCGATTTCGGTGTTGTGTCGGTTTCGGCAGGGTCGAGCAGGTTGACGCAAAACCATGATTCGCCGTCGCCGGTATCAACCTTGTACACGCCCTGGCGTGCGGTGTCTGCGAATGCGAATTCACGCTGGCCCGGGTCGATCGGAACGGTTCTCTTCGTTCCATCCGGCAGTTGAACAACTGCGTTTGTGGCTGAACCGGAAAGCGGCGTGCGAATTGGGTCGCCCGCGCGCACCATTGCCTGACTTGCCCTTGCGCTTGCGGGATTGAGCCAATCGATCGCGTTTGCGACGAAAATCGGAAACGAAATGCGCAACGGCCATGTGCTCTGCATCGTGTCAAACCCGATCCATACCACCCGTTGCCGCCCAAGTTCGCCCGCAAGAACCAACGGCGTGTCGGGCGCTTCAACCAACGGCACCGCCCATGTTGGCGTTCGCACCTTGAGCGCTTCAGCAATTTGAACTTCGTCGAAGTTCACGAAACGCAGGAGCGGATGAGTGTTCTTCCAATCGACAATCAGTGGCGCCTCGACACGCCCTGTCACCTGGACCCAATTGGTTGGTGCGGACCTCACGGCGAGGGTGTTGACCGCCGGCCAGCTCGACGGCAATACATCATCGATCACCACCACGTCGTAGTTGGCGCCTCCATCTGCGATGTCCTCCGCCACGGTTAGACTTAGATTTGGAACAACACGCAGTGCCCGCTCCAAATACCCTCCCGACCGCGTCACCAGCAACACATTCACCGGCTTCGGCATCAAGCTCGCCAATTGCACCTCATTGTCCACCAACAGTTCATCCGCCACGTCCAGTCTCAGCGTAAACACGCCATCTTTCTCCTGACTGACAGTGAACACCTGAGGCGATGTTTCTCTCGGTCCGAGCTCAACATGACGTGTCTCCACAAATGTCCCGTCAAATCGCAGTTCAAGTTCGCCAGACACGTTATTGCTCGAAGCATTGAACACGCTTGCAAACACGGCACGCCGCCGCGGGTCCTCGGGATGCGCTCTCGCTTCGGCACTAACGATCCCCACGTTGAGCGCTCTTCGGCCAACCTGGTGATAGACAACGTTCAGCCCTTCAAACTCGAACTCGGTCAAATCCGGAGCCGCGCCGTCGCTGTACAGGTGAATTTCGGCATCGCGACGGTCCTTCACCAACGGATGCGCAATTTTGAGCGCCTCCGTCAGCCGCGTTGGCGTGTCTGTTGGTTGACAGCTCTGCAGAGCGCGCCGCAATGCCGCCTTGTTGCTGGTGGGCGATTGGCGGACCTCCGTATGGGCGGAGGCAAGCAACACAACCATTTGGTCCGTTTCATGCAGGCTGTTCACCAAGTCAAACGCCTCACGCCGGGCGCGCTCGAAACGCGACGGCGACTCATCGGTGCTTTGCATCGACGCTGATGCGTCCAGTATTACCACAATCAGTCTGCCAGCAGCCGTTTTCCCGGCGAAAAACGGACGCGCCAGCGCAAGAATGACAAGCGTAAGAAGCAAGAGTTGGAGAACGAGCAGCCAGTTTTTTCGCAGTTTTTGGAAAGGCGCGCTCGCTTGTGTTTCTGCCAGAAACCGTTGCCAAAGGAGTGTGCTTGGCACCAGCTTCACCACACGGCGGCGCTTGAGCAAATAAAACAAGATGACGATCGGGATCGCCGCGGCGAAAGCAAACGCAGTCGGTGCAAGAAAACTCATCCCACCACCTCCGCTTGTCTCAGCCGCTTTAACACCAACTCGTCGATCGGTGTGGCGCTGCTCGCCAGAAAAAAACTGGCGCCTCTGGCGCGGCAGAAATCGCGCAGCTTGCGCACGTAGGCTTCAACTGTCTGACGGTAAGCCGCAAGCCTGTGACGTCCAAACGTGACCTCTTGTTGTGCGCCGGTCTCAGAATCCACAAGGCGCAGATCACCAAAAGCCGTCGGCTCCAATTCCTCGGGCGACAAAACCTGTATCACATCGACCTGAAATCCGCGCCCGACCAAAGCCCCCAAACCCTGCTCGTAGCCGGCAGGATCGAGAAAATCGCTGATCACAACTGCAAGGCCGGCATGACGCGCTTCCAGAGCCCCGCGTCTTAGCGATTCGTTCAAATTCGCCGGTCCACCAGCCGTCAGAGCTGCAAGGTTCCTTAAGAAAGCCAGCGCTGATTTCCGCCCTCTGACCGTTCGCAACGCCGTCCGCAACGCAGCATCGGACTCACGCTCCGGAAAAACGACTGTGCTCACGCAATCAAAACCGCACAACGCTATGTAGCCAATCGCCCCAGCAACCTGCCGCGCAAAGTCGAACTTGACCGGCTCACCAAATGTCATCGATTCGCTCGCATCAAGGAAGATGCGGACCGGCAACTCGCGTTCTTCTTCGTACAGCTTCAGAAACAGCCGCTCCAATCGGCCGTACAGGTTCCAGTCGAGGTACCTCAGATCATCGCCGGCAACGTAGCTTCTGTAATCAGCGAACTCAACCGAATGACCGCGTGCGCGGCTGCTGCGTTCACCCTTGACACTGCTCTTGGCACGGCGTCGTGCCAGCAGCTCCAATTGTTCGAGCCGACGCAAAAGTTCCGGACTGAGCAGTGTGTCAACCATTGCTGAAATCAGCGAGGCCGTTTCCCTATGCTGCGACTGCAGCCGCGTTTTCCGGTACCTCGCTGAGCACCTGTTCGATGATCTTGTCCGTGGTAATACCCTCGGCTTCAGCCTCGAAATTGAGGATCAGTCGATGCCTTAAAGCTGGTAAAGCCACAGCTCGAATATCGTCGAAACTCACGTTAAACCGTCCCTGTGCGAGAGCTCTGACCTTTCCTGCCAATATCAACGCCTGAGCGCCCCGCGGGCTGCTGCCATAACGTAGGAACTGATTCGCAATCGGCACAGCCGTGTTGGTTTTCGGATGCGTGGCCAACACCAGTCTGACCGCATAATCTTTGACGTGTGAGACCGCCGGCACCTGTCGAACCAGTTGTTGCAATTCGATCAAACCCTCCCTGCTCAGAACCCGGTTCACAGCCGCTTGAGCTGTCTCCGTTGTGCGATTCAGCACCTCAGTGAGTTCCTCAGCCGTTGGGTATCCGACCAGCAGTTTGAAGAAGAACCTGTCCAACTGCGCTTCCGGAAGCGGGTAAGTGCCCTCTTGATCTATTGGATTCTGCGTCGCCAGCACAAAAAACGGTTCTGCCAACCGGCGCACCTCGCCTCCGGCGGTGACGCTGTGCTCCTGCATGGCTTCGAGCAATGCCGACTGTGTCTTCGGGGTGGCGCGGTTAATCTCGTCGGCCAAAATCAGGTGCGCGAAAATCGGGCCGTGCTGGAACTCGAACATACGCCGTCCATCTGGCGCTTCCATGACAAGGTTTGTTCCCATGATGTCAGCGGGCATGAGATCGGGTGTGAACTGAATCCGGCTGAAAGTTAAATCCAGTACTTCACCCAACGTCCGTACCAATAGCGTCTTGCCAAGGCCGGGTACACCCTCGAGCAAAACATGGCCACCTGCCATCAGCGCAATCAGCGTGTTATCGACGATCGGTTCGTGTCCGACAATGACCTTCCCAATCTCGCGCTTCAGTGCGCCATAGATTTCGCGAAACTTGGCTATTTGTTCGTCCGTGTTCATGATTGTGTTTTCTGGTCAATTGCGGCTGTTCTCCCATACAACCCGGGGTAAACTCCCAAACGGGGCGGCTGGTCCTCCATTGCACCAAATCCCTGCCAATTTCACTTCAGGTCTCCAAAATAATCCCGCACCGGCCCCTGATACGCACGCGGCACTTGATCATGACTTAAAGCAGACTGCGCGTCAGTCTGGGCGGCGCGGATTGCCTCCTGCACTTCCATCTTGCTGCTTCCCTTGAGGCTCAATCCCTTGAGCGTAACACTTGGCATCGGCCCCCCGGGCGTAAGTTTGCCACGCACTTTGGTCGGCGTAAGCCCCTCAGGAAGCGCACCCTCGCCACGATCAGTTATGCCTCGCGGTGACATTTCCGGTCGTTCAATCCCGCTGTTATCCCACGCGCCTGTCATGGGCGGTTGCTCGATCCAACCGTCTTCGTCAGCCCATGTTCCCACGCCACGTCCGGGGCGGCCCCCGGGTTTGAAACCCGGCTGTCCGAGCCCGCCAGCCTGGCTCCATGACTTTCCTGTGCCTATCGCCGCTTGGGCACGGCGAAGAGCCGACAGCGCGCCCTCGAGGCTCTCCGCATCGGCGAGTTGTTCCATTAGCTTTTGAAGCTCATTTGCAGCGTCAGCAAGTGACTGAGCCGCAGCGGCGTTGTCCTTGCCCTGCATTCGCTGGAGCGCTTGCTTTAAATGATCTGCGACCTTCCCGTATTGTCCCGCAGGCTTGATGGAACGCCCGACTTCATCCATGATCGATTGAAGCTGTTTTGGATCAACACTCCCGGATTTGAGAAGATTCACCATTTTTTGCAGTGTGCTGCGTGCAGCCATTGCCTGTCCGTTCTCGAGTTGTTCCGGAAGGTCCTTGCCAATTCGTTCCGCCTGCATCTGCATCTGTTCGAGCGCCCGCGCGGTCTCAGCAAGCTGTTCAAGATCGCGATCTGCCACTGCCAAGTCCTTGAGCAACTGATCAATCTCCCCGGACTTCAAAGCCGCGATCGCCTCAGACAAGCTCGAAAGGTTCAGCCCAAGGTCTTTTGCCTGTTGACTCAGGCTGTTCAGAGCATCAGCGAGGTTTTGCTGGGCAGTCTTGTCGCCGGCCGCGCCTTCTTTTTTCATTGCTTCTGCCGACTGCAACGCCCGTTCCAAGTCTCGTTTAAGTTTTTCAAGGTCATCTGAGGAAGCCTTCATTTTGCCATCGGCAGTTTCGGCTGAATCGGTCTTTGAGTCAGACCGGTCTGACTGGCCCGACCTGTCAGACTTGTCAGACCGGTCCGACTGGTTCTTTGCAAGAGTCCGTAAAGCCGGGTTTTGCCCCAACTCCTTGGCCTGTTGCTGTACCTTTTCGGTGAGCTTTGCCAACTCGCGCAGTGCCTCTGGCTTGGTCAAGGGCTTTCTGGCCAACTGCTCGCCAAGCTCAGCAACCGACTCGACTGCTCGCCGTGTGGCGTCCAATGCGGGTGCGCGTTTCTCGAGATCACGGCGGGTCACATCAGCCAAAGCACGTCCTGTATTCCGCACCGTTTCACGCTCGCGCTGTTTCTGCAAGTAACTCGCGCTGCGGTACTCGGGCGCAAAACCAAGCGCGGCTCCAAGGGTCAATACCAGCAGCGCCCATACACTCGATCTTGGAAGTGTCCACGGCAGTATTCTCCGGATATCAAGCCCTTCCAAATGCCGGTTTGCATCTTCAATCAGCAGTTCGCTCCATCGGCCGTACTTTGGGTCACGGCCGACTTCAATTGCCGAACTTACCCGCTCTTCCAATCGCTGTTGTTTGTCCAACCAAATGGCAGTTTGCTTCGGGTTCTCTCGCCGCCAAAGTGCGGCAACCGCAGCCACCAAAGGAGCTGCTACCCCGAGCACCGCCCCGATTGCAAGGACCCGCATCGGCAAAGGCATCAGTTTGTAGCACAGCAATGCGACCAGCCAGATGCACGCCCCAACAACAAGCCCGCTCCAAAAAGCGCGCCACGCACGCTGCAAACGTCTCCGTCGCGCGGCGTGCTCAACCCGGGTTACAAGTTTGTCGAACCCCGTCATCTTGTTACCGCGTAAGATGCATCAATCTCGGTTGATTAGCGAGACAAAAAACCTGATGGACAATCCGGCCACGGAGACAGGAAGCGCTTGGCCGACGGGACTTTCTGCGGTTCAGCAGGTCCGTTGAACCTGCGTGTGCTTCAGGGCCGCATGAGCGCGGGCCGGACTATCGCAGCTATTGTCGCTCGTACTCGCCTTTGCCAATCCGCTTCAAGACGGTGAAACCAGCCTTCTTAGCGTCTGAGACCGAGACCGGTTTCAACAGCTTGGGTGTATTGAAAGTGGAAATGACGCGTCTGACCCGCTTCTTGCAAGCAGGACAATGCGTAAGCTCGGGCGCGTTGACGGGACGGCGAAGTGTAAACCGTCCGCCGCAAACCACGCACCCGCCCTGGCCTTCACATACTTCGTACTCGTACAGCGGCATAATCCAAACGTCGGTCTTGCGGCTTCCACATCGCACAAACCTGAGTCGCATCGGATTTACTCGAAGCCGCCATTCAGCGCTGACAATCTATCCATCCCTGCGCTCCGACTCAAGTGACAAGTATTGGCGAGCGAATTGACCGAATTGACTCAAAAAGAATGTTACCGTGGGAGGGGTGAAAAGGGTTGAGGAAACCATTCGTTGACTCAAAAAGGGTGTTACCGAGCGATGGACACCAAATTTAGGTAGAGCCTGTCCCAAAAGACCCGGTTTTTGAAAAGGCATTTGCGACTGCGCTGGCAGGCGCGTGCCGTCTCTGTTTTTCGCAGCGTTTTGCTCTCCTCCAACTGTCCTTTTGAGTCGTTTGGACCGCTATATGCCCCTTTTCGGCCAACAGCCCACTTTCCGAGCCGACACTGCTCCCGCGTTTGATTCT
>JAAYVR010000068.1 GCA_012517065.1 Verrucomicrobiota bacterium | reverse complement strand
TTTTGGGGCTGCACTGATGTTGAAGATCAGGCACATAACAGACGGAGTGGCGTTGGGGAGCAGGGCGTTTGTTGAGGAGGTGTTCATGAGGCATCGGCCGCTGTTTGGTCCGAAGCGGAAGAGTGGAGCGAGGAAGATTCCCGGGATGTTGTTGGGAGAGATATATGTGTTACGTGATCTGAAGGTGAGAGCGATCGAGTAAGGGCTTGGAGGATTAAGTCGAGGAAAAGGGGACAGGGGCGTTTTCATAGATCGCAGTTTTGGCAGGCCGAAGGCCTGGTGAAGGAGTTCGGCGATGGGGGGGGTGTTTTCACGTGATGTTGCTGCTGGTATGGTTGGCTTGGTGATTAGGGGTGAGATGCGCAGTGGGAGGGGTTTTCATGCCGACTGAATAGGCGTTGTTCCGCCACGCCTGAAGTTTACTGGGATCGTCGTTAGGAGTTGGTGAGGGTTTTGCGGTGGCTGAACAAATAGAGTGACAGACACGATATTGTGGTGGCTGGGTTGGGCTGGGCTGGGCAGGCATTACGGCGTCATATTTGAAGTTTCCGAGGACCGGGGAGTGCCGTTGGCGGGGTTTGGCGCGGGCTGAACGAATAGAGTGACAGACACGATGTTTGCGAGGGGAGTAAGGTGCCGAGATTGGGGATTATCTGTTGGGTGTTATGGCATCGAGTGCTTGGTAGCTCGAGGGCTGGGTCTGGCCGAGTTTACGAGTTCTCCCGATACCACATTCAGAGCTCTCCCGATTGGCTGTTGCAGTTGCATGCTGCATCTTGCCTGCCCATCGAGTGAACAGAGTGATAGTCAAAGTAAAAGTTCGACGCGACAGGCCATGGCCAGTGGAAGTTGAGCTTCGCCAAGCCCAGAAAACATTTCAATGCGTGAGTCAACCAAGATTCGGCGGAAGCCGGTCGTTTCACATAACGGAGACACAGAAGAACAAATCAACATGAAACGTTCATCACCTACACAGAGCAGACTGCGCACAAAGACGCGCCTTGCAGGAGCGATCTTCTTGGCATGCGCCGTACTTGGTCAAACCTCGATTTTGGCTTTCGATATCGAGGTTGTGGACAGGCATGGCGTGGCTGTTCAACCTCCTTACCGGTGGCTGCTTGAAGAGGACAATACAGTTGTTGCCCAGCCGGGAACGCCCGTGAACGATTCCATCTCTCTTGTTATCCACAAGAGCCACGCGCCGTCAATCGCATCCGGAGAAGTGGCCAGCGGCACGGCAAGCATCCCATCGCCCGACACGGCTAAGAGGTACATAGTGTCCGTTCTGAAGGAAGGCTATTCATTGGGTGCCGCTGTCGTTCCTGCCAACACTTCCCCCACGTCAAAGGTACGGGTTATCCTCAATCAGAATCCAATCCCCACCGCCCAGATTTCGGTCCTTGTATTTCACGACAACAACCCAATCAACAATGCTCCCGACGCCACTGAAGAAGGGCTGCCGGGCTTCAGAGTTGTCATTGATGATGCTGCTGCAGGCGGGCCGCTTCTGACTGATGCGTTCGGCAACCCACTTGGAACAACCTATCAGTTCGGTTCCGACGGCGAGCCGCTGATGGTCGATGGCGTGCCAGTGGTGGAAACGATGGGAAGCGGAAGAATCTACACAGATGCCAATGGCAAAGCCCTGATTAAATTCATCGCTCCCGGCAAATACGGGGTGCGAGTAATTGCGCCAACAGGCACAAGTTGGACTGGAGGTCATGGCTCTGCAATGGTCAAGGGCACATGGACTCAAACTGCAACAATCGAAGGCACATTGACGGTCGATGCATGGGTCAAAGCCAACGAGCCAATGGTATTCCTCGAGGGCTTCGGGCCGAGTTTCTTTCACGTGTTTTTCGGTTTTGTTGATCCAGCGAAGTTGCCGTGGGACATCCAGCCGCCCGCAGGCGGGATAACTGTGAAGGGTAAGAACATATTCAACCACTATGGCCGGCCTCCAGTGAATCAGATGTTCGCCCCGGGTCCTGCCGTTGACCAGGCATGGATCGGGCTTAACGAGATGAACGGCGGTCTTCCAGGACGTGGCCTTTATGCTGCCCCGGCCAATCCAGATGGTTCTTTTGAAATTCCAAACGTTCCCCCGGGAACTTATCAGTTGGTCACATGGGACAAACCACTCGATGCGTTGTTCGGTTTCAACACAATCGTTGTTGAAGACCCGGATGGCGACGGCATTGCAGATCTTGGTAATGTTCTATCCTATCGTTGGTTTGGCACCCTTGAAGGCAGCGTTTTCTACGATGAAAACCAAAACGGTTTTCGTGACGGCATCAACGTCCCCGGTTCAAGCACAGATGCGGGTACTCTCGAATCAGGCATCCCGCAAATGGCTGTCAACCTCAGGTTCCGCGACGGCCGAATTTACCAGGCAACTGTTACAGACGCGGCAGGCGACTATGCATTTGCCGAGGTATTCCCATTCTTCAAGTGGTTGATCACGGAAGTCGATTTCTCGCGTTTCAAAGCCACGGGCTTGACCGCAGTCACCGATGAGGGAGGGTTCATTCCTGGACCTGACTGGCCGGCAGAAGGAGTCCGCAATCCGCAGCCACAATATGCTGTTGATCCACTGACGGGCATTGCGCTCACAGATGAACCAATTATTAACCCAAATACAGGTGACAACCTCTCTCGCACTGAGACCGGCCCTGTCCTCCTTCAGGCGATGCACTTGTTTCTGAACCAAAACAATCGCATTGACTGGGGCAAAGTCAGCTACGGTCCTGGCGAGAATGGTGGAATTTCCGGTGTCGTTGGTTACCAAACCACCAGAGCAGAACAAAACCCGCGCGACGCTGTCATTGATCCGTGGGAACCCGGAATTCCAAGAGTGCAGGTTGCGCTTTACCGCGACAGCGACGGTGACAAGCTCATTGATGACATCAACGGCGTCCCTGGGATTCAATTGGCTGACGTTGACAATTACCCGCTGGGCTGGGCTTCAGGCGGTGCGAAGGGCCCTGAAGACTACGACCACAACAACAACGGCGTATTCGACGCCGGCGACGCAATCAACATTGTCTGGACCGATAGCTGGGATGATTTTGTTGATGGAACCGGCGGTACATTGGGCGCCATCCAAACCAATCCCGCATCTGTCCTCGGCAAACCAATAGTCGGTGCCGACAATTACGGCACATGGAATCAGGTCCGCCCAGGCGTCTTTGACGGCGGCTACGCATTCAACGGCTACGATCCAACGGGCTGGAATAACAACCCCGACGATGACATCCCGCTGCCTGCAGGTTTCTATGTCGTCCACGCGGTCCCGCCGCCAACGTACCTGATCCAGACCGAAGAAAGCATGAACGTTGGATTCGGCGAATCCTACAAGCCGAGCAAACTGGTTTTACCCCCGGAACTTGTTGGCACTCGGCCAAATCACGGTGGCGCTTCTGCGGACGATTTCGTCAAGACATTCGTCCCAAGTATCAGAACCGATCCTTACACTGTCGCACCAACCTTGAGTCTGTTCCCCGACGCGGGTGAACCGGCGCCCTTCGCAGGACAGGTCAGGCCACTGGCTGACATGAAATGGGTGCGTGTATCTGACGGTCAAAATGCGGCTGCCGACTTTCATATGTACACAGAGGTTCCCAAAGCTGCCCGTGTCATGGGTTTCGTTCTGAACGATTTCACAGCCGAATTCAACGCGTTCAGTCCGATCTTTGGCGAAAAGGGCTCGCCCGGCTGGCTGCCCATTTCGTTCCGTGACTGGGCCGGCAACGAAATCGTGCGTGTGTATTCGGACGAATACGGCACCTACAATGCGATGTTGCCATCGACCTACACCGCCAATGTGCCCTCACCAAGCGGCGTTTCACCGAACATGCTCACGCTGGTGCTGAACGATCCCACAATGCCCGACCCTGCAAACCCAAACGGCCCGCGCATACCCGACCCGTTCTACAATCCAAACTTCTCGACAACACCATGGACGTTCATGTACTACCCCGGCAGTGTTTCCTACCTTGATACTCCCATCGTACCGATAGCGGGGTTGGTTGGATTTCCCAACAACCAACTGGATGTCGAACCACCGGACAGCACGCCCGTGATCAAATCAGTCTCAGGCACCGGCGTCGGCCCTTACCTTGCCAGTCCAACCGACGTAATTACCATAACCTCGCTGGGGAATACTCAAGTTCCAGACCCAACTTCGCTGGGATACCAGAACTCGGCGACGATCACCCGGGATTACGGCTTTGGCGACACCCAGGGAAATGGAAGCGTGACCATCAACGGCGTGGCTCTCGAGGTCGTTTCATGGACAAACAACGAAATCAAAGCCCGCCTCCCGTCAACCCTGCCCTCGGGTAATGCATGGCAGCTCGAAGTCACTCGCGACAATGGCAAACATTCGCCAATCGGCGTCACACTGACTCTCGGGGGGCCGGGCAATGTTCACTATGTTACCCCTCAATCGCCATCCGAAGCAGACCCGATACCGAATCCAATCCAGGATGCTATCGACGCGGCAGCACCCGGCGATCTCATTCTCGTTGGCGAGGGGAACTACAACGAAAACCCAATCTTGTGGAAACCGGTGCGGTTACAGGGTTCAGGTGCAGGCACGGTGATACTCGCCAACCCGAATCCACTGGACAGAGTGACAACATGGCATGAGTTGATAGAAGCCAGGCTTGGGGGTGACCCGTTCGTCGCTAATGAACTGCCGGGCATCATTGTCTTCAGCACGGCCCCGGACGCGTTCAAGAGCGCGGGAGCGCGCATTGACGGTTTCCAGATCAAAGGCTCGATTGCCGGCGGCGGCATTAGCTTGTTCAACAACGTGCACGACCTCCGCATCAGTAACAACCGCATCATTGGCAATCAGGGAACTTACGGTGGCGGCGTGTCAATCGGCATGCAAGGCAACGCAGGGATTCTCTATGACAACACCAACGTGACGATCGAAAGGAACCAGATTCTCAAGAACGGCGGTGTGACAGGCGCCGGCGGCATAGCTATCTACACAGGCGCCACAGGCTACAGAATCATTAACAACGATATCATCGGCAATTTCTGCCGTCAGAATGGCGGCGGCATCGCACATGAAGGGCTCAGCCCCAACGGGCTTATTGCTGGCAACCGCATAGCTTTCAACGAAGTGTTCTACGGGATACTTGTGGGCGGCGATGGCGGTGGCATCTATGTCGCAGGCGAGCCTGTGCCGGCTGGGCTTGGACAAGGCGCCGGGTCGCTCACCATCATCAACAATTTAATCCAGGGCAATCTTGCTGGATCAGGGCACGGCGGCGGCATACGCGTCGCTTCATTCAACGGCACAGACGTGCAATCCGCCAAAGAAAACTGGTACGCGCTCGACATTATCAACAACGTCATTGTCAACAATGTCGCTGGCTGGGCTGGCGGGGGCATATCACTTCAAGATATCGCCCGTGCTCGCATAATTCATAACACCATCGCACGAAATGACAGCACAGCCACCTCGCGCTCTGTGTTTGCCCCTGGCTCGAGTGTATCCGACCGCCAGGTCGCAGGAATAGCGGCCCACCAGCATGGTATTCTCCTGGCTTCTTTCCTCGCTCCAGAGACGTTCGCCAACCCGGTGCTCGAGAACAATATCATATACGAAAACAGGTCGTATCAATTCAACGGCAACACCGGTGTCCAAACCCTCGAGAACCCAATAACATGGGACCTCGGCGTCGTAGAGCAGCCTTCCGCCACCCTTAACCCCGTCAATTGCGTGCTCACAGCAGCTTACGCGGGTGGCAGCGGCAACATTTACGGCACGCCAAACTTCCTTGCGCCGTATTACAACACACTTCATTCGGCAGTCGTCATAGATGAGGCGGGCAATAATATCTCGGTTCGTCTCGAACAGTCAGTCACTGCAACTCCCCCTGTTCAGGCGAACTACGGTGATTACCACATCAACAGCGGTTCAGCAGCAAGCGATGCTGCGTCCACTTCATCTCCAGTTGCCTTTGACATTGACCTGCAGGCGCGCCCCTCGGGCAGTGCCGCAGACATCGGCGCCGACGAGGCCAACTCCACCGCTGTTTCAGTGGATGTCGGGACAACAGCCCCAGCGACAGGACCATTGCCAAGCGGCGTCGCGCCACCTGTTACCACTCCGCCCAACGGCGCAGGCGTTCCGCCTGGTGATCCTGTCCAACCAGTGTTTGAGCCGATGCCAGCAGATCAAGACGGACTGGACACTGATGGCGACGGCGACGCGAACAACGACCACTATTACATGCGCGTCACCGGCGGCGACGGTTTCTCGAAAATGGCTGACGGTAACGAGCTTTACCAGTTCGGCTTTGCAAACCTTACAGAAGTTGATCCAACCCATGTCATGCGAGATGGGATGCTCAAGGCAGAGATTCCGGCCCCTACCATCAAGCTCAAAGAAGGTCAGAAATTCTATCTTGACCTGTCCAACGTTGGGATGCTCATGAGGCCTGATCTGTTCGATCCGCACTCAGTGCACTTTCACGGTTACCCGCAGGCGGCCTCGATATTCGATGGCGAGCCTTTCGCGTCTGCAGTGATCAATGTGGGCGCTACGTTCAGATACTTCTACAACATTGTCGATCCCGGCACCTACATTTACCACTGCCACGTAGAGGCCACCGAGCACATGGAAATGGGCATGCTGGGTTCCCTGTACATTACACCAAGGCAGAATTACGCTCACATTGGTCCCAATGGCCCCCTTGACCCGGCTGACTACCCGACATTCGCAAAGCTACCACCTGGTAAAGGCCCAAAACACCAGCCAGGCTACAAGTACGCTTACAACGACGGCGATGGCTCAACCTACTACGATGTCGAAAAGGAATTGCAGTTGTCGGCTTTCGACCGCAACTTCCACGAACAGCACATCCTTGTTCAGCCACTGCCGTTCTCTGAACTTGACGAGAGCTACCCGCTAATCAACGGGCGCGGCTACCCGGACACAGTTGCCTCCGCGCCGGTCGTCAATTCCAAGGTCCAAGAGGTTCTCGGACTTGAAGACCCATACCCATCTCAAAAGATCGACTCGCGCGTTGTGGCGACGGCAGGACAACGAATCCTGCTGCGGCTATCGAACGTGTCGCTGTCCGATTTCCATACCGTTACAGTGCTCGGTATCCCAATGCGGGTAATCGGCAAGGACGCCAAATTGCTGCGCGGTCCAACTGGTCTGGATCTTTCTTACGAGACAACCTCAATCACGATCGGTGCTGGTGAAACTGCCGACGTAATACTGGACACGGCGGGTGTGGCACCTGGCACATACTTCTTATACGACGCCAGACTAAACCATCTCTGCAATGATGAGGAAGACTTCGGCGGCATGATGACCGAGATCATCGTCCAATGACAACACCAATTCACCACAGCAACTCACCGCGAAAGGACATTGTGAAAATGAAACGCTCGACCAAGAACACAACCCTGCTGATGGCATGCATACTGGGGTTTGTAGCAGCCTGCAGCAATGCAAGAAGCGCGCATGCCGTGCACGATGTGGACGGCGTCACCGGCCCGAATTTCACGTTCACGGCGAAATCTGGATACCTTAGCACCGCCGAAGGCAATAGCGTGTATTTTTGGGGATTCGCAAATGCAAGCGGCCTGGCTCAATACCCCGGTCCGACCATGATTGTTATCCAGGGCCAGCTCGTGAAAGTCACATTGAACAACGAGCTGCCAGTGCCGGTGTCGATGATATTCCCTGGACAGCAGGGAATTAGAAGCCAGGGCGGAATTCAGGGGACCATTGCACGCCAGGCTGCACCTGGCGGGAGTGTACAGTACACTTTTGTTGCAACTCAGCCCGGAACCTACATTTACGAGAGCGGCTCACAGCCGGACCTCCAAACTGAGATGGGCTTGGTGGGCGCGCTCATCGTGCGCCCGACCGGTTACCACCCGGTCACCAATCGCAAAGCGTATGCTCATAGCGACAGCACCTATGAACACGAGTTCCTCTACGTGTTGAGCGAGATGGACGAAAACATCCATGACCAGGTCGAAGAACAAGTAAAAACAGGCAAACCAATACAGGTCGATATGACAAAGCGGTGGCCAGTATATTGGTTCATCAACGGGCGTACTGGCCCGGACACTGTTCTGCCAGCCAACGCGCCGTGGCTGCCGCACCAGCCCTATGACGCTCTCACCATGATCCACGCCGGCGATGTCACGCTCATGCGAGTGGTAGGTGCTGGACGTGATTCACACCCATTCCATCACCACGGAAACCACGCAAAAGTCATTGCGCGCGACGGCAGATACCTTTCAACCGCTGGACAAACCGGCGGCACGGTGGGCGCAGACCTTGCCTACCATGTATTTACAATTCCATCAAGCCCGGGCAGCACCTACGATGCTCTCTTCTCATGGACGGGGGAAAAGCTCGGCTGGGATGTCTATGGCCACAGCCCAGAGGATCCGTTGGCTCCTCATGAATACGCCGAAGACCACGGGAAACCTTTCCCCGTCAAGCTCCCGCCAGATCAAGACCTGACTTTTGGCCAAATGTATTCTGGCAGTCCGTTCCTTGGTTCTCTGGGAACCTTGCCGCCAGGCGAAGGCGGATTCAACCCGGTCGGGGGCTTCATGTACATGTGGCACTCACACGCCGAGAAAGAGCTCTGTAACAACAACATCTTTGGAGGCGGCATGATGACATTCCTTCTCATTGCCGCTCACCCTACTCATTAACGGCCAGTTGCTATTCTGACCAACATTACTCGAAAACGAAAAACAGGAGAACACATGAACCGATTACTTATCAAGTCACTTGCACCCGCCATGCTGAGTATCTTCTGCCTGCTCATTGCCCCTCGGGCTTCGGCGGCAACCTTCAATATGCGTGCCGCGAGTTACACGAAAACCGTCAATGGACGCCAAGTATTGATGTGGGGATTCGCAATAGGAAATGGCGCGCCCACCTCGCCCGGCCCCGCGCTTACAGTGTCGGTCGCAGACACCCAACTGATCATCAATCTGAAGAACGAGCTGAATGTGCCAGTATCGTTGGTAATCCCGGGCCAGAACGGATTCGTTCGTGACGCATCGCACACCACTTTTGAAGACGCATTTGGACGAACTCGGGCTCGGTCGTTCGTCAAGGAGACACAGCCTGGTCAAACAGTCCAATACGTCTGGAAGAACGTTAGCGCCGGCACATACCTTTACCACAGCGGGTCCCATCCGGCACTTCAAGTACAAATGGGCTTGTACGGTCTCCTCAGAAAGAATTTCACGAACACCCGTCCTCTGAGCCAGGCGTACGAGGGAGTGCCCTACTTTTTCACCAGGGAAAAGGTGTGGGTTTTTGGTGAAATCGATTTCGATGTTCATGATGCCGTGCGCGATGGCACCTACGGCACCACTGTAAAGAGCATGATCCATTCGACACCAGACGTCTATCTCTTGAATGGCGAGCCGTTTATCACCACGTCTGTCTCGGGTGGTCCTCAGGGAGCAACTTTGATTAGGATGCTCAATGCGTGTTACGACGAGCGAATACCCGTCGTCAACGGCACACACCTCAAGATCGTTGCCGAAGACGGCCGCAAGTATAGCTATCCAAAGCTTGAAAACGCGGTGAATCTTCCGGCTTTAAAGACCCGCGACGCGTTGCTTGAAACGGCCAGCTCCTCGCCATTGACTGTGTATGACAGACGGTCGCTGTCCAGGCAATGAGCTCAGCGTCAAACTCGATCGGCATCGCAAAATGTTAATCCTGCTTCTGAAACCAGTACACAAGATGCGATGGTCAATCGCAGTTGCAAAATGAAAGCCATCCTCATGAATATTAATCACGAACGCCCAGCCTTTTTCGCCGCATTTATCCTATGCGCTGTAATGGGCTCGAATCCGTTGAAAGCCAACGATGCTGGCTCATCGCCGTGCTGCGCAAACAACGCTCCACAGTGCAGTATAGAGAAGAGTTGCTGCACTTCCGACGCGGCTGTAACTCAGCCCGCCGTGTCTTCAACTACAGCGCCCGAGGAGCTGCGCGATAAATGGGGTGTCGCGATAGCAAGCGTAAGACTCTCTGGGCAAGGTTACTTCGTCGATTTTCGTTACAAAGTGCTGGACCCACAGAAAGCCGCGCCTCTGGCCAAGGCAGAATGGAAACCATATCTGATTGACCAAGCCACCGGAAGCACGCTTCGCGTGCCCACGACACCCAAACTCGGATCTTTGCGGCAAACAGCGGTTCAATTGCTCGAAGGGCGGACCTATTTCGTGTTCTTCGGGAATTCACGAGGCCTCATCAAGCACGGCAGCAAGGTCACCGTCGTCATAGGCGACTGCAGAATCGAGAATCTAACGGTGGAATAGCTCTGTGACATTGGCCATGAAGGCGCCATGATCAGACCCGGACAGCACAACTCGCTCGCAATTCTGCGCCGTATTACGGTGGTTGTGGCGTGCATGACATTGCTAGCCGGTGTCAGCGCGGCCAACATCGCCGGTGCTCGCCAGATTTTGGCGGACTGCGATTTCGCCGACCCAGTGGTTATTGCATCGGAAGAGTCCGATCAAGTCAGCGTCGCTGGCTGCCAGCAATTGCTTCGGACCGGTGCGCCAATTCTGCCGTTCCGCACGATCAGGCTACTGATTCCGCCGGGAACAAGAGTTGAAGCCGTCTTCGCTCGAATGCGTGAATCAGCCAGCGTATTGCCAGGGTCTTGGCGAATCGGCCATGCAAGGCCTCCGGTTAACCCCACGCGCGACAGCCACGCTGCGCAACAGAGCAATATCGACGACGGGCCAGATCCGGCCATCTACGCTTCCGAGAATCCTTACCCAGCCGTGCGCGCCGAGCTGGCGTCGGTCCAGCGCATGGCAGATTACGATGTTGCGTTTGTCCGGGTTTATCCCATTCAGTACAAGCCGGCTACGGGCGAGCTTGTGTTTGCCAAGTGCCTGACGGTAGTTCTCGATGTCACAAAGAGCCCGGTTCAAACCGCATCAGTTCCAGCCAGAGCCAAACACCGTGCCCGCCAGAGCATAGAACACATGATAGACAACCCGGCGCTCTTGGCTGAATACGAGCAGAGACCGGTCGCAAAACTGCAGGCGATTACGCCGGTCTTCGACTATCTGTTGATCACCCGCAGCAACCTTGTCCAGGCGTTTTCTCCTCTCGTCACGGCAAAGGCCGCAAGCGGTCTCAATGTCAAAGTACAGACGGTCGAGTCAATTGCCTCTTCGTATGCCGGACGCGATCTCCCTGAGCAAATCCGCAATTACATCAGGTACGCTTACACGAACTGGGGCATAACTTACGTGTTGCTGGGAGGCGATGTTGCAACTATCCCATGCCGCTACGCATACGTTGGGATGGGTTCGCTCGTCCAAGGACAGCCAATTGTTCCGACCGATACCTATTTTGCCTGTTTGGACGGCTCTTGGAATGGCGACGGCGACAGCCGCTGGGGCGAGCCGGACGACGGCGATGACGGCGGAGACGTGGACTTGCTTTCCGAAGTATTCGTCGGCCGCGCCCCGGTGGATACTCCGGCCGAAGTGATGATATTTGTCGAAAAGACCATCCGCTACGCTATTAACGGCCATCCGTGGCCTGACACAGCGCTGTTCCTCGCTGAAGTGCTCTCCGAAACATCCACTGGACTCGCCCAGGGCGGCGACATGTTCGATCCGCTGCTTCCGCTGTTTGCGGATTACAGAATCACATGGCTGGATGATCGGTTCACCAAGCCCCCGTGGACGAAGGCCGACGCCATCACGGCCCTCAATCAATCGCCTCATTTGGTGCTCCTCAATGGCCATGGCAACGATTTCACATTGATCGGACTGCAAAACTACCCGGTTCGCGCAATTGAGACCGCCGATCTCGATGCGTTGGGCAACGCATACCCATTTCTCGCATACAGCGTTGGTTGCAATGTTGGACAATTCGATAACGATCGGTACTCCCCTGACAGCATCGGCGAGGAGTTGTTGAAACGGAACAACCGCGGCGCTTTCGCCGCCATCCTGAATTCCAGGCTCGGCTGGTATGATTCACAGGACGAGTCGAAGTACAGCGGCGAATTCCAGCGCCAGTTCTTTTATCAGCTTCTGACCCAACAATCTCATTACCTTGGTGTCGCCAACCAGTTCGGGAAGCAGGACTTGATTGCTCATGTCGAGTCCGGCGGCATCATGACTTATCGCTGGTGTTACTACGAAATCACGCTTTTCGGCGATCCGCACGTAGAATGGCAGATGCCAGTTCCATCGTTAGCCGACACCGACGGCGACGGTGTCCTTGACCGAGATGAAGAAATTGCCGGCACAGACCCGGCAAACCCGTCATCAGTGCTTGGCCTGCGCATCAAACGCCATGGACTGGGCAATGCAGTCTCACTGGAATGGCCAAGCGCGATCGGCCGTACCTACTCAGTTTGGGTTTCCCAAGGAATCGCAGGCAATAATTTCACCTTGCTTACCAACAACATCGTTGCCACCCAGCCAACAAACATTTTCATCGATCCAAACGCCGGATATGAGACACGATTCTACCGCGTCAGTGTGCAACGTTAAACATGGCCGACGCCACGGCCTCTTTGTCCTGGTGCGTGGTCTCTTGTGCGTGGTGCGTGGTCCGCGCAGTTAAATGAGCATGCAAAGAGTCATTCTAATTGGAGTCGCGACATTTGGGATACTCGTGTCGCACAATGCATTTCCCGCGGGCCACTTTGTTGAGGTCGGCGATATCATCACCGCGAACTACCTTGGGAACAAGGTCGCCAAATTCAATCCAATTACCGGATCACAGCAAACGCTGGGGACATTCACCGCGCCAATGGACATCGCCATGTCAACCGGCGGCGAGTTGTACGTGGGCGAACTTGGGGGGGCCATAAAGCGCCTATCTATCGCTGAGGGCACTGTCACCATCCTCAACCCGGCCTCGGCGTTAACGTCGGTTCGCGGTCTCGCCATTGGTCCCAATGGGAGCCTTTACGCCACCGGGCGCAGCGGCAGCCTCGACGTAGTCATGCAGATCGATCCCGTGACCGGCACCGAGACAATTCTGACCCAGAGCGACAAGCTTTCCTTGCCAACAGGCATCGAGTTCCTTGACGACAAAACCATCGTCGTGGCTTCGTTCCTGAACAATGCGATTGTCACAATCGATTCTGCCACCGGCAAGCAGTCTGTTATAGCCCAGGGCGGCGTTTGGATTGATCATCCATGGGGTTTGGCTGTCTTCGGCAACAAGGTTTACAGCGGCCACTACGACTCAAAACAAATCAACAGTGTCACCACTGATACCGGCGCAATAATCAAGGTGGGCAACGTCCCGGGTTTTCCCTACGGATTCGCAGTCGAGCCCACCGGCAACCTCCTAATCGGCGCAGCAGCCAGCGCTCCCGGCCAAAACGACATGCTGATTCGCCTCAGCCCGGAAGGTGTAATCATTGCCAATTTCGACGCGGGACCGCGACAGCAAATCAGCGGAATAGTTGTGTCCGCTGTCCGAGTCGGAACTCCTCCAACAAACTCCCAGCCACAGATCGACCCTGTACCCGATCAGACTGTGAACGAGGGCTCATTGGTCTCGTTCCGCGTGACAGCGACTGACCCGGATTCCCCGCCGCAAGTCGTAACTTTTACGCTCGAGCCGGGCGCGCCTCCCGGCGCAACCATATCACAAGACGGCAGATTCTCATGGACTCCAAACGAAACCCATGGCCCCGGCACATACCAAATAGCCATACGCGGGACCGACAACGGTGTTCCCCCTCTCTATGGCACCGCCACTGTGAATATCGTCGTCCGAGAAGTGAATCTACCCCCGACGCTTGATTACGTTGGTGACCATGTCCTCCGTCCGGGTCAGACTGTTTCGGTTGCTCTGCATGCTTCCGACCCGGACCTGCCTGCGCAGACACTGACATTCGCTCTGGAACAAGGACCGCCTGGATCTAGCGTTTCACCCGACGGCCAATTCTCATGGACACCCGGACCTGAACAAGCTGGTACCAGCCATACAGTCACGGTCACGGTCTCAGATAGTTTCGTCCCCGCATTGACAAGCAAACAATCGTTCACAATCAATGTCCTTGCCCCTGTCACGGTTGAAGTTGGCGACATTATTGCCGCTGACTTCGACGCAAACACGGTCTTCAGAATCGATGCGAAATCCGGTGATCAAGCTGTGCTTGGCAGTTTTGATGGTCCGACGGACGTTTCTTTCTGCACAAACGGCAGCTTGTACGTTTGCGAATGGAATGGAACTGTGAAGCGCCTTGACCTTGCTACCGGCGGCATCACCTTGGTCAGCCAATCAACGTTGCTCTCCGAACTTTGGGGGATTGTCACAGCCCCAGACGGTACCATATTCGTTACAAGCGCCGACCAAAACAGCGTCGTGAAAATCGTCCCGGATTCGGGCGAGACGACTGTGCTCACCCAGGACGGATTGTTGTTCGGCCCGCATGGTATCGGTTTTCTGGATGCCGACCACCTGATCGTCAGTTCCATGTACAACAACAAACTTGTCGTCGTAAGCCTTGCTGACGGCAGCCAGACAGCAGTCACTGACGAGGATGGATTGGACCTGCCGTGGGGTGTGACAACCTCAGACTCTGGCCTGTATGTGGCGAATTACGGCTCGCGCATCATCCTGCGGGCCGCGAATGGATCGCTCCAACCATTCTACCAACCCGAGCAAACCGCGCCGGCATGCCTCGCAACCGATGGCAATGGACAGGTCTTCGTCGCTGTCCACGATCCCGCAGGCGCTCAGGTGCTCAGGCTCAGCTCCGAAGGTGCCTTGCTGCAAACGTATGCCAGCGCAGAAATGACATCTGTTATGGGCCTTGAAATCTCTCCAATACGCATAGTTGTCGGCAACCCAAACATAGTACCGGCCCCAACCCTGCACGTCACAAGGACCGATAACAACTTCTACCGGCTCAGCTTCGAAGGCGTTTCTGGTGTCACGTACCGGCTTCAGCAGTCCGATGCCCTCGCCCCGGTGCTTTGGGCGCCCCTTGCGTCTGTCAAAGCAAACGAACTCGGTATTGCCGAGTACATCGACACTCAGATCAACACCGGCTCGAACAAGTTCTTTCGCGCCATATACCCGTGAGTGGGGGCGCAAAATCTTTTTTCTTGACATGTAGCGGCGGATGGTAATTCTGGGCGCAACATTAAGAGAAGCGGGCGGTAGAATCGGGGAACATGTGGGTTGTCCGCCCAGCCGTTAGGAAAACCAACAAGACTGAGCTGCTTATCGATAATACCAACAACTGGAGGGGTTGAAAAAGCTGTTCCTTCCGTGGCCACCACAAAGAGGACAAGGCTTCACTGAACAAAACCCCGAGAGCCATCTCCAAAGGTTCACTGTGAGAACTGGACCGTCAAAGCGTGAATTCGAGCTCGAGGCGTTGGAGCCGCGAATTCTGCTTTCCGGTGACGGTCTCCTGCTTGGAGCCGCGGCTGCTCAAGCCCCCCAATTCACAGCCGATGCCCGGGCAACCGAGATTGTTGAAATGGAGCCTTTTTCCGCCCTCGAGCCAAGCTCAGCCCGCCAGTCGGAACCGATCGACTTGTTCAGTTTTGAAGACCAAGACGCCTCGCAACAGGCCGCGGCATCCGAAGAATCGCCCGCGCCTGACTCGCCCGCGCCGTCCTGCCCGGCCGAGCAGGAACAGTCTGATGATCTGTCACCCGGTCCGGCCAGTCCGGAAATCACACTTGATCCATTTGCACCAACGCAACCTGTTTCGACCCGTCCGGAATTTGTTGAAACGGCTGCGCAACAACTGACAGAAACTCTGCGCGCGGCTAATGGTCCCCCGGCGGATTCGGCTGCTGAAACACCAGGTCAGTTGATAGGGACCAGTACAGGCAGTGCGGATGGGGGAAGTTTGGTTGTTGAAGTCGGGCAAGTCCTGGCGGGCAATGTCACATTGCAAGGTGGGTTGTTCAACGCGGGTTTGGTATCGCCCGGCAATTCACCAGGCATAGTAAACGTTTCCGAGTTTACCCAGGGCTCGGAGGGCACCACACTCATCGAGATCGGCGGAACCGCCGGCCCCGGAATCGATCCCAATGGCTGGGACCAGATCAATGTTTCAGGGCTCGCACGGCTCGGTGGCACTGTCCAAATTCAACTTTACGGGGGATTTGTTCCCAGCTTGGGGAACAGTTTCCTCATTTTCACATGGACGACCGTTGAAGGTGAGTTCGCCAACTGGCTCGGCACCGCGTCGATCCCCGGGCATCCGACCTGGTCGTTCAAGCCGACTTACTCAGCCACTGGCCTGACGCTCACCGTGGTCGAGACTCCTGCTCTAACCGGTGACGCCACAGGTGCAATCAACGCCGGACTGGGAACCTTGGCGAATGTGAGTAACGCACTCGAGGGGCTCGAGGCTTTCGCCGAATCGATCCCCATGATCGGCACTGGCGTGGCCAGCTTGATCGATCCCCAAACCGCAATCCTGAATGCCATCCAGGGCCGGATTTCCTCCTTGCTCGCCACGCTGCCCCGAGTCTCACAGGTGACGTCATCGATCGAAGGCTGGGACGGCACAAACTACGCTGGATTCACCGCTGACGTGAAAGGTGTTCTCGGCCACTACGGGTCGTCTGGGGCAGAACCAGTGTGGTGGGACATCAATCTTGAACTGTCGCCGGCGGCAGTAAATCGGTCCCTGCAAGACGTGCTCGGCGGGGTGTTTGGCGCGATGTTCAATGGGAGCCCCACGGTTAACGTGAGCAGCGCCGTTGTGCTGGACATTTCCTTTGGTTATGAGAGCGGGACGGGATTCTTTGTTGGCGTTCGTTCGATTGGATTGCGCGCGCGAATCAATGCGACGGGTTTGAGCGGCTTCGGGTTCAGTTTCAACACACCCGGTGGGACTCAGAGTCTGAATGTGAACGGCGGTTCAATTAACCTCGACGCTGCCGTCCTGGCAACGCCGGACGAGAGCATTCTCACCGGCGGCCGAATAACCCAGTCAACCCTCGCGGGACTTGGCGCATCCAACATCGGAAATGCGTTCAACTTGAACAAGATCGGCACGCTCGATGCGGTCCTTCCGTTGACTGGCTCGCTCAGTTTTGCAGGGTTTTCCCTGAGCGGAACATATGTCGTGTACGTTCAATCTGATGATCTGTTCACGCGCGCCCCAGAGCTGAGCCTTGGTGTGGCCAGCACCTTGACCATAATGGGACAAACGCTCACCGGGACTTTCACGTTCAGAAACACTGGCACACAAACCGTGCTCGAAGCCGAAAACGTCAGTTTCCAGCTCGGCGCGGGCACAAGCCGTGTGTTGAGCGTCCAGAATGGCTTCGGCACATTCGCGCTGATCGGCGGCGATTTGGCGGGTGTTTTGACCCTCGATTTCGCCCTTGGGCCGGCCATCCCGAACATCACTTTGAGCGCGACAGGGTTGACTTTGGCCTTAAACACCTCTGAAAGCGCTGTTTCTGAAATCGCCGGTACAACTGTTAACCTGCCCGCAGGACGATATTACCGCGTGCGTGGCCATGGGCTTATCGGCCTGACCACGCCGCAGGCAAGCCTCGAGGGCGATTTCGCATTCGAGCCGCGCGATGCGGACTCGAACCCCGGCAACGGGTACGAGGAAGTTGCCGTCGGAGTCGCTAACTTGTCATTCGGTTTTGGTGATGGCACGAATCCGATCCTGAGCGTCACCAACGGCACAGGTGCGTTTGTTTTCCGCAGCCAGGGCATCGTTGGTTCGGCGTCGGCCACCGTCGCTCTGGCAGTATCCGGCCTTGGCCTGAGCGGTTCTTTCTCAGTTTCGCTTAACAACTCGAACACCGCTTACAACCAGACCTTAAACGTAAACGGCACCAGCGTCACAGTGAACGTGCCCGCCGGACCGTTCCTCAGGGTTAGCGCCACGAGCGCATCCCTCACTGTGCAGGGCATAGGCGTTACAGGGAACTTCACGTTCGAGCGCACCCAAACCACAACAGGCGGCGAATGGGTAGTGACAGTGGCAGCGTCCGGTCTGTCGCTGAATCTGGGCGCAACAGCGAACAACCTGCTTAGCGTTACAGGCGGCAGTGGAGCTTTCATTATAACAGCCACAAGCCTGGCCGGCACGGCTGGCGCGACAGTCTCGCTCAACGTGCCCGGTGTGACCATCGGAGGCTCATTCGCCGTCAGCATCAACAATTCGACATCAGCCGTCAGCGAAACCGTCAGCGTGGGCGCATCAACGGTCACCATTGATCTTCCGGCCGGCCCTTACCTGCGCGTCAGTGGCACGGGAGTTTCACTCGGTTTCCTCGGAGCCACATTGACCGGTAACTTCACCTTCGAGCAGCGCACTTCTCAAAGCGGCTCCCGCATGATAACCGTGACCGCAAACTCGGTGAGCTTCAATTTCGGGACCAGCCTCCTCACGGCCGATAACGGCAACGGCTTCTTCGCAATCAACGACGCCGGTATTGCCGGCAAGGGCTCGATAACCGTCCATGTGAACGCTTTCGGCACAGGCTTCTCACACACTTTCGACTGGGCCTTCAACACAATGGGAAATGCGGTTAACCAGGTCTTTGGCAACCCAACCGCCCTCGACCTCCCCGCTGGTCCGTTCAACAAACTCGATTCAGGACCAACGCCGATTACAATCAACGTTCCAATCGACGGCGACACTCAATCGATTTCGATTTCCGGACGGTTCATCATCACCCTTGTCAACGGAACACCCGGCTACCTCACCGTGGCCGCCTCTGACGTGAGCGCACTGATCGGGTCGGGGACGATCGGACTGCAGGTGTCACAAGGGTCAGGCGCGTTCGTGATTTACTCATCAGGCATTGCGGGCGAAGTCAAAGTGCAGTCTGCCAGCCTGAGCGGTGCGGGTGTCCTGAACATCACCGCTCAGAACCTCAAGCTGCAGCTCAACAACACCGGCGCTGACGTTGGCAACCCCAGCCCCGTCGTGGTGCCGATCAACGATAATCCCGCCGACAACGTATCGATCAGATTCGTCGGTCCGTACTACCACAACTATCTTGCAGTGGCCGGAACAGCAGAAATCACCGGTATCCTCGAAGCCATCACACTCGGCGGCAACTTCGTCATCGAACGAGCTCAAATCGACACCAACGGCGATTCCACCCTCGAGTCAGTCTTCAAGATCGGTGTAACCGACCTGCATCTCTCGCTCAACGCCGGATCGCTCAGCGTTGTCTCTTTCGACCACGGCACCGGAGCAATGGTCCTCTCGAGTGCAGGGCTCGCAGCCGATGCTGATCTCCAGTTCGAGACCGGGTTGGTCCAGTTGAGCGGCACCATCGGGCTGAAGCTCAATACCACTGGCGCTGCCGTAAACGCCTCGGTTACGACACCCAACGGGACACGCGCGCTTTCTCTTTCGTCGGGCAATTATGTCCAGATAGCAGTTGACGGACACATTCACATCGGATCCGTTGCCCTGCCGTTCCAATTGATCGTAAAGGTGGCCGGTGACACCGTCGAATTCCGCAGAGCCGGTGATAACGTGTTGCTCGTCGCAGTGGACAGTGCCGGCAATTTCACCCTCGGCCCGCCCCTGGCCGCGATAGCCAACTTCGATTTCGCTAAAGCCAGCCCGATCGAATGGGTTGTTCTGCTGCGCCAGCTTGGGCAGTGGTTTGATTCACTCCGCGACTCGAGCTTGTTCGATGTCGAGATACCTTTCACCGGCGGAAAGACTCTCGGCGATGCGTTCGACTGGTCGAAGCTTTTCCTCGACTCAATCTACAAGTACATGGTGAGCGTCGAGCTCCAATCCCGTTCAATGTTCGACACCACCGTGAATGAAGGCACGTTGGGCGATGATGACACTTCGGGCGAGCACCACGGCATCCTCACAATCCAACTCGGCGAAGAACCAGCCGTTACGCTTTTGATCCAAGATGACGTGGGTGACAACAACACACGAGACGGCAACGAGCTCGTTACCTTGATCAACACAGCAATAGGTGCGGCAGCCTTGAGCGGGCGCGTCGTGGCACGCATCAACAAGGATAAGCGCGTCGTCATCGCGCTCACGGAAGACGAAATCGCCAAGGGCACCACCTTGACTTTGGTCGAGGCAGACGCCGCTGCTGCCGCGCTCGGCTTCGAGCCCGGCACAGGGGTGCTGGTCGAACGCTGGAGCACCGAGGGCTTCTTCAGCGCGATGGCTGATATACTTAATGATGGTACGCTTGATGGAGACGGCGGCGCTGTCTATGACCCGAGACAGAACGTCTATACTTATCTGCTCAACCTGACTAAACAATACGGCACAAGTGACCTTTTTGGCTCGCCCACTCTCCCGTTCAACTTCGACATCAGCCTGGGCCCGATTGGCAGCGCAGCACTCAATGGCGCTCTCGAGTTCACCGCCACCGTGGGCTTCCAAATCACACTCGGATTTGACCTCGGCGCTGCCGAGGTGCCGCGTGTCTTTACCTCGGGCATGGTCCCGGTCCCAGCCAACGGAAAGCTGAGCGCTGACGCCCACTTCGGAATCTACCTCAACGAAGCCGAGCCAATCCCGACAGCATCATACAGCACTCTTTTCCCTATCACCCTTCCCCTGGGGTTGACATCCGGAAACAATAGCATCGAAAACCTCGCAGAAGACCTGAACCAGGTCTTCGCCACCGTATCTTACGCTGGCGGCAAACTCAGCGACGTGATCATCGCGCAAAAGGCAGGCAACGGACTCGCAATCTCCGCCAAGCCAGACAAGCTCGGCATCATCAACCGAATCATCGTCATCTCACCAAAGAACGATCCCTTTGCGACCGAAATGGGCTTTGGCATGGAAGCGGTCGATCTCAACCCCGTGAACGATCCGCTAGATGAATCCGACCACATTTTTGTTTCGATCGCCACCAGCCCGATGAAAGGTTTGTTCATCCAGGACGCCACACTCACAGGGGCACTCTCGATCAACACGACCGCAGCGGGCATCAACGGTTCAATCAATTTCGGGTTCGTTGAAATCAGCACTTCGGGCGGTGCGTTTGGCACGCTTGCCTATGACGGTGTTACGACCGCGCCAATCAGCGCAACATTGTCCATAGAAAACCAAACCACTGGCGAAAAGCGCTTTTACATCAACGAATTGCTCAGCAACACTTCATCGAACAACATCTCGAATCTTGGGCCAGCATTCGAATTCGGAGGCAGCCTCCTCGCGCGCCTGGCCAACATCTCCGTCGGCGGCCTCGGGTTCACCTTCCCTCTGGGGTCAAACCCCGAAATCTCAATCTGGATACCCGATATAACAGAGCTCAATTACAACTCCAATCCCTACGACCCGGAAACCAACAACAAGGGCATCTTTCTCACCTACCCGAACCTCGGCAACCTCGATAATTTCACAAACCTCAACTTCACTCAGATCATCAAAGCCCTCAACATGATCGCCGATACGCTAAGCCAGCTCTCGGCATTCTCATTCCTCGACGAGCCACTCCCGTTCGTCAACATCAGCGTCAACGACATGCTCGATTACGCATCCAAATTCGCCGACCTGATCGACGCCGCAGCAAGCAGCGGGTCGCAAAGCTCGCTCCAGAAGACGTTGGCTGAGCTCGAACATCAAATCGAGGTGCTCTTCAATCTCAACCCCAACACCCTGACAGTGTCCTTGGATGAAAACGGGGCTCCTGCAGCCAGTCTCGTGACCGCCGGCGGATCAGCCACTGCCAAAAGCTCGCTCATAGTTAATTACAACGGCGATAACAACGCCTTCACTATCACCGCCAAAGACAATGGCTCCGGACTCAACGGCTCCACAATCAGGGTCGTCGGCGACTCCGCAATCACTGATGCTTCAGCCAGAGTCGTGTGGGACGCGAATGCAAAACGTCTCACCATCAAGATTAACCCGGGCAAAACTACCGCTAGCGCAATCGTCACCGCCATAAACGCCGCCAGCTCCCCTTGGAACGCAAGCCTCGCTCCACCGGACCCATCCGGCACAAACACCGGCCAGGGCACAATCACAACCGTCGCCCTCAAGTTCTCCTTCGTCTTCTCGACTGCATACGCCAATTCACTCCCATTCCAGCTCGACCTCAAAGACCTGCTTGGCAAACTCGCCGGCGACAACCCAACCATCCGATCTTTCCTCGACCTCGCAACCACTCTGGTCCAAATCAAAGGCGAAGGCCAGATTACCGTCAGCGCAAGCGCAGCCTTGACCCTCGACTTCGGGTTCGATGTTTCCACGCCGGGCACAGCCAAACCGTTCTTCTACGACAGCACCGGCGTCGATCTGCTCGCCAAAGTCACCGGCACAAATATCAACATCGAAGCCTCGCTCGGTTCTGTCTTCGGCATCTTCATCAAGAACGGACGGGTTACCCTGGACAAGGACGGTGACCCCGACACCGGCCCGCCAAACGACCGCGGCGCTGTCTTCCGATTGGGCCTCAACAAGAGATCAAGCGGCCGTTATTACTTCGACGAAAACTGGTTCAATCTCGACAGCATCGACCTGCGACTCGAAGGCGGCGTAAGCGCCCAGTTGCCAATCTTCGCCCCACTCGAGTCATCCCCGCTCAGTGGCAGTGCGGACAACAACACTGATGGTTACCCAGACAATTACCTTGTCATCGAAATCCCCGACCTTGTCACGCTGTTCATCTCCGAAGCAGTCTCAACACGTGCCACTGGCAGCCAAAAAACCGTCAAGTTCGCCGGCCTCAACAACGACATCCTCGTCAAGAGCGACGGCACATACACCGATTTCAAAATCATTTTCCTCGACACTCTCAGTGGCAACAACGCCAACGCTTCGTTCAACACTGCAACCAACACGCTTACAGTTAACATCGACGCGGGTGTCACCACCGCAACCGTCGCACTCAACGCAATCAAAACCGCAACCGGCGCCGCAGGCCACTTCGCTCCAACTGAATTGGCCGACGACGACGGCAACCCCACCACCACAGGCAACGACGGCACCGGCAAACTCGAGAAGCTCTTTATTGTCACCCCCAATTTCAGTTCCCTTTTCGACGGCCTGCAAATCTGTGATGTCATAGCAAACAGCCTTGACGAAATCTTGGCCGGCCTTGACAAGCTCCTTGGTTGGATCGAAGACGGCCTCAACGAGATCGTTTTCAACACTGACCTCCCGCTCGTAGGCAAGGGCCTCAAAGGCGCTGCCAACTTCATCAGCAATTTCAGGAATGGCCTCCTCCGCGAGCTCCAGCAAGAGATCGAAGCCGCGGGCGGCAACGGCCTTACCGCAATGGAAAATGCCATCAAGAAGGCCCTCTGGAATTCTCTCGGCCCCGGTGGCCTCAACTGGCTCGTCGATTACGAAACAGGTGATCCGCTCGACGTCTCCGCCGGGTTCAGCCAGCTTGACGTCACGTTGGATTGCGAGACCGGCCTCAAAGTGAACATCCGGATCGCCAAGTCCATCGCTCTCCTCGATACCACAGAGAACCCGATAGACTTCGATATCGGCGTGCCCGGTTTCGGCCTCGAAGTCGATGGAAACGTTGTCGTGTCGCTCGGGTTCGACCTCAAGTTCGGCTTTGGCGTCGATCTCACAAACGGCTTCTATTTCAACACCTCCGCGCCTGCCTCCGACCCCGAACTGAGAATCTACTTCCGCGCCGAAATACCCGGCTTGCACGCAGCCGGCCAATTGCTGTTCTTGCAACTCGACGTCATGGATGACTCCGACTCGCCCAGCTTCTTCGAGGGCGCATTCGAGGTCGATCTGGCCGATCCCAACCACGATAACAAGTTGACGATGGCCGAGTTGTTCTCCAGCGGAACAAGATTCAAAGACATCATCCACGCCGTTCTCGGAGCCGAGGCCGACGTCAACCTCAACCTCATCGCCAGCTTCGGCGGTAACACCGCGTTCCCGCGCGTGCTCGCCGATTTCCACCTCGGCTGGACGTTTGACACAAACAATGGCGCCGGTGACCCCCAAATCTCCTTTACAAACATCCGCCTTGATCTCGGCACATTCATATCGGATTTCCTCGGCCCGATCCTGAAAGAAATCCGAAAGGTCACTGAACCCGTCCAGCCGATCATCGACATCGTCACTGCACGGCTGCCGGTCATCTCAGACCTCGCTGGCCAAAAAATCACACTGCTCGACCTCGCCGAGTTGTTTGGTCTCCTTGAACCTTCGACCGTTGACTTCATCCAGGGCGTCCTTGATGTGGTTAGCCTCATCAACAAACTCGAAGGCCTCGGCGAAGGCACAATCCTGATCCCATTCGGGTCCTTCAATCTCCTCGAAGGTTCAGACGGGCGCCGCACCAACATCCAGGCCCTCGAAAACATCGCCAGCAGAACAATGGACGAGATCGCGGCCGCTGCTGCCGCTGCAACAGCTTCGGGCGCCAGTTCAACCTACACCTCGGCGGTCTCCGGTTTCGTGAGCGACGTCGGTAGTCTCAGCAACTTCAGCATACCCATCTTCGACAACCCGGCCGAGCTGTTCAACCTCTTCATCGGCGAGCCCGTCCGGCTTGTCGAATGGCGCATGCCAACGTTCAAATTCAAGTTTACTTACACCCAGAAGATTCCCATCTATCCGCCTCTCTATGCACAGTTCGGCGGCACCATCGGCGCTGATATCAATATCGGATTCGGCTACGACACCTACGGCATCCAGAAATACATCAGTTCCGAAGACAAGAACTGGGTCGATATTCTCGATGGATTCTACGTCCTCGACTTCGATGCCAGCGGCAACGAACAGCCCGAACTGCGCCTCTACGGCGAGTTGTTCGCCGGCGCTTCAATCAACCTCGTCATCGTCGAAGCCGGCGTCAAAGGCGGCCTCGGCTTCGAACTCACTTTCGACCTCAACGACGTCAATGACGACGGCAAAGTGCGCGTCAGTGAAATCATCGCCAACGCCCAGCAAGACCCGCGCTGCATCTTCGATATCGCAGGCAAAATATACCTGTTCCTCGAGGCATTCCTGAAAATCGATCTGTTCTTTTTCAGCATAGACAAGACATGGCGGTTCGCCGAAATCACACTCTTTTCATTTGAAATCACCTGCCCGCAACCAGTGTTGGCCGAACGCTCCGGCACCGATCTGTTGATCAACATCGGCAGCCGCGCACCCAATCGCCTCGAAATCGATACCTCCGACAGCTCGGAAACGTTCATCATCAAACACACAGGCGGCGCCGCCGGTGACGAAACCGTTGAAGTCCAGTGGGCCAACTACAAACAAACCTTCGAGCATGTCGGCCACATCGTTGTCTCTGACGCCGGCCAGGGCGACGATTACCTCGATTTCCGCGGTGTCCTCTCCACAGTCGAAGTCCACGGCGGCTCGGGCAATGACACAATCTTCCTCGGCGACGGCAAAGACTCCAAAGCTTTCGGTGACGACGGCAATGACACAATCACAGCCAGCCCCAACACCGATGTCACAGGCGTCGAAATCCATGGCGGAGCCGGCAATGACATCCTCGTCGCCGGTCCGACCGCCATCAAAATCTGGGGTGACGCCGGCAACGATACCATCACCGGCAGCCCCGAAGCCGATGAGCTCTACGGCGACGATGGCACCGGCACAAGCCCAGATGGCGATGATACAATCGACGCCGGCGACGGCAACGACCTCGTCCGCGGCGGTCTCGGCAACGACACAATCGAAGGCGGCCCGGGCAACGACTGGATCCGCGGCGACGGTGGCAATGATATCGTCCGCGGCAGCCGCGGTGACGACTTCCTCGAAGGTGGCACCGGCGACGACAAGCTCTACGGCAGCTCGGGCAATGATCTCCTCCTCGGCGGCGGCGGCAGCGACTGGGCCAATGGCCACGGCGGCATTGACCTTCTTATCGGCGACGACGACCCCGCGAACCCAGCTACCATAAACAGCCTTCCAATCACTCAGACAAACCTTGACGCAATTCGCACTGCAATAGCCGCCATCCCCACCAACGGAATCACCCTTCGCAATATCCCCGGTGACACCAGCACGGCCATCGGTAACGATATCTTGATCGGCGGCGGCAACATCGATGTCCTCTTCGGCGGTCCGGGCGACGATTTCCTGTACGGCGGCAATTTCCTCAACAACGGTGAAACCGAACCGATCGAGGAAGATGACAACGACTTCTTCGATGGCGGTCCGGGCAACGATTCCATATTCGGCGATGATTCGATGGGTAAAACCGGCGACCGCGATACCGGTATCGCCATACAGTCCGCCATCTTCTTTGACCTCAACAAGAATGGCCTCAAAGACGCCGATGAACTCGGCTTCGGCGGGGTAACGGTGACCCTCTACCGCAATGATGATCTGCTTATCGGCTCAACCAAAACCGATGTGGACGGATCATTCAAGTTCACCGGCCTTGACCCTGACCGCTATTACATGACCTTCAGTTCCGTTGCTGGCATGAACTTCATCGCTGGCGGCAGTGCACCTGACGCCGAATCCGCTGCCAACGACAGCGACGTTTACCCAACCGGACCGCTCAAAGGTCGCACGCCCGACTTTCAACTAACCTTCGATGAAACTGAACGAAACGTCACCGCTGGCTACGAAGGCGACCCGCTCGTCTCAATCAACGATGTATCAGTCACAGAAGGCAATACCGGCCAAACCACAGTCACATTGACCGTCACCCTTTCAGGCCCCCAGCGTACAACCGTCTCCCTCAATTACCGTACTAAGGATGGTGACGCACCCCCGGCTTCACACCGCAACGCAATCGCCGATTCGGGTGATTACATACCAACGTCCGGCACGCTCGTCTTCGCGCCCGGCGAAACGTCCAAGACAATCAACGTCGTCGTACTTGGCGACATCACTTACGAAGAGCACCAACAATTCCAAGTTATCCTCTCAAACCCATCTGCAGGTATCAAACTGCCAACGCTTCCCGAAACGACCGCCCTCGTTACAATAATCAACGATGACGCTGTACCCCAGATTTCCATCGCCGACTATGTCCCGCCCTCGACACTCCTCGCAAACGGCCAGCGAGTTTACACTGTCCCGGAAAACACAACCGCCGAGTTCATCGTTTCTCTCTCCAATCCAAGTGAGTACGATGTCACCGTTTGGTACCTCGTGGATTCCGACTACAGTTGCGCTTGCGGTGAAAACCCGGCCAAACCATATCCCGCTTACTTGGATGGCGATTATAACCAGCCCGCCCCGGCCGAGATCACTTTCAAGGCGGGCGAGATGTTCAAGAGCATCAAAGTCCACTACAGAGACGATGACCTTGATGAACCAGACGAACGAATCTACGTCGATCTTTTCAACCCCGCTTACGCCCGGATCAGCGACGGCCGCGCCTACGGCATAATCCCTGACGACGATGCGCCCGTAAGCGTCTCGATACACAAGCCGGGCGAACCACTCGTGTTCTCGACAGCCATTAACGAAGGCAGTTGGGGTTACACAAGCGTCCCCATCGAGGTCAGCCTCTCCAAGGTCAGCGGCCACAAAATCACCGTCTCTTATGCCACCTCGCCGGGTACTGCCGTCGAAGCTGTTTATACAGATGACCCCGGCAACGGCCCCGATTACGAGCCAAGTCCAAATGACTCCATGCCGAAAAGCCAGCAGACGATCGTGTTCGCCCCCGGCGAGCTAACCAGGACCATCAGAGTAAAGGTGTTTGGCGACACACGACGCGAGCCGAATGAGACCTTTTTCGTAAACCTGATCAACGCTGACAACGCCGACATCGCCGCAAACCCGCCCAACGAAAGCAACCATTACACCATCACGATCAATAACGATGATGCGTTCACACACGACATCGGACCCTGGAGCGTTTTCTTCGGAAGCCTGGACTATGAAGTGCAAGAACCAGACTCGGGCATCGCGTACGCCAACATCACAATCCATCGCACCCCGGGTTCCTCACAACCAGTCGCGGTCTTCTACACCACAAACGGTACCGCCACAGCCGGCGCCGATTACGGCGCGCTCTTCCGCCAGCTCGTCTATTTCGCCGGCAATGAAACAACCAAGGCCGTGCGCATACCAATATACGCCGACGACCTGTCCGAGGGCGACGAAACAGTGTTCTTGTACCTCCGCAACCCAACCGGCGGCAATGTCCGAGCCGCTCCTGACACCGCAACCCTGACCATACACGATGCCGACGTTCCCGTGGTTTCCATCCGCGCCCCCCTGATCGGCATCTTCTACGACGACGTCGAGAAGCGCTTCAAAGTGGTTTACGGCGTCAACGAAGGTACTGGCCCGGGTTCGACCACCGCAAAGTTCACAATCAGCCTCGATAAACCCGCCCCGCCCGGCGGCGTGACCGTTGACTGGGCCACTGTGCGCGGCACAGCTTTGACAGGCGACGATTACACCTTCGCCTCAGGCACAGCCTCCATCCCAGAGCACGGTACAAGCACAACTGTCGAGGTGATAATCACACGCGATGCAGACCCGGAATTGACCGAGCAATTCTACGTCCGACTCAGCAGCCCTGTCCGCGCCACTCTCGCAAAGAAAGACTTCATCGCCGCATGCCCAATCTATGACGATGACCTGTATCCTGTTGAAGGAATGGTTTTCTATGATACCAACGGCAACGGTTTTCTCGACATCGGTGAAAACGGCATTGCTGATGTCTCCGTCACAATCACTTGGATGCAGAGTGGCATCCATAAACAGACCACCGTCAAGACAGCCAAAGGAATCGATGCCGGCAAGTACACCGCCAACGTTGCCCTCGGCCAGGTCTCAATCTCTGTCGATGGCACCACCGTCAAATCACCGTTCCAGGACTTGTGGCCAACCCTTCTGTTCCCACTCTTCGGTTCAGGTTCGTATGTAACTACTACGAACAATGAGGTTCAGGCAGAAAAGTTCGACGGTGTTGTCGGCATATCCCCGTTCACACCGGTCGGTTACAAGAACAGCTTCAGTTTCACCCTCCCAGAAAAAGCCAAAGCCGTAGGCCGGGGCGGCACCGATGACACAATCTTCGGCGGCCCCGGCAACGATACCATCGACGCCGGCGCAGGCGATGACCACGTCATCGGTGGTCACTGGCAAACCGCCACCGACTCCCACATGCCGGTCAACAATACCGCTTACAACGCAACTGTCGTAACTGTCACCAAAGACACCGACCTCCACGCGGTATATGGCCTGCCCGCCGGAACTCAGCTCCACCCAATTTACGACAGCGGCCCGATCTTTTCCGTCACACCCCAATTGTTCCCCGGCGCAATCAGCGGCGAAATCTGGCTCGATGGGAACGGCAACAACGTCCAGAACCTTGGTGACACTCTCTTCACTGAAGGCGTGCTCGTGGTCCTGCTCGACGAAGTTGGTAACCCCGTCAACGCTGTCTTCTCCACCGACGGCAAATACTTGTTCACAAACCTCTTTGTTGACTCCGACCATCCAACCGTAGAGACAAAATACGTCGTCCAATTCGAGCTCCCCGATGGCTACACGTTCGTCGAGCCCAACCAAGGAGACCCTGATCCTGACAAAGATACCACCGGCACCGACAGTGACGCCGAATTCGTCAATCGCACCCGTGCGATCGCAATCAGCGCAGCGTCCCCAACAAAAACATCAATAGACGCCGGTGTGATCTCGACCAGCGCTCTGACCCTTGGCAGCACCTACCAGTTCAGCCGTGCCACATACAGCGTCTCAGAAGTGAAGCCCGGCTACGTCGAAATCATCGTCACCCGCAAAGATACCTCCGTCCCCGGCGTCGTCGTGGTTAAGACCCAGGACGGCACAGGCCCAAACGGCGCCAAATCATCACCCGACCTCACCCGCAATTACGAAGCCACAATCGCTGTACTCGTCTTCGACGTCGGTGAACAGGTCAAAACGCTCCGCATACGTGTCTTCAATCGCCACCTTGGATTCACCGAATTCCGCTATTTCACCCTCACTCTGAACGACGCCACAGGCAGACCCTACGACACCGCCACCGTGTATATCGTAGGCGAGGCAAACCCGACCATCTCAGACGACGACAACATCCAGGGCGGCCTAGACTGGGACATCATCCTTGGCGACTCTGGCAACATCCCCGGTTACGCAGTCGTCGCTGAATACCAAGACGGTACCGGTATCGAACCCCCAGAAAAGCTCGGTCACATCCGCCTCTTCGGTGGCCCGGGCAATGACACCATCGACGCTGGCATCGGCGCAGACTACATCGACGGCCAGTTGGGCGACGATGTCCTCGCCGGCGGCGATGGAGTCGATATCGTGATGGGCAGCCTCGGCGACGACGAGATCACCGTCGGCCAGGGCGACGACGATATTCGCGGAGATCATGGAAAAGATACTGTCATTTCCGTCCGGAGTGTTGCTGGCATCGTCTTGTCTCCCACCTCCCTTGTTCATCAACAAATACAGCTCGGGTCATATGTCACACTGAACGAACACATTCTCCACGATACCTTCGAAGTGGCAAAGCTCACCGGCGACAGCCAGGCCAACCGCTTCGAACTCAAGGGTTGGACCACCACAGCTTTCATCGATGGCGCAGGCGGCAACGACACGCTCGTCGTCGAAAGCGACACCGACATGATCCTCAAGGACGCGTCCAATTACGAAAAGATTGTGTTCGCCTACCTCTATGGTTTCAGAAAAGATGCCTCGATCAACCTGCCAACAAGCGTGACTTATCACCTCAGCTCCCTCGAAAATGTCGTCCTGACAGGCGGTGACGGCTCCAACACAATCAACGCAGCAGGTTATTCCCGCCCAGTAACATTCGTCGCAACCAAAGGCAATGACACCTACATTGGCGGTTCAAGCAACGATACCTTCCAGTTCCTCGCAGATTCACCACTCGATACCATCACCGTTACCGGGAACGGCGGCGCCGATACTCTCGATTTCACCGGCACCGTCGCCGAGCTCATCGTTCACCTCGAAACGCTCAACTCAACTCAGGACGTCAACGGCAACCTCACCCTCATACTCAAAGATTACCTCGAAAACGTCACAGGCGGCTTTGGCAATGACAAACTCTACGGCAACGCCCTCGATAATGTCCTCATCGGCGGACCCGGCGATGACCTGCTCGCAGGCGGCCCCGGAAACGAAACTTATGTCTTTGATACTGACCTCGCTTGGGGCAGTGAAACCATCGTCGAGCTATTGTCCGACCCGGGAACCGACACCCTCGATTTCTCGCCCACAACCGGCCAACAAATCAACCTTAACATGGGCATTCTCGACGCTTTCCAAGCTGTCAACGCTAACCTCCAGCTCAAGTTGGTCGGTGAAGGCATCGAGGAAGTCTTCGGCGGCGCGCTAAACGACGTCATCCGTGGCAACGGCAACAACAACATCCTCCACGGCGGACCCGGAGTGGACCTGCTCGATGGCAAGAACGGTGACGATATCCTCGACGGTGGACCCGGCAATGATACCCTCCTCGGCGGCGAGGGCACAGACAGAATTGACGAATCCGCAAACGCCAGTTTCACCCTCACAAACAAAAAGCTCATACGCGGAATAGAAGAAGATTCACTCGACAGTATCGAAATCGCCAATCTAACAGGCGGTCCCGGAGCAGACTCTTTCACCCTCACAGGCTGGACAGGTACCGGCTCCATCAATGGCGCGGCCGGAATCGACACCATCGTCTGGGAAGCTGATGCCAATTTCATCCTCACTGACACCTCCGTGACAATGACCACCGGCGCCACCTCAGCGTCCATGACTCTGTCCTCAGTCGAACGCGCAACTCTAGTCGGCGGCCAAAACGACAACAGCTTGGACGCGTCCAACTTCTCCGGTCGAGCTACCCTCGTCGGCAACGAGAGCAATGATACCCTGATCGGCGGTTCAGGCGCAGACATCCTCCGCGGCGGCCCCGGCAATGATACCCTCACCGGCAACGGCGGCAACGACATCCTCGACGGCGGTGCCGGCGACAACTCGATCGCTGAAGACCTCTCTGCTGTCACATGGAAGGTCAGCTTCGTCCTCCAGAATAATCTACTCTTCATCACACAACACGATCCAATACCGTTCCCAATCGACAAGTCGATCATAGATGTCGATACGCTGATCGGAATCGAAACGGCTGTCATGGTCGGCAGCGCTAATGATGACAGTTTCGACGTCAGCGGATGGACCACCGGTTCCCTCATCATCCAAGCTGCTGGCGGCACCGACACCGTCAAACTCAATATCCCAACCCCAACAGACCCCACACAACCCGGCAGCTCAACAACGATCACTAATTCAAGCGTCACATTCACTAATAGCGACAGCTCTATTTTCTTCGACTCGGTCGAACAAGCATTCATCGTTGGCACCGCCAACAATGACACCATTGATGCTTCGGCTTTCACGGGCGCGGCATTCATCTACGGCAAAGCCGGCGACGACATAATCATGCCCGGCCCCGGCGCAAACTGGCTCGAAGGCGGCGACGGTGATGACCTATTCATCTTCCTTCAAGACGGCCAGGCAGGAATGGATATCAACGTGGTTGTGGGTGGCAACTCCGACGGCACTGACAACGGCATCGATACGTTGGATTTGTCAGCGTTCGCCCTCGACCTCACAATCGACCTCAGCACCCTCGGCTCCACACAAACTGCCGCCACGGATGAGCTGTACTTCTACTTCCTTCTGCCTGACATCGAAAACATAATCGGTGGCTCGGGCGACGACATGCTCCTCGGCAATGACCTCGACAATACGTTTACCGGCGGGCCCGGCGAGAACTTCATCCATGGCGCTGGCGGTACAAACACAATCGTAGAAACAGCCGACGCCGACTTCACACTCACCGACACCGAGATCACCATCGCAGGTGTCTCGACAACCCTCTCGAGCATCCAAAAGGCTGTCCTCACCGGCGGCTCCTCCGACAACACCATCGATGCCTCGGCCTTCACCGGCCAAACAACATTGATCGGCCTCGGCGGCAACGACTTCCTATCCGGCGGTTCCGGCAAGGATGTCCTCGTCGGCGGAGCAGGTGACGATATCCTCAGCGGTAACGGCGGGGATGATACTTACCGCTTCAACGTGGATGACGCCCTCGGAGAGGACTTCATCCTCGAGTCGCCCGGTGCCGCCGGCGGATTCGACACTCTCGACTTTTCAGCCACAACTTCCACAGGCGTCATCGGCGATCTCTCACTCACGACCCAGCAAACCGTGCACGCTACTAACCTCAAGCTCACCCTCTCAGACGACAACGCAATCGAGAATATCATTGGCACCCGCAACGCCGACGTCCTCATCGGCAACGACCTGAACAACATCTTCATCGGCGGACTTGGCGACGACTTGATCATTGGCAACGGCGGCACACTCGACACAATCTGGGAAACACGCGACGCCAACTTCGAACTCAGTGACGCATCCCTCAGAATAGGCACCGAAACTGACACACTGATCGACATCCGCGCAGCTCTCCTGGTCGGCGGCAAATCCAACAACATCATCGACGCTACCATGTTCTCGGGCATTGCATCGCTCGTCGGAATGGGCGGTAACGACACGCTCTATGGCGGTAGCGGTAACGACATCTTGGTCGGCGGCGCCGGCGACGATACACTCCGCGGTAACGGCGGCAACGACAGCCTCTTCGGTGGCTACGGCAACGATACGTATATCTTCGACCTGAGCTTTGACCAGGGCGAAGACACCCTCCGCGAGGATGCCGCTCAAGGTTTCGCGGATACCCTCTTGGGCATCGGACCCAGCGGTCTGACAGTGAACCTGCACATTACCACCCAACAACTGTTTACCAACTTGAAACTCACCCTGTTAGTGGCTTCAACAGTCGAGTTCTCATTCTAACACCTCCACATGAAAAGCACCCCGTACACAGCCACATCTTCTATGTCTCAACCCGACAGACGCGCTCCGCACAGCGGATAAGCCAGCCTATGAAAGCTAAGCACACATTCCTTTTGGCGGCAGTGCAATTCCCACCGCTCCTGGCAGCGGGCATCGCTTTGCTCCTGCCCAACACCGCACTCACGCAAACCAGGGCGCTCGACTTCGGTGACGCCCCATCCCCGTACCCTACCACACTCAAAGAAAACGGCGCGCACCATACTATCGCCGGCCCAAGACTCGGGTCCTTGGTCGATTCAGAACTAGACGGCCAACCAACCGCTAAAGCCGATGGCGACGACAGATACCCAATCGGTGCCGCTAATGACGAAGACGGCGTCGTCTTCCTAACCCCCCTCTCTCCCGGCAAAGAAGCTCAAGTCCAAATAACCGCCTCTGGCAACTTCGACCGCGCTCTCATCGATGCATGGATCGATTTCAACGACAATGGCAGTTGGGCCGACGCAGGCGAGCAAATCTTCATCTCCAAATCCGTCAGCCCCGGCGTCAACACCCTCTCGTTCACAGTCCCTGAGAACGCCAAAATCGGCACCACCTTCGCCCGTTTCCGCATCAGCATAAGTGGGAAACTGAGTTTCACAGGTGAAGCAAGCAACGGTGAGGTCGAGGATTACGCCGTCGCAATCTCTCAGCCGCTCTACGATTACGGCGATGCCCCTTACAAGTACCCCACCACTTTGGCTGACAATGGTGCAAGACACGCCATCACAAATAACTTCTGTCTCGGAACTGCCATCGATGCCGAATCCGACGGCCGACCAGATGCCAACGCTCTCGGCGACGACAATAATCCTCCCGGCGTCGCCGATGACGAAGACGGCGTCACGTTCCTCACTGCCCTCGAGCCCGGAAAAACCGCCTCGATCCAGGTCTATCTCACCGCCCCGGGCGCTGTCGCTCCAGGCCGCGGTTACCTCGACGCATGGATCGATTTCAACCTCAATCAAAGCTGGACCGACGCCGGCGAACAAATCTGCACCAACTATCTCATCTACGCGGGCAACACCGTCATAAACTTCACCGTCCCGTCCACGGCCACGCCGGGCACAACTTACGCCAGATTCAGACTCAGCAACCAGGGCGTCACTTCGCCTATCGGTTATTCGCCAGACGGTGAGGTCGAGGACTACATGGTTACCGTCACTCGTCCGCGCTACGACTTCGGCGACGCTCCACCTCCGTATCCAACCACACTCAAAGACAACGGCGCTCGGCATACACCCACCGGCCCGCGCCTCGGTTCCCAACTCGATACCGAAGAAGATGGTCAACCCGAACCCGAAGCACTCGGCGACGATAAAAACCCACCCGACCTCCCGGATGATGAAGACGGTGTCTTGTTCGTGACTCCTCTTTACGCCGGCCAAGAAGCCCAGGTCCAAATAACCGCGTCGGGCAGCTTTGACCGCGCTCTGATCGACGCATGGATCGACTTCAACGCCAATGGCAGTTGGGCCGACCCAGGCGAGCAAATCTTCACCTCCAAGTCAGTCACCGCAGGCGTCAACCTCCTTGCGTTCACAGTCCCTGAGAACGCCAGAATCGGCACCACCTTCGCCCGTTTCCGCATCAGCATAAATGGAAAACTGAGTTTCACAGGTGAAGCAAACAACGGCGAGGTCGAGGATTACATCGTTACTATCACTCGCCCGCGCTACGACTTCGGCGACGCTCCACCTCCGTACCCAACCACACTCAAAGACAACGGCGCTCGGCATTCACCCACCGGCCCCCGCCTCGGTTCCCAACTCGATACCGAAGAAGACGGTCAACCCGAACCCGAAGCACTCGGCGACGATAAAAACCCACCCGACCTCCCGGATGATGAAGACGGTGTCGTGTTCGTCACTCCTCTTTACGCCGGCCAAGAAGCCCAGGTCCAAATAACCGCGTCGGGCAGTTTTGACCGCGCTCTGATCGACGCGTGGATCGACTTCAACGCCAACGGCAGTTGGGCCGATGCCGGTGAGCAAGTCTTCACTTCGAAATCAGTCGTCGCTGGCGTCAACCTGCTCGCGTTCACTGTCCCCGCAAATGCCAAAGCCGGCCCCACCTTCGCCCGGTTCCGCATCAGCGTGCAGGGAAAACTAAGTTTCGTCGGCGAAGCCAGCAACGGCGAAGTCGAGGATTACAAGGTCAATATCGAGCAACCATTCGACTTCGGTGACGCACCAGCTCCATACCCGACTTTGCTCAAAGACAACGGCGCACGTCACGCTTACCTGCGCGATCATAACCTCGGCCAGCGAATAGACCTCGAACCAGACGGCCAACCCTCAGCCGCCGCCGATGGTGACGATATACATCCCACCCCCGACGCCGACGACGAAGACGGCGTGGTCTTTGCCGGTCCCCTTATTTCCGGCCGCACCGCAACCGTCCAGGTAACCGCATCGCGCGCTGGCCGTTTGTACGCATGGATCGATTTCAACCGAAACGGTTCATGGGCTGATCCAGGCGAGAAAGTCTTCGCGGGCACCGCTCTCGTCTCGGGACCCAATACGCTCACATTTAGCGTCCCCCAAAACGCTGTCACCGGCAGGACCTACTCACGTTGGCGATTCACCGTGCAAGGGCCTGACCTCGACTTCGTTGGCCTCGCCCCGGACGGAGAGGTCGAAGATCACCTGGTCTCGGTCATTACCGATCGTGAACGGTGCGATCTCGGTTGTATCGGCCGCGAGTTTTGGCTCGCATTCCCCGGTAATTACGCGCCCGACCCGGCAAACCCGCCTCAGCTCAACCTCCATGTCCACGGTGTCCCCGGAACAACCTGTAAAATAACCATCGATTCAATTGGATTCAGCACGAACTTCGCCATTCCTGCCAGCCGGCTGGCCGTTGTTCAACTGCCACGCAATGCTGAACTCGGCGATTCCAACGACGAGATCACAAAGAAAGGCGTCCATTTGATCGCATCGGAAGACGTCGGTGTCACTGCGTTCAACCACGCACGTTACACCACCGACAGCTACCAGGCACTCCCCGCGTCTGTTATTGGCACGCGTTACGTTGTCATGGCATACGGAAACGTTCTCACTGATGTGCCGCTTCTTAATGGTACACAGTTCGTTATCGCCGCGGCCGAACCTGACACCGTCGTGACCATCGTTCCCTCAGTCGGAACCGGTGTGCACCCCGCGAACGTCCCCTATGAGCTGCTCATGCAGCCAGGCGAAACTTATCAGCTCCGCAACACAAGCGAAGCACCGGCCGACCTCACAGGCACGCTGATCAAATCCGATAAACCTATCGCTGTCTTCGGAAGCCATCTCTGCACCAGCGTTTCATCCAGCAGCTTCTGGTACTGCGATCACCTTGTCGAACAACTCCTGCCGGTCAATACTTGGGGCAACGACTTCTACACCGCGCCACTGGCAACGCGCTCAAATGGCGATGTCTTCAGAGTCCTCGCCGCATACAATGCCACGACTGTCGCTGTCAACGGTGTCCCCGTCACAAATCTCAACCGTGGCCAGTTCCACCAAATGCAACTGGCTTTCGCTTCCCGAATCACAGCCACCAAACCCGTCCTCGTCGCTCAATTCGCCAATAGCTCCGACTACGACGGCGTCGTCAATTCCGATCCGTTCATGTCCCAGGTCCAAGCCGTTCGCCATTACACCACCGCCTACCTCTTCTCGACCCCCACAAACGATTTCCCAACCAATTATCTCCAGATAATCTCGCCAACCGCAGCCGTCGGCGGCGTCCGCCTCGACGGCGTCGTAATCGGCGCCGCCAGTTTCTCAGCAATACCCGGCACAACATACTCATTCGCCCGCGTGCCCGTCACAGTCGGCTCGCACATCGTCAGCGGCGATCAGCCTTTTGGCGCCTCCGTGTACGGCTGGGCAGAATATGATTCCTACGGTCATCCCGCCTGCTTCTACTTCGGCGATGTTGCCGGCCCGCAGATCACCCCAGCCACCGCTGCATTCACCGATAACGTGAACAATTACCCCAACACCCCCGGTCAAGCCCCCGTCCCAAGCATTGTGGGCGGAGTCCAAATAGCCGACAATTGTTCTCCCGAGGTCGGCAAACCAACACAGGACCCACCCGCCGGCACTTTGCTCGGCCCCGGCGTCCACCGGCTTACAATCACCAGCACGGATTCAACGGGCAACGAGGGCGAAGCAACTGTGCTGTTTACCGTGCTTGATCCCTCGCCGGTCACAATCACTTGTCCCAAAGAGATCGTCGCCAATTGCACCACCAACGGCGGCGCATTCGTCGAATTCACCGTCACCGCTCGGACAACTTACGACACCAACGTCACAGTCGTCTCGACGCCGCCATCCGGCAGTTTCTTCCCAGCCGGTACCACCACCGTCACCAACGTCGCCACCAGCCTCGCCGGGCAATCAAACACGTGTTACTTCAACGTCACCGTCGTTTGCGAGAAGCTCATCAGGACCAAACTCACTTCAACTGGCATCGAACTCACATGGCCCGGCAGAGCCACATTGCTGCGCGCTTCCGCACTGGGCGGTTCATGGACACCCGTCGTCAGCAACGTCACGTCGTACATCGTCGTTCCTACCGGCAAGGAAAGTTATTTCCGCGTCCGATACTGACATCTCCTCCAAAGCCGCGCCCAACATCGCAGCGTGTTCCGTAAGGGGCGAAGGGCCGACAACATTCAAGCCCGGGCAAGGGCGCCGCAACGCGAACGCCGCCTCCAATAATCCCGCCGCAAAAACGTCTTGGCCCTGAAGGCGCGCGACACGCCAACAAAAGTCGGAGCCTGGCACAATATCCACGCCACAGATTGTTTTTGAATTGGCATGAAAGAAACCGATGACCCTATTATCCGTCAAATCAATGTCCGACCAGAATCTCGTGCCCAAACCTGACGACCTCTTTGACGTGGTAGATGAACTCGATCGCGTGATTGCAGTCCGGCCACGGCGTGAAGTTCACGCGCTCGGCCTTCTGCACCGCGCTGTCCACGTCCTCGTATTCAACGACGCCGGCCAACTGTTCCTGCAGAAAAGATCGATGAAGAAAGACCGGCAACCGGGCCTCTGGGATTCATCTGCATCCGGCCACGTCGATCACGGCGAAGACTACGACACCGCTGCAATTCGCGAATTCGAAGAGGAACTCGGCGTCAAACCACCTTCAAACCTGACCCGATGGTTCAAAGTCGAAGCCCGCCCCGAAACCGATCACGAATTCGTCTGGGTCTATCGCGCGTATCACAACGGTCCGTTCAGGCTTCACCCGATCGAAATCGACGACGGCGCCTGGTTCATGCCTGATCATATCGAAAAATGGCTTGCCGAAAGACCACAAGACTTCGCATCTGCAGTGCCGGTCATTCTCGCTCATGCGCGCACTCTCGGCCAATGGCCCGGCTGCGACCTGCTTCATTGGCCTTCGCAAAGGTAGGACTCGCCGCTCCGCGAGCCGTGTTTGAGAGGTGAACTTCCAACCTTTCCGCGTAAACGCGGAACTCTGCCCGCGACCGTTTGTTCCGCACCCTTGGCGATGTCACATCCGCGGCTGTTTAGAGTCCCGCCTTTAGGCGGAACCCTTTCCTGTAACCGAACATGAGCGCAGCTCGGTGAACGGTCTTGTGCCCCGCTTAAACGCGGAACTCTGACCGCGACCGTTTGTTCCGCACCCTTGGCGATGTCACGCCCGCGGCTGTTTAGAGTCCCGCCTTTAGGCGGAACCCTTTCCTGTAACCGAGCATGAGCGCCGCCCGGTGAACGGTCTTGTGCCCCGATTAAACGCGGAACTCTGCCCGCGACTGATTGTTCCGCACCCTTGGCGATGTTACGCCCGCGGCTGTTTGGAGTCCCGCCTTTAGCCCGGAAATCTCACCGGAATGAAGTCTTGGGTGCCTTGGTCTGGTCAGACGGTGAGATTTCCGGGTTAACAGCAAGATCATTCCAAGGGCGATCAACATCAGGAGTAAAACCGACAAGAAAAAGCCCGTCCTCCATTGGCCACGGCGCTGCGAACAAATCTCAAATGCGCCTCGGCCTTTCGGCCCGGCATTCCTCTGAATTACGGATTGCATCCGTTCCGTTAGTGTGATGCAATCGGCAACGACAGGCGGAAGCTTGGAAAGCCCTTGTGAACAACCAATTCGAACACGAAATCAGAAAGGAGAGAAAATCGATACCATGAAACGCATTCTGCTCACTATTGTTTTGCTCGCAACAACACTCGCGATCGCCCTCCCCACCAGCGCGGCGCCGCCAAACCGCATGATCGGCATCAACGTCCTCTTAAACACGGATGTTACCGACCAAATCCTCGCTGACCTCAGCAAGTACGGCCGTGTCACGGACGCCATCCCGCAGCTCAACGCAGTCACAATCAGAGCGAAAGCAAGTTTGCTGCCCTCGATCCAAGACCTTCCGTACGTGGCTGCGGCGAACCCCGACGCCGAACGCTACGGCGCGCCAATTGACACGGTTTTGGTGGAAAACTTTGCCAACGGTCTGAGCACATGGAACCTAGACGCAATTAACGTAACCGACTTCGGCTTCAATAATCGTCAGGTCACCTATGATGGCACTGGCGTTTATGTGGCTGTACTTGATACCGGATTGCTTGATTCATGGCGACAGTATTTTCCGGAGGAACGCATAGCAACCGAGTATGCAACATGTTTCGGTGGCGGTGGCGGTGACATGGGCTTTGTTTCCACCCAGCCAAACAAATGGGAGCACGACCAAAACTCTCATGGCACGCACGTCACAAGCACAATCATCGGTTACAGCTTGCGTGGGACTCCGATTAACGGCGTCGCGCCCAAAGCTACTGTGATTCCAGTCAAGGTCCTGAACCAGAACGGCTCGGGCTGGTCATCAGTCATTGCCAAGGGCATAACCTACGTCGCAGACCTCAAGGCCGGTCCATTGGCGGACTACCCGGTGGTCATTAACATGAGCTTGGGCGGGCCTGCCTTGGACGCTGTCGAAGAGGTTGCGATTGATTACGCCATTTCAAAGGGCGTGATCATTGTTGCATCTGCCGGGAATGCTGGAACAGCCGGCATGGGTTACCCCGGAGCTTATGCACCGGTCATCTCAGTCGCAGCTTGCGGGTGGGTGGGTGAATGGTGCCAAGGAAGCCAAGGGTGGTGGTATGCTCTCAATGTGGCTGATCCAACGAACCCAGATCACTTCTACATCACCGAGTTCTCAAGTCGGCAGAAGGCGGGTCAAGACCTCGATGTTGCAGCGCCGGGGTCATGGGTTGTCGGCCCCTATCAACTCCAAAGCGGCAAGATCAGCTATTACTTCCTCGGCGGCACTTCCATGGCCGCCCCTCACGTGACAGGTATCGTTGCATTGATGGCACAGAAGAATCCAGCACTGACTGCGGCTCAAGCTGAAGCCATTCTCGAGGGCAGCGCGATCTACCTGGCCCCTGGCTCCCGCACGGTTTACACGCCATACGGCACTACCACAACCATTTCGTGGGGGGCGGACGCTACTGGAGCGGGCTTGGCCACAGCCGACGCCGCGCTGGCTGCAACACCGTAGGCCTTACGGCGGCACGGTGCATATGAGGACAGGCACGTAGTTTCCGACCCGCAGCCAGATATGGGGACAGGCACATAGTTCTGCTGCCAACCGGTCAACGGTGGGGCGCTGGATTCGCAGGATCGTAATCTGTGTCAGGTCGGTCGTCGGATTGATGCGGCTGAGGACGGCCGCGCTCCCGGGGCCGTTGCTTTCTTCAACGCGTGCAGGAGCGCGGCGATTCTTCGCCGCACCCAGCCGGTCTAAGCTCGGGCCCAAGATTTGCTTGATCGAAACAGGTGCACGATCGGCCATCGGATTGATGCGGCCGAGGACGGCCGCGCTCCCGGGGCCGTTGATTTTTCCACCGCGTGCAGGAGCGCGGCAATTCTTCGCCGCACCCAACCAGTCTAAGTTCGGGCTCAAGATTTGCTTGATCGAAACAGATGCACGATCGGCCATCGGATTGACCCGGCCGAGGACGGCCGCGCTCCCGGCGCGGTTGCTTTGTCCAGCGCTTCGGCACGAGCGCGGGCGTTCTTGCGCGCACAAAACTGGAATAGTAAGGGCCTTTCCTCCGGTCGCTGGCCCGCTCATCACGAACCAGCAAATCGCACCACGCCGTCGGTGCCCAATAAAGCCACGCGCTGTATTGTGTCGCGTTGAAGGCAAAACTGCACGTCGTCACGAAGCTCGGGCATTCCCAGCAAGCGTCGCCCGTTGCGCGACAGCCGCATCGCTGCAAACAGATCGCCGCGATGCGCAAGGTACAGTTCTCGGGCTATTTGTGCCGAATCAGCAATTTCCCTGGGCAAGTATTGATGCCACAACAGATCACAGAGCGCGCCTGCCGCCAGCGCGTCCTCGATGGACGCCTGTTCAAGCGTGCCGCTGCACACCACAATTAGTTCGTCATGGTGATGGGATTGGACGTCTCTGGCGATTGCGCTCAGGTTCAACAACCCGCCGACGATGACCCGCTTTGCGGATGACGCTGCACGCAACGCGCGAGTGCCGTTGGTCGTTGTCATCACGATTGTACGGCCTGCGACGCGCTCTGATGTGAACTCGCGCGGTGAGTTGCCGAGGTCGAAATCGATGCTGCCCGTCAGGTTGGCGCGTATGCGGACACCGTTACGCTCACCGGCGAGGAGCGCGCCGGGGTTGCGTTTGTGCAACTCGAGAGCCTCGGGTATGTCTTCTGCAGGGACAACTGCTGCAGCGCCGTTGGCGAGGGCCGTGAGCATGGTCGAAGTAGCGCGCAGGATGTCGAACACGACGCACATACTGTTGGCAAGGTCACGCTTTGCCAGCGCGCCAAAATCTGCAGGCGTAAACAGGACTTCAATCTTGGTTTTCAATCGGCGATCACTCTGGTGTAGTGGAAGAGATACTGCTGCGCGTAACCGGCCCATGGGCCGAAGTGTGAAGCTGCGAACTCGCGAAGCTGTTTGTCGGTCACGCGCCGGCCCGGAAAGTAGAGCTTCGAAAGCGCGCGTCGAATCCACGTGTCGAGCGGGAACGCCCGCGGATGAATTCCGCTATACAACAGGACGCAATCGGCGATTTTCAGTCCGACGCCCCGCAATCTGACAAGCGCTTGGCGTGCCGAGTCCAACGGCAATTCTGCAAGGGCATCGAGACGCAGTCTGCCGGTCGCAACCTCGATGGCTGCGGCGCGGACGTGTGGCGCGCGGAATCCCATACGGCACTGGCGCAACTCGTTTTCGGTGCATTGAGCCAGCGTTGCCGGGGTTGGAAAAGCGAAAGCGGGCGGATGTCCCGACGGCACGTCCAAAGGCTGCCCGTAACGTTCGCAGAGCGCGGCGATAATCTGGCGTATTTGCACGATCTGCTTGTTTGACGAGCAGATGAACGAAGCCAGGCATTCCCACGTGTCCTGCCGAAGAAGTCTCAGCCCGCGGCACGCCCGAACCGCAGCCTGCATAGGCGCGTCTTTTGGGAACGACCGCAATACCGAGCGGATATCCACATCAATCTGCAGGTAATCGCTCAGCCAATCCCAACAAGGAACCGGACGCGCTGTTCGGGCTTCAATGCCGGTGGAGGTTTGCCGCAGCCAGACCCAATAGTTGCCAACAACTCCTTCCCATCCGTCGCCGTACGGAACCCACCGAAACGCCTGGCCGGAGTTGAGAGTCGATGCAAGATCGTAGTTGCGCACTCGGAACAATGCCCTTAGACCGTCCATTGATCACTTCAAGTTGCGGCACGCGAACAACCAAATGCGCCGGTAAACTCCGCGGTTCCGCCATTCAATCTCCCGCATCCCAAGGTCCTCGACGGACTCGAACTCATCGAGCAACCGTTGCGGAGGAGTGACGTTGTCAGGCGAAGTGGTCCTGCGTGAGACTGGCTTTCCTCGAATCCACTGCCAAAACCAGCCCGAACTGAGCTTGTACGGGTCAAGTTCCACAACGTAGATGGCGTTTTGACCGCTGCGCCGGCCCTTGTACCCCGGCCAAAAGTAAAACTGGTTCTCGGGCAGGGCACTGCTTTGGTAGTACACGATCGGGTCCTTGCGCACAACCGCTTTCGCTTCCGGCGTGTAGAACGAGAACTGAGCTGCGATTCCGTAGTGCGCGCACACAACGAAAACAGGTTTGCCTTCTGACTCGAGGTTTCGGCGGGCTTCGGCCACTGCACTGGCGGTCTCCGTCCATGCTCGTACGCGGCGCAACGGATCGGCTTCAGGGGGCAAATGCTTGCCAACAAGCTTGCTCACCAGCTCGCTCTTGTGGAGCACCGCAACAACCGGCAATCCAATTGCCAATGCCAAAATCAGGGACCGTCTCAACAGCCGCGCGCTTGCCTGCCAACGTGAATGCGCACAAGCGAACAGCATGCAAAACAACGGCACAATCGCCGGCGCAATCCAGTTCGGGTACACACGCGCCCTGAAGCTGTATAACAAGAACCCAAGGAAAAGCGGCATTCCCATCATGAGTAGGTAAAACAAGAGCGGATTGCTCTTCCGTCGTTGCCATGCGATCACGGCCGCCCATGCGATGCCGCAGAACAGCACCGGGTTTAACAGTGCAACCTCGGCAAAAAAGAATTCAGTAAAAAAACGCAGTGTTGGCCGCCACGGTTCTGTTACCCCCGCACGGCTCTGAAGGTGCGTGAGAGTTATCCAGTCGTGGTTCGCGTTCCAGACAATGACCGGGATTGTGAAAACAAGGCTCACCAACACGCCAATGTAAAACCCCGGTTTCCGGAGATGCATCCTCGCACGTGGCCACAACAGCATGAAAAGAACGAACGGCACCCATTGCAGCAAACCTGCGTATTTGCTTAAAAAACCAACCCCTATCCAAAACCCCGTCCATACCCAGTCGCGCGTGCGCCCCTCGCGTTGAACCGCGCGCCAGCCCGAAATCATCGCTGCTACCCAAGAGAAAACCAGCGGCCCATCGACAGTGAACAGAATCGTGCCCAACACAGCCAGGGGCGCCACATTCAGCCCAATCAAAGTCCAAAACGCTGGCCGCCCGCCAACCTCGCGTCCCATAAACCGCAAAACCATCAGCGCCACAACCGCTGCCAGAAACGGCGCGAAAAACCGCACCCCCAACTCCGTGTCGCCAAACAAACTCGTCCCAACAAACTGAAGCCACGCAATCAACGGCGGCTTGCTGTAATAGGACAGATCAAGATGTTTCGACCACAACCATTGGTAGGCCTCATCTTTGCTGAGTTCAATAATCCCGGACCGCAGATATGCAAGCCGGCCGACAAACAGCACCGCAATCAAAGCGTATCCGAGGTTGATCCATTGCCGTTCTTCGACCACTTCAGGATTCCGCACCACGGCAACTCCGGGCCGCCACAGCATCGGATCGCGCCTGTACTCGGCTCGAACAAGGCATGGCAACTGTCTCCACCAAATCGGGAACCACCGTGGACCAATGATTTGCCAGCAGGCGTTCAACCCCCACACCCCGCCAAAACCTACTGCAGCACCAAGCACCGCCCCCGCTGCAACGTCCGAAGGATAATGCACCCCATTGTAAATCCGTGAAAGCGACACCAAACAAGCCAGCGGCACCATGAAAACCCAACTCCGACGGTAATACACCCATACCACCGCAGCAGTCGCAAACCAGTTCGACGCATGCGATGACGGCATGCTGTAGCTCGAACCGCGTCCCACCAGCAAACGCACATCCGGCAAATCAATAAACGGGCGCGGCCGTTGAATCGCTTTCTTGAGCCAATCGCTTACAATCATGTTGTTCAGGATCAGCGCAAGAAGAACAAACATCACCACACAAAGCCGCCCACGTGGCCCCCCACGCAGCCACAGCAGAATCAATACAACAATCAGCGCCGGCCCAAAAAACGGGTTCCCGCTCGCTACCGGCATCAAAAAGTCAAAAAACGGGTTTGCCCAGCCCTGGTTGATCCAGCGGAACAGGCCAGTGTCAATCGACAGCGCCCAGCTCATGTCTCAAGTGCGTCGGAGCTCGGGCTAACGCAGTGTGCTGCCCGGGTTTGAATTGAGTATGCCATTAAAAAAACGCAGCAGGTCAGTACCTGATAAACGAGTGAACCTGATAGCCACTCAATCGCTTGCGCCCGTTCAAAAACGTCAGCTCCACCAGAAATGAAATAGCAACAACTTCCGCGCCGAGTTTGGCCAAGAGGCCTGCTGCGGCGGCCGCTGTTCCACCCGTCGCAAGCAGATCATCCACAAGCAGCACCCTGCTCCCGGGTTTCACCGCATCGACGTGCATCTCGATCGTGTTTGTCCCGTACTCGAGATCGTAACTCGCTTCGAGCGTCTTGTAAGGGAGCTTACCCTTCTTACGCACGGGAACGAAGCCGGCGCCAAGCTGCAATGCCACAGCCGATGCAAAAATGAACCCGCGCGCTTCAATGCCGGCAACGGTGTCTATGCGCTGCCCGCCCACTGAACTCGCGAGAAGCCGGACGCTTCCAGCAAAAAGCCGTGGATCGGCCAGAACAGGTGTTATGTCTTTGAATTGAATGCCGGGCCTCGGAAAGTCCGGGATTGTTCGAATCGCCGCTTCAATTTCTCCAATGGTGGTCGATTGCTCGTTCATGAATTGTGTCCGCGCTTCACTTCTTTGCATCACCAGTTTGTTCCAGTTTCTGAATCATCCGGCGCAACTTGGACAAAGCAATGTTCTGTATCTGGCGAATTCGCTCGCGTGTGACCCCAAGGTTTGCCCCGACTTCTTCCAAAGTTTTCTCCGGCCCGCCGTCCAGACCGAATCGCTGGCGGAGAATCTCCTGCTCGCGCGGATCAAGCCTGCTAAGCAGTTCAGTCACCATTGCCGTCACCGTCTTTTCTTCGAGTTGCTCGTAAGGGTCCGTCGCTCTTTCGTCCTCGACGATCTCGGCAAACGTGCTGGTCTCGTCATCGCCAATTGGCGCGTCCAACGACGTCGGTCGTGCGGCGATTGACCGCAACAATGCCACGCGGCGCACAGGAATGCCGAGTTCCTCCGCAAGCTCATCGTTTGTTGGTTCCCGGCCAAACACTTCCTGAAGTTGAAGCGCAACGCGCCGCAAACGCGATATCTTGTCCACCAAATGCACCGGCAACCTGATTGTCTTGGACTGATTCGCCAGCGCGCGTTTGATCGATTGTTTGATCCACCACGCAGCGTATGTCGAAAGCTTGCCGCCCTTTGAAGGGTCGAAACGCTCGACCGCTTTCATCAGGCCGATATTGCCCTCGTTTATCAAATCCAACAATGGCAACCCCAAACCGTCGTAGTCGTGCGCAATCTTCACCACCAACCTGAGGTTCGCCTTGATCATGCGCTCGCGAGCTTTCTTGTCGCCTTTCTTGATTCGCGCAGCCAGCTCGATTTCCTCCTCTGGCGTGAGCAGTTTTACCTGCCCAATCTCCCTCAGGTACAGCTTGATCGCCGTGTCCCCGTCGTACTCTTCCCGTTGGTGGGTGTCGTCGAGCTGAACAGGCTCCTCAGGCTTTGCTCCAGTATCAGTTTGCTCACGCAGCACCGACTGCTCCGCGTCGGGTTTGGGAGCCGCGTCGGTGCGGTCCTTCTGCGATGTGGACAACAAGTCCGGTTGACACTCGGTTTGGCGCTTTGCGCGCACCGAACCGCGTCGTACCGGTTTCTTGCCTTCGGTGGTTTTCCTGACCATGCCCGCCCAAAAGAGTGCGCAGCGAGTCTCGGGCCGGCAAGCAAATATCATCGAACTCCTTCCAAGGAACCGCCGGCCACCCCGGACACACCCGCATATTTGGCAGCCCGGCGTAGCCAGAACCAAAATCGCCTGACTGGCAACGCCCCCCGGCTCTTGCACCCCCGGACCTTCACTCACGCCGAGCTGGGAAATATGCCCTGCGACTCAGTCGCAAGGAAGAGCGCGTTGATCCCAATGGTTTCTAACGCGCTGCCGCGGTTGCAGTGGGTGTTGGTGGGCGCGAAGCGTTTGGTTGCAGTGGGCGCTGGTGGACGCGAAGCGTTTGGAGTGCGGCAGCTTGCTGCCGCTTTCTTTTCATGCCCAAACAACGTGCCTGGAACCATATCGGCACGGCGTAGAAAACAACGTGTCTGTCCCCATATCGGCGCAAGGGGGTTCCTCCACAGACTTCGGCTACCGCCGTTTGGAACAAGGAACAATCTGAGGGGCATGCCGCAATCCGGGGTCAGAACTCAAACACCGAGCCTGTCACCCTATTTGGGTCCGCACGCAAGCACCGAGCCTGTCACTGTATTCGACTCACCCCAAAGGCCGTGCTGTTTTGACCCTCTTACTGGCGATCAGAGAAGCAGATACGGAGATACTGACCAATGTGGTAGCGTGAAAATCTTCGCGAATATGAATGACTTCTCAATATAGCAATCCAGCTCGGCGTAGCCGGAACCAAGGTTGCCCAGCCCGGAAAGCTCACTGGAATGAAGGCATGGGTAAATGTCGGGGGGCGGTGAGATTTCCGGTTTAGCCGTTTGATTTGATCACAATCAGCAGGCTAAATTCGCGGCTGCAAGAATGCAGGCAAGTTTCAAAATCGTTGTTGTCAGTGACATTCATTACGCGTGCCCTGCAGAGCAGGAACGAGGCGGATTTGAAACCCGCGTGATAGGCAATCCGCTGCTTCGTCTTTTTGTCAAAGCGTATCGACGCCATATCTGGGTCGGCGACCCATTCTCGCATAACCATCTGTTGGGTTATTTCATCGAAGCTGCAGGCGAACCGGACCTTGTCGTCGCCAACGGCGACTATTCATGCGACACAGCATTTGTCGGGTTGTCCGATCATGCTGCATTTCAAAGTGCTGCCGCCTGCCTCGAAGCCATTCGCGCGCGGTTTGGCCAGCGGTTCAGGCCCGTTTTTGGCGACCATGAACTTGGCAAGGTCAGCCTTTTTGGCGGCGTCGGTGGCCTGCGTCTGGCGAGCTGGGAACGCGCAGTCAATGAACTTGGGCTGGAACCGTTTTGGCAGAGCACCGTCGGCCGTTATGTTTTCATCGGCGTCGTGTCGTCATTGATTGCTTTCCCTGTATTTGAACCCGAGACGTTGCTTGAAGAACGACCCGCGTGGCAGCGCCTCCGTGAAATTCACATGAACAGCATCCGTTCTGCGTTCGCTGCGTTGCGCGCCGACCAACGAATCATCCTGTTCTGCCACGATCCAACGGCTCTCCCGTTCCTCGCGGCAGATGAACAAATCCGAGACAAGATCACCCAAATCGAACTCACGGTGATTGGTCATTTGCACACGCAGTTCATATTGCGCGCCAGCCGCGTCTTGTCCGGCATCCCGCCCGTGAGGTTCGCCGGTAACACCGTCCGCCGCATGACCGAAGCCCTCCGCATGGCCCGCAAATGGCGACCTTTCAACGTTCGACTCTGCCCGTCGCTGTCAGGGTCACAGTTGCTCAAAGATGGCGGATTTGGCGTGCTCGAGATTGATCCCGCCGACGTCAAGCCGGCCATTTGGCGCGTTCAACGTCTGCCAGGCTCCTGACCGCGGACAACAGACCATAGGCCGCATATTTCATACCCTGAGCAGTCTGCGCCGTACAGCCACGCCTTCGCCAAGTTGAGTGTTCCGCGTTGATCCTCTACCGCTGGTTGTTACACGTTGAGCGTTGGATGTTGTAGCTCGCGAAACCACCCCATGCTCAGCCCCGCTCAAAGTCCCGTCGCATTTTGTGCTTCGCTCGTTCCCCAAACTCGCGCGTGTGTTTCACTACATGCCCGGAGCTGGCGGCACTGGCACTGGTTGCTGGATCATCACGTCGCCAGGTTGGGAGGCGGTCGGTTCCCCTGGCACAGGCGGGAGCGGCGGAGCCGGAATTCCGTACCTCCGCAACAGCTCCTGCTGCGCCCGCATGTTCTGTATCTGTTGTTCCGGCGAAATATTCGGCTGAGTTGCCTGGGCATCCTGTGCGCCAGCCAGATTTGGTGTGACAAACGCGCCCCCGCTCGCTGGCAATCGAGTTGGCCGTGTCGGGATCGATCTCATCCCGCTCGGGTTTTGCGAGGCTGTGGGTGGGAACGCGCCGGCCGCCGGCTGCACCGTCGGCTGCATTCCTGGTCGCGCGCCCGATGTCACCGCGCCGCCAGGCGCCCCGGGCTGAACGCCAGCCACAGCCACGCCCGGTTGTGGTACGCCGGGTTTGCCTTGCGCGGGTGCTACTGGCGCTTTCAGACCGTTGTCTTGGAAGTTCAGGCTCAGCTCCTTCCCGCCATACACAACGCGCACCACACCTGCCCGCTCATCGATCGAAAGCACCTCGAGGTTTGTTATCACAGTGTCCTTCTCTCCTTCGCGGACCAGATCAGAAATGAGCTGTGGTTTGTTTGGCTCTTGAAGGACAAACATAGCACGTTTGCCGCCGTAAAGTGTCGTAATGCCCGTCAGCTTCAGAGCTGAAGGCGTTACCTGCGGCGTGGGGTCAGGCGGAGGCGTAGGCGGTGGCGGTGGCCGAAGGCCAAACGCATTTCGCGTTATGATCGATTGATAAGGCGATTCGGCAGGTTTTGCAGTGTTGGCGTCTGTGCCCTGCTCGGCATCCGATTGTTCCTGGGCGGGTTCGGTTGAATCGACGTCGCCCTGTTGTTCCCCGTCCATTGCTGGAGCGGGCGGTGCGTTCGTGGAGGCTGCCGGGCCACTGGTGGCGCACCGAACGGTCAAATCAAGCCCAACCAGCGCCGCCAACAATGCCGCAGCATAAACTGCCGTCACATCGCGCAATTTCATACCATGTCTAACACCAGCAACTGATGTTCGTTGCATCGTCACGCCAAACCGTCCACCGTTCCCGCTTGATGAACCCACAATCCTGCACTACAGTCCCAATGTCAATCGGAACTTCAGAACACGATCTTGACTCGGTGGCCGGGTGCTTGGCCAAGGTCGAGAGCTGCTGAGTGCCAACCCATGTTTGAACATCCGACCTGAAAACAAAACGATCGAAGAGCGACGAACATCTGACGGAGCTTTCACGTTGATCGAGTTGCTGGTGGTAATAGCCATCATCGTGATTCGCGCGGGCATGCTCCTTCCCGCACTTGGCAAAGCCAAGACCAAAGCCCAGGGCATAATGTGCATGAGCAACAACAAACATCTGAAATCAAACGCAGAGGGGCGTTGGCAAATGAATCAAAGAAGAGACTCGGCTCACGGGGCGGCGTGACAAAGGATTCTCTTGCCAATGCCCCAAAAGCTCAGACCAGCCTTTCACCATCAGGTCCCCGGATGAAGAAGGCAGTCTGGAATTACCAGCTGCTTGCTACAGCGCCTCGGTGCGCCCCGGCATGGCAACCGGATAATTGCCGCTGGCGTCGGGCATAACGGGCGGATTTGATGTGTCAGTCAGTTTGTCCAAGCCGGGCGCAAGTTCCAGATTCGAATTGAACGCTTCGTCCCAAGTAATGAGTTTCCCCGATTCGCACGCCATTCGGCCCATGATGGCCGTCAGGTTGGATTTGCAGCAACGCTCAGTTTCGTTGTAGGGCTTGTCGTTCCGAATCGCGTCAAACAACAGATCATGTTCGACCTGATACTGATCGCACGGCTGGCCTTTGTAGCGCCAGACCAGGTTTTCTGCTGTTTGTTTGTGGCCTTTGTAGATACGCGGGTCGGGCTGGCCCTCGCCCAAAATGGCCGACCCGGTTGCGCCGTGGATTATGTCGCCGAAGAAATCGAAGCATTTCGAGATATGCCTGCCCTGTGCGAACATGCGCGTGCCGTCCGCAAACGTGTATTCAGCGGCGTAATGGTCGTAGAGCTGATCCGGATCAGTCCGCACTTGGCGGCCGCCCTGGCCCTGGACTGACACCGGCCAGTCGTTCTTGACCCAGCAACAGACATCAATGTTGTGAATCAGCCAGTCCACAATAAAGCTCCCATTCAACCACGTGTAACAACTGTAGTTGGCAATCTGGTGTGCAAGCTCACTTCTGCCCGGCGGTCGCGGATTGAATCCGACTGGTCCGTGCATTCGGTATGCCCATGCGATTATGACCTGGCCGATCGCACCATCGTGGATTTGTGCGATTGCTTCTTCCAAAGGTTTGTAATGCCGGCTCATCAAACCACCGGCGATCTTGAGGTTCTTGCGGCTGGCTTCCTTGCCGGCCTTGAGAACACGCCTGATGCCCGGTGCATCCACGGCAAACGATTTCTCCATGAAAACGTGCAGCCCCTTTTCAATGGCGTATTCAACGTGGATCGGCCGAAAAGCAGGCGGCGTCGCCAGCAGAACCACACTGCCCTTGTCGAGGCTGTCCATGGCCTTCTTGAATCCCTCCAAACCGACAAACTGCCTTTCCGGCGGGACGTCCATCTGTTTTGCGAACCTACCCCTGAGGTTGTTGAGGGCCTGCTGCATCCGTTCAGGGAAAAAGTCGGCCACGGCCCAGAGCGTTGTCGGGCCTTTGGTCGAAAGAGCCTGTGCTGCAGCGCCCGTGCCACGGCCGCCACAGCCAATCAACGCGATCTTTATCGTGTTGTTTTCTGCCACATACCCGGGCCGGGCGAACGCCCCTGCAAGCGCCGCGCCTGCGATGGCATGGGATGATTGTTTGAGAAACTGTCGGCGGGAGGTAACCGAATCGGACTCGTTGCGGGATGAACTCATAATCTATCAATCTTCCCGCGCCAGCATTCTGTGCACGGCTGCGGGTCGGACGTAATGATTCACGTTTCTTGAGAGGAGCGCAAGCGGGTTGTTTGGCGTTGAATGGCTCGGCTCGAGAATCTCACCGGTGCAGATATGGGGACAGACACGTTGTCTTGTACGCCATGCCGATATGGTTCCAGGCACGATGTTTGCGCATAGAAACAAAGCGGCAGCTAGCTGCCGCACTCCAAGCGCTTCGCGGCTACCAACGCCCACTGCATCCGCAGCAGCGGGTGAGAGACCTCGGAATCAGCGCGCTCTTCCTTGCGACGGAGTCGCAGGGCATATTTCCCAGCCCGGCGTGACTGAAGGTCCGGGTGGTGCAAGAGCCGGTGGGGGCCTGCCCGTCAGGCGACTTTGGTTCCGGCGACGCCAGGCTGGGGAATATGCGGGCTAAGGGCGTTCCTCGCTGTCGTTTGTTGGCGGCGCAGCGAACGGGTTCTTTTTGGCGGAAGCGGTGCCTTTGAACTCGGTCGTCTCTTCAGGCGATTCCCTCCTTGGTAACCAGAGCGGCGTGATAAGCATGTACGAGGCGACAACAATGACGTGCAATGCTGCAACTGCGATCAGTTCAGGAAGGTTGATCCTGCGCAAGCCATAAACGAGAACGCCGACAGCCATGACAATTTCCCCCGGCATGCAACAGGCAATCCCAAGACGCAAACAGTCACCCGCAGTCGCTGCGCGCTGCAATACTGCGGTGTAAACCCTCAAAAAAGGTGTCACAACAAGGCCAACCATCAACCAAATCAGCCACACAAACACAATCGTAACAATGAACGCTCCCGCCACGATATGCGGTTTCCACGCCAGCCAGCCTGCCAGCAGACTCACCGGGTCCAGTGAAATCGTCAGCCCCGGCGGGTAAGGGATGAAAAGCGAACCAAGCAACGAGGTCGCACGCCAACCGTTCTCCATAAATTCGATGGCAAGGTCGGCCTCGGTCAGCCCCGAAGACCCTTCATCGGCAACTGCAAGCGCGAGAAACGAATTGTCGGCCAGCCGCATAGGGGCGTTCGTTGACCACTGGAGTCGGCCATCGACGATGCTGGCGCGCGCCGGAAGAGATTTGATCGCGCCCTCAATGACCGGCATCCATGCTACGTGGAACGTGCGCGCGACCGCGCCGGCCATCAGGCTCGCTATGACCATGCCCACGAGGAGCACGCGGCCTGCTGTTGTTCTGGCAAGAGCGGCTGCGCCTCCAAACGTGACCGGCTGCCAGCCGTTCGCCTCAGCACTGTCATCGTGAGAGAGTTGCGCAGTCATTGCAAACCATGCGGATGTTCAACACCCTTGCCGCAACCAACTGCTGCCGCCCCTGATGCCTGAGAGTGACTGGCCGCCAGCCGCGTTTGAGGCGGTCGGCGCTACTTGGTTTCGGGCGGCGGCTGCGGTTGTTGCTGCTGTTGATTGGGCGGTGTAACCACGATAACCGGCACCGGGAACCGCAGTTTCATCACGTCATCGACGAGGACTTCCACGTAGTACACACCTGCGGTGGTAAACTCGATCTGGGTGAACACTGTGACGTTGATGGCGTGATGGGTAGCGTCCTGCAATCCAAAGCGGCATGTGCTCTGGCGAATGGGAGTTGCGCCGTCGGGACCAACAAGCCGAACGGCCTGGGTAAAAGTCCCTATCCCGGCCGTCCATCTGTTGTACAGACAGAGTTTCCATGCTGTGATCGGGACTTGCGGCACGCGGATGAATCCAATCACCCCTATCAAAATAAAACTGCCGGATGTGTCCTGCCGCACGTCCTCGCAAAGCAAGGAAGCTTGTAGATCAGGCAAAATACGAGTTGGTGGTTGCATAAATCAAAGATTCCTCATTGTTGCTCCTGAAGTGAAGAACAACCAGCTAATTCATTTCGCATCCGCACGGCTCAGGCCGGTCTGCATTTCGGCCGCGCGAACCGTGTTCTGCATGAGCATCGCAATCGTCATTGGCCCCACTCCGCCCGGATTTGGTGTGATCAAGCCGGCCACGGGTTGGACTTCATCGAAAGCTACGTCACCGACCAGCCTGTAGCCGCTCTTGGTAGCAGGGTCAGGGACCCTGTTGACCCCAACATCGATCACCACCGCTCCCGGTTTGACCATGTTGGCTCTGACAAACCGTGCCACGCCCATCGCTGCCACCAAAATGTCCGCTCTCTTGCAATGAGCCGCTATGTCCCGAGTCGCCGAATGGCAAACTGTCACCGTCGCATTTGCGCCGGACGCCTTCTGCATCAGTAGGGCGGCCAACGGCTTCCCAACGATGTTGCCCCGCCCCAAAATCACAACTTCTGAGCCTTCAACCTTGACGTTTGAACGCAAGAGCAATTCATGCACGCCGGCCGGAGTGCATGGCACAAACCCGCTCCCATCTCCCAACAGCAACCGCCCCATGTTCGCAGGATGAAAACCGTCCACGTCCTTGTGCGGATCAACCGCGGCATAAACACGAGCAGCGCTGATGTGCCTTGGCAGTGGTGCTTGCACAAGAATGCCGTGCACCTTCGGGTCACGGTTCAGAGCGTCGATCAACGCCAGCAGTTCGTCTTCGCTCGTCTTTTCAGGCAACACGCGTGTTTCGGATGCAATGCCCAGCCGCACGCTGCACCGCTCTTTCATCCCCACATACACCTGTGAAGCCGGGTCCTCCCCAACCCGCACAAATACAAGCCCAGGTTGAATGCCCCGTGCCTTCAGAGCCTGTATCCGCTGCGAGGTCTGAAGATGAATCGCGTCCGCGATTGCCCGCCCGTCTATCAAGTTCCCCGTCGTACTCATTGTTCAACCAACGCTATTTCCTCGGCATCTATCACTGGAATCTCCGGCGAAGCCTTGTTTGACGATTCGATTCCCTCGATTACGACCCGTCGCCCAACAAACCGGCCGATTTCGCCAATCTCATTCCCAAAACGCACAATGCCAATCACACGCCCCGTATCAATGCTCTTAAGTCGGTAAGGCGACGGCATCCGCGACATCATGCTCCGCGTCAGCACCCCTTCGCGTCTCACCGGCCGTTTGCCAAGACCGGCCTCAACTCTCTGGACCGTTTGGCCCGCCGCCAGCTCGGCCTTGCGAGCCTCTCCAGTCCTTCCTGCTCCGCTTCCAGCTCCGGCACCCCCCAAGGAAGAAATTGTCCCCTTCTGTGACAATTTCGGCGCAGTCGACTGCTCCCCTCCATCTGCAAGCGCCGATTTCACATTTGCAGAAGAAATCTCAGTGGGCAAAGCCTGAACCGCACCGCTGCTTGCCGAGCTGCTCGGAGGAAGGCGCACCGCCGTTACTGCGGGACCAGACGCGTTTTGAGCCGATGGGGTCTGTCGAGATGCCGGTAATTGAGTCTCGGCTGTCTTTGAAACCGGCGCCCCGGACATCCCGTTTGACCCACTCAACCCGTTTGACCCGCTCGATTCCCGGACCTGTCGGGGTTTTCCCCAAGTGAGATACAGGCTGTTAACATAAGCCCAACTGTTCGAGGGAGCTTCGATTTCAACCCATTCATCCAGCACACGGACTGGCCGAATGACATCTCCCTGATTCAATGAACCAACAATGCTGAAGTTCAAACCCGGACCAGCCCGCACATTAAGCCGCGTCGCACTGACAGTCTTTTTCCCAGAATCAACATGCGAGGCATTAACCCACAAGAGCGCGTCCGCGGGCATCTTGATCTTCACCCACTCGGCCGGCTCGCCCTGTCGTGGGTTCTGGTGCTTGATCACTTCCAGCACAGTGACTTCGTCACCCTGCCGAAGTTGTGCCACGACCTCGCTGAAAATCGACGCTTTTGCCCGCGCACTCACACGGTCGGTGTTGATGCGGGCCTTGATTTGTGCTTCTGCAGACAACGCGGCGCACGCCCCCGCAAGAAGCAAGACAAAAGAGCGTGTCGTGTGTCGGCTCATAGCTCGCCCCAAGTAGAAAACCAACAAGAGCAGGTGTCAATCAACCTCTGCCCCGTCCTTGCCAGAGTTCGCTTGTTGCGCTGTCGATTTGCCCTGCAACAGCGATTTCAACTCCGGCGGCGTCAATGCACGCCATCTGCCAGGTTTGAGTTCGCCAAGACGAATTGAACCGATCCGCGTTCGCACCAGCCTTGAAACAGTCAAGCCTTGCGCCGCAAAAAGTCGCCGCACCTCCCGGTTTTTGCCCTCAACAAGGGTCAGTTCCACCACGCTCCGCTTGTTGCTCGCCGACAAGAGTCGTACGCTCGCCGCCTTAAGCCGTTCTCCCTTGTCCCAAACGCCGCGGATGAGCCTGTTCAAGGTTTCTGATTCAACCCGCCCGTTCACGGTGGCCACGTACGTTTTCGGCACAGCATAACGCGGGTGCGTCAGCCGCAGGGCAAAATCACCGTCGTTGGTCAGAAACAATAAGCCTTCAGTGTCGCGGTCCAGTCGGCCGACGGTCTGCAATCCGTTCCACTCAGGAGGTACCAGCTCGCTCACCAATAGGTGCCGACCCTGTTTGCGCCTTGAACACACAAATCCACGTGGCTTATTCAGCGCTACGTAGAGCTTGGAACGCGGACGCACCATCCGCCCGTCCAAACAAACAATGTCGTGGACAGGATCAACGCAGGTCCCAAGGCGCCGGACAACCTCGCCATTCACCTCGACCCGGCCGTCAAGAATCGCCTGTTCACCCGCGCGCCGCGACATCACACCACATTGCGCCAGATACTTCTGAAGGCGCACTGTCGCACCCGGCGTGTGGTGTTCCGATCCGGCCATCGCCGCGTTACGTGGCCTTCGTCTTGGGCAAACCAGTCACTCGATTGCCTTCTTTCCATTGCCCGCGCTTCTTGAGCAATTCAACCCGCTCATACCGTTTCAGCACATTTCGTTTGGCGCCCAAAACAGCCGCCGCACGCAGACTTCTATGTTGTGACATAAACGATTACAAAAGTTTTCTATTCAATGTTGTCTGTCGGAACCACTCTTTTAGCACGCCCCGGGTCAAAATCAAACCGTTTGTTTGCCCCAGTTGGCTTATTCTTGGCCGCACTCGGCCGCCCGCGAGCGCTGAGATTTTAGAAGCATATGGGGACAGGCACATAGTTTGCGTATCCGTGTCATCCGTGCCATCCGCGGTCAAGAAGCTGCGCCACAACAAGATTGATCCAATGGAGCGATATGGGGACAGACACATAGTTTCGGCGCCGCCAACCCGTCAACGGTAGCACCCCGAATCTGGGTGTTCGAAACCGGTGCAAGATCGGTCGTCGGATTGATGGGGCCGGTAATGCGATATGGGGACAGGCACGTGGTTCTGCCCCCCAGCAGGTCAACGGTGGGGCGCTGGATTTGCATTATCGAAACCGGTCTCGAGATTGGCTGTTCTGCAGCCTTATCTTCACTGTTCACTTTCGCCGGCGAGCTGGTGTAGCTTGGCAACGGCATGAACGGGCGATCCCCTCTAGAAACCATTGCTACCGCCACAGCGGTGCTCGCAACTGTCTTCGCGGCTTTGGCGTTTGACAGGAAACAGGATGACGGAAGTTCCACGACTGAATCTTTGGGGCGAGGCCGTGCCGCGCCGAGGCCGATCGTCGTGGCGCACCGCGGCGATCACACGGCAGCTCATGAGAACTCCATCGAAGCCATCAAGCGCGCGATTCACCATGCAGGAGCGGATTACATCGAGCTCGATGTCCGCGCCACGCGGGATAGCGAGTTGGTGCTGATGCACGACGCAACCGTGGACCGCACTACAGACGGGCATGGGCGTGTCGAGGAGTTGACCATCGCCGAAATCGCGCGTCTTCATTTGGTGGACCGCCAGAGGCCACACCTGCAGCCGTCCAAAGTGCCGCGCCTAACCGAGGCGCTGGCCGCGCTGCAGGACAAAGCCGGGCTTTATCTAGACTTCAAGAGCGGCGACCGTGCGAAGGTGGTGCAGTTGCTGCGAGATTACCGGATGGTAAGTTCCACCGTCGTTTATGACCAGCGCGACGCGCTTCGCCTGTGGAAGATACTCGAACCGGCCTTGCGGACCATGATGTCTCCCAAACCGGAGGATCTATCGGCAGAGTCACTGCCAACGCTCAAGGCGCGCCTGCAAGTAGATATTCTGGATGGGCCGGTTGCGCTCTACACACCGGCTTTGGTTCGCGAAGCGCAGAAGTGCGGGCTAGCCGTTTGGCCCGATATCCAAGGGCCGAAGGAAGACACCTCCTTCTGGGATAATACGATTTCTTTGCTCGCCGACGGGTATCAGACAGATCGGCCGGCGGACTTTGTGCGGTTCTTGGTTGAGCGCGGCCTGCGGCGAGCGCATTAGCCCGGAAATCTCGCTGAAACGATGGCCCGGCACAACGCGCCTGGCACAATATTCATTCTGTTTGAAACTCAATGCAGCCGATCAGCGCCGTTCTCCTTTGGCCCAGCCAATCAGCTCCTGCTCGAACTCGGCCTGGGCAAGGTCGGATCGTCTGAATTTCCCCGACGAATGAATCCGGTCCGCGCGCGTTGAGGAGATGCTTGTTCATCTAGGCGTACATCTGCTCGCGGCTGTCGCGGTCATAGTTGTGTGGCTTGTCGAATTGAACGCAACTGACCTCTCCGCCCACCAACTGGCAGATGTGCTTGATCTCAGGAAACTCTTCCTTCGGGAAATCGCGTGTCCAGTCGCCGGTGGCACAGATGAACAGGGCCGGGCGCGGCGCGAAGAGCCCTGCCAACTCGGGTTCGTCCGTGAGGCGCGCAATACCGGGGGCGTGGTTGCAGAAACAGTGCGTCTGCTCGCTGACAAAAAGAATTCGTCTGAACCACGAGACCAGCACGGCGGGCACAATTGCCTTAACGCGGCTGTCAAGGGCGGCCAGATACAATGCCTGTTGCCCGCCGCCAGACCCACCGGTACAACCCAGCCGTTCAGGGTCCACATCTTCAAGCGACTGGAGAAAATCAAGTGCGCGCATGTTATTCCATGTCATCAATCCGATCGGGCACAAACCAATTGGCAGGTCAATTACGTGCGTCGAGTCGGGACAGAACGCCACAAATCCCATTCGCTGCGTGTGCGCGGAAATGTTCACAGCTTCTGTCATAACAGCGGCGTGCCACCGGTGGACCCCGGCGTTCGTGAAACTGTGCCCAGGGCAGAGCGTGAAACCTGCATTCCGGATTCCGTGCCCAAGACAAAATGGTGAAGACAGGCATTGACAATCTCGACCCAACGAGTATGATATCACTAAGCTATAACAAAGCTATCTAGTCAAATGAACAAAACGAATCAAATCCAGATCGCGCCAAGCCGCGAAAAAGTCGTGTCGGTCCACAACGGCTGGGTCATGCTCTTCGTCATAATCCTGCTGTATCTTGGCACCATCGGCCTGCTCATTTACTCGATCGCCGCCGGACAACGAGGAGGGCCGCTTCTGGCGCCGTTTCTGGCCAGCATGTTGCTGCTGCCATTGGACATAATCATGACGACCGGGTTCTTTACGTTGCAGCCAAATGAGGCGCGCGTGCTGATCTTGTTCGGCGAATACAAGGGCACGGTGCGTGAAAGTGGGTTTCATTGGGGCAACCCGTTTTACTCGAACGGCCCGCGCACAGCCATGGCGGCTCAAACCACCGAGCCCCTCGGGAAACCCGGTGGATCGCGGGCCGCTGCCGCGGCACAATGGAAACGGCATATGGGACGGTACAAAATCTCGTTGCGCGCCCGCACTCACAACATCGAAAGACTCAAGGTGAATGATAAACGCGGGAACCCCATCGAGATTGGCGCAGTCGTCGTCTGGCGCGTGCAAGACACCGCCCAGGCAACCTTCGACGTGGATGATTACGAGAATTACATCGAGATGCAGAGCGAATCGGCCCTGCGACACCTTGCCTCGGCATACGCTTATGATCACGGCGAAGAAAACGAGATCACCCTGCGCAGCAATGTCGAGGAGGTCTCGGTCGCACTCAGAACCGAGTTGCAGGAGCGACTGATCAAAGCCGGCGTGACAGTGGATGAAGCACGGCTGACGCATCTGGCATACGCACCGGAAATCGCACAGGCAATGCTCCGGCGACAACAGGCAGAGGCGGTCATCGCCGCAAGGAAAAAGATAGTGTTTGGCGCGGTGAGCATGGTTGAGATGGCTCTCAAGGAAATGACAGAAAGAAAAGTTCTCGACCTCGACGACGAACGCAAAGCCTCGATGGTGAGCAATCTCATGGTTGTGTTGTGCGGTGAATCGGAAGTTCATCCTGTGATCAACACCGGCACTCTTTACTCCTGATAACGCGCAATGGAGGAACGAAAGGCGTTTTTGCTGCGGATCGATCCCGCGCTCATGAAGGAGATTGAAGCGTGGGCGCAGGACGAGTTGCGCAGTGTGAACGGTCAGATCGAGTATCTGTTGCGCCAGGCTGTGCTGCGGCGGAGGAAATCCGCGGCAGCCAGGTTGCGGGACACCGCAGGTCGCGATCCCACCACCGAGTGACAGCACAACGCGATGCAGGCGCAATCAAACGATTGTCCAACTCGGCCTTGACCAGTGTTGGTTCAAGATACATTCTCGAATCAGATTCGAGAGCGATTATGCGAGCGGTTGTGCTGACATGCGTTGCTTTGTTGATCGCGAATATCAGGGCCCAGGTCGTGATCTCACCTGGTGCGGGGCCATACAGCGGCGCGTACGCCGGCGGGGGCTACGCGGCTGGCGCTGTTGTTCCCGGCGTGAACGTGGCCGCTGGCGGTGCGGGCGGTTTGTTCAACGGCGGCGGTTTTCAAGCCGGTGGTGGACGGGGCATTTACGGTGTTACCCGGCGCACGTTTATGGGCGATGCGAACGCGGTCGCGGCGAGGTATTTTGCAAGCGGCGGAGTGCAGCTTCCGGTTCAAACTGCCAACGGTTTCTCGGGTCAACAAGGTTACGTCTCTGCTGGCAACAGTCGGATGCAGCAAGGCTATGCGAGCCGGTTGGCGACACGAACCGCTCCGCAGCCGGCCGTCGCGGCGGAAAAGCCTGATCTGAACTTTGTTGCAGGCGGCCAGAGGAATCTCAATGGTGCGGCGTTCAACAGACGTGCGCCGGCGTATGGATTTGTGGCCAATGGCACAACAGCAGCAGCGTCGCTGCCTTCAACATGCGCGGTCACAAACGGATTCCGCCGGCCGTTCCTTTCTGGTCCCCGCGCTCCCGCGAACAGATAGTTCGCATCAGTCCCGGTCCTCGTATGATTCCGTTCGATAGCTAGCTGGGCTCCGCCTCAGTCCTGCCAAGCATGCGATGCCATGTTGCCTGACGTGTACTTGCCGCTAGCTGTGCTTTGTTCAGGGATGGAGTCGCAGCAAATATTTCGCAGACCGGCGCGGCTGACAGCCGCAGGGGGCTCTGGTCACAATAGCACCGCCTTTGGGGGTGAGTTGGATAAAGTGACAGGCTCGTTGTTTGGGTTTTGACCCCTGATTGCGGCGTGGCCCGCAAGTTGCCCCTTGTTCCGATCGGCGGTTGCCGAAGTCTGCCGAGGAACGCCCCGGACGCAGATATGGGGACAGACACGTAGTTTTCTACGTCATGCCGATCTGGTTCCAGGCACGTTGTTTGTGCATAGAAACAAAGCGGCAGCAAGCTGCCGCACTCCAAGCGCTTGGCGCCTACCAACGCCCACTGCATCGGCGGCAGCGCGTAAGAAACCCTCGGGATCAGCGGCGCGATCCAGTGGGGGCTTAATCAGAGCACTTTTGCTTGCGATGGAGTCGCAGGGCACATTTCCCAGCTTGGCGTTGCTGACAGCCACAGGGGGCTCTGGAGCCGGGGCGCTGCCTGTCAGGCCACTTTGGTTCCGGCTACGCCGGGCTGGGAAATGTGCGGGTTAATCTTGATTTGACAATGGCGGGATAATACGGCAAATGCGCCACATGCCATATCTCACAGACCTCTTTGCCGTGGTTCGCGGCTGTTCTTTCAAGGTCGTATCTGTATCGAGCGTGTGCACGGCAATTCTATGTGTCGGCGCGACTGTTTCGGGGCAAATTCAGATTTCGGAACATCCGGAGCTCATTGTGACTGCGCAGCAGGCATGGGGTGTGCTTGGCCTGAACACCGCCGCACATGCGCCCGATCGCCCTGGCACGCCTCTGCAAATAGGCGATCGGTTTTTCGACAAGGGGTTGGGGCATCACGCGTCAGGCACAATCACTATCATGCTGGATGGCGCGTTTTCCGCATTCGAGAGCTTTGTTGGACTTCAGCCCTGCGGCAACGTCAACGGCAGCGTTGTTTTCAGGGTTTTTGTCGATGGAGAACAACGGTTCGACAGCGGGGTGATGCGAGCGACTGATCCGGCCCGTTTGGTGCGTGTAAACGTCGAAGGCGCGTCAGAACTGCGGCTCGAGTCGCACGACGCCGGGGACGGCATCGATTGTGACATGGCAAACTGGGCCAACGCCTGTCTCACGCCTTCAGACCAGTCGATTGCCGGCAGCGATTCGCCGGTGGACATCGTGCCGTTCGGACGAGTGGTGGCCTTCGACCCAAATCGTCACGATGGCACTCGCGCAAGCCGAATAGAAGAATTTCCAGCCGAAGATTTCATGCTCTCGACAGACCTTGAGCCTGATGGGGCAGGTATTTACCGCTTGCCGGTCAGCAGCAACAACATTGCATGCATCGGGGTGGAATGGCTCAACCGCCGCGTGATAAAGTCGATGTCGATTGAACTGTTGTCCGGAGCGGCGTTGTCTGCTGAGGGCAAAGTGCGTGTGCAAGCATGGTTTGGTGAATCGCTTTGGCAGGGCAGGTGGCACGATCTCGAGGGAGAGATCGAGCGCGACGGCGACCGGTTGAGTTTTCTTGTGCCCGTGAAATCGCCTTCGGGCAACCTGCTCAGGACATGGAAGGTGAGATGGTTGATTCCAGCGGGCGGGAACGTTGTCACGAGCAAAGCTCCTGTTGTTTACACGCGATCGCGGTGGACCACCGGTGTGTTCCAAGTGGAGCTCTGCAAACCGACGGGCACAGGCGCGGTCTCGAATCTGCCGAATAAGGCTGAGATCGAGGTAATCGATGGCCTTCTGATTGCGCCAGAAAACGGCAAGCTGGCATCGCTCAAGCAAACGGCTGTGACTGTGAGGTACGCCAGGCCGTCGGCATTGCTGTCGGAGCTGACAACCTTGCGAATCCACCGCGGCAAAGAAACAACGAGCGTGGCCGTCGAGGATGTGCTTTCGAAAGGCGCGGTTTATGTGCCGTCTGCAGGCGTGCTCGTTTGTTCGATTGACCGTCCTACCACTGTGCAGGAATACCTTTGGCAAGTCGCAGGACAGAAGACGGTCCTTGAACGCGTGCGCTCGATGCCGGAGCAAACGCTGGAACAAGCAATGTCAAGAACGCACCATCTCGCGCAAAATGAAGGGCCTGTAATGCTTTCACTGGCATGCGACAACGCCAAGGTCGTCGTGGACAGGAACGGAGATTTGCGCTGGCACACGTTTCAAACCAGCGGCTCGGACTGGTTGAGCAAAGCCGCAAGCATGCGCGTGCGATTAATCGGCCAAGAGAAAGCGGCGCATGAGCGAAGGCTCGACGGCGGTTGGTTGCCGGTGCCGGTCATTACCACAAAATCCGGTCCTTTGACACTGGTCCAGCGGACATTTGTCGCCCCGACAGATGCGCCCGGCAGCAATCCGTTCCGACTCAATCGCCCGTCTGTTTGCGTGGTGCAGATTGCCCTGAGCAACGCAGCACCCGCAGGAACCAACACGGACCTGAGGATTTCTTTCCATGCCAATGTCCAATCCAACCAATCGGCTGAAATCGCGCTGGCCGGTGCCGCGCCCGGCGCGTGGTTGGTGAAAGACAAGCAGAACATTATTGGCACAGTGTCCTTCGACTCGGGCAATCCGGGCCTCAAGGCCAGTGCATCAGATGGCGTCCTTGTTTTCCAAGGCGAACTTGGACCGCGCACGAATCTGTCCGTGACGGTGTATCTGTCCTTGGCAGGGCAACCGATCCCGGCAGACACATCACCTGCAGAACTGTTTTCCGAGGTCGAGCGTTACTGGAACGCGGCTATTGACTCGGCAACACAGATCAAGACGCCGGAACCATTTCTTGATGATGTGATCCGTTCGTCGCGCGTGCGGTGTTTGATTGACGCGCGAAGCGAGGCAAAAGGCGAACGCGTCGCGGCCTGGATTGCCGCAATGGCTTACGGACCGCTCGAAAGCGAGGCGCATTCGGTCATCCGGGGAATGGATTACCTCGGCCACGGCGATTTTGCACGGCGCTCGCTCGAATATTTCGTTCACCGTTACAACACAAATGGTTTTCTGACGACCGGCTACACGACCTTCGGCACCGGTTGGCACCTCTGGACATTGGGCGAGCATTGGCGCCTGACACATGACACGAACTGGCTCCGAGCAAATGTTTCTGAGTTTTCACGAGTCGGCCACTGGACATTGCGGCAGATCGAAAAGACACGCCATTTCACATCCTCAGGCGCGCCTGTCCGCGGTTTCGGCCTTATGCCACCGGGCGTTTTGGCCGACTGGAACGCGTTCGCGCAACATTTCTGCATGAGCGCGTATTACGCGGCCGGATTGCGCGAATTGGGCAACGCGCTCGCCGCTATCAGCCACCCTGATGCGCGTGTGTTCGATTCCGCCAGCCGCCAACTCGCCGATGCCACACTTCGCGCGTTCGAAGCAACCGCGAAAGAGGCGCCAGTTGTCCCGCTCAGAAACGGAATTTGGGTGCCCTTCTATCCCGCACAAGCGCACACGCCGGGCATGGTCGCACGATCGTTCCCCGGCGAAGACGCAGGCCGGAGCTGGGCGTACAACGTCGAGATCGGCGCACACCAGATGGTGCCGACCGGCGTGCTGCCGCATTTGTCGCCCAGAACAACCCTGATGATGGAACACATGGAAGACGTATCGTTTCTCGAAAGCGGTTGGTTTGATTATCCGGCGGCGGAAAACGAGCGGGATTGGTTCAACCTCGGTGGCTTTTCAAAAGTGCAACCGTATTATTGCCGTAACGCTGAAATCTACGCCATGCGCGACGACGTGAAGCCGTTCCTGCGCAGTTATTTCAACAGCCTTGCTTCACTGTTGAACCAGGAGGTGCTGACACTATGGGAGCATTTCAACCACAGCGGTGCCTGGGACAAGACCCACGAAACCGGCTATTTCCTCCATCAGACGCGCACAATGTTTGTGCAGGAGCGCGAGAACGAACTGTGGCTGGCGCCGTTTGTCCCTTCGCGCTGGTTGGAGGATGGTAAACAGGTGAAGATCGACAACGCGCCAACGTTCTTCGGTCCGGTGAGTTACAGAATTGAATCGCATCTGGCACGTGGGTATGTGGATGTGACAGTCGTTCCTCCGACGCGGAACCCGCCGCGCAACATTGTGATCAGGCTGCGGCATCCGGATTCAAAGCCCTTGCAGGGTTTCGAACTCGAGGGAAAGAGGAATCAAATATCGAGAAAGGATGAATCGACGATCCGGCTGAAGTCCGCAGAAAAACCTATGAAAATCCGCGCATTCTATTGAGTCCGGGTGCGGGGATTGGTTGCAACACTAGCCCGGAAATCTCACCGCAATGAAAGCTTTGGTTGTCTTTGGCCGGTCAAGCGGGGAGATTTCGGGGCCAAGAAAACCCGCGCCCAGACGAGAGAATCTCGATTTCCAAACCGCGCCCCGTGCTCACTTCCGGAGCCAATTCCGGCAACGCGACTACTGACACACTTTAGAGCATATCACCATTTGTCAGGTTTGGCGCGGGTTTCCCAGAGCCCGCATATGCCTTGGTTTCTTGAAGACACCAGGTTCACAGACTGCTCAGAGTATATTGCTATATTGAAGAATCATTCATGTTTGAGAAGATTTTCACGCCGCGAGTTTGCTCAGCTTCTCTGTATCGGCTTCTCTGGCCGTCAGTAAGGCGGTCCCAACAGTGCGATTTTTGGGAGCCAGCTGGATAAGGTGACAGGCTCGCAGTTTGGGTTTTGCCCCCTGATTGGGGCGCGGCCCGCAAATTGCCCCTTGTTCCTATCGGCGGTTGCCGAAGTCTGTGGAGGAACCCCTCGGATGCAGATATGGGGACAGACACACAGTTTGCGCATCTCAGCCGGTGAATGTTCCGACGCCGCATTTGCGTGATCCAAACGGGTCGTAGGGTCGGTCGTAACGTTGATGCGGCCGAGGACGGCCGCGCTCCCGAGCGCCGTTGCCTTTTCCAGCGCGTGCAGGAGCGCGGGCATTCTTGCCCGCCCCCAGCCGGTCAAAGATCGGGCGACGGATTTGCCTG